>NZ_JBYTDY010000002.1:151125-446225 GCF_058791835.1 Paenibacillus sp. EB106-04-04-XG159 | reverse complement strand
TCTTAAGCTACAGCTACTACTGCCTTCGCTGTTCGGGACTTGAACCCTATAGATAGCGCCCATGCTGGGCGCACTAATAAGAAAGACCAAGTGCGCTAACACTTGGTCCTTACAATTGGCTTGGATGGTCTATTTCCTTTCGAGCTATAATGGAAACAAAACCCACCGTCGGCGGTCAACCTATGGGTGGGTTTTTACTTTCAGGACCGATTGCCATAGAGGGTACAAGTTTCTATAACATGTTCTCTAACAACCAATTAAGGCTGCCGCGCAGAGCGACAGTCCTTATATTGTTTAAGCTAGCTTCTCCGCAGCATCAACCGTGTGCTTGAGCAGAGTAGCGATCGTGACTGGACCGACACCAGCCGGTACCGGCGTAATCGCGCTCGCATGCTTCAAGCATGCGTCATAGTAAACATCGCCGACGTTGCCTGGATTGTAGCCTGCGTCCATAACGACCGCACCCGGCTTGATCCAATCCCCTTGAATGAACTTTGGCTTGCCTACTGCCGCTACTACAATATCAGCTTGACGAACGATGTCCGCTAAGTTTGCCGTCTTGGAGTGACAGATCGTCACGGTGGCATTGCGATTCAACAGCATTAAGGATACGGGTTTGCCCAAAATCGGGCTTCTTCCTACAACCACAGCATGCTTGCCTTCTATCGGAAGCTCGTAATAGTCCAAGATCGCCATAATAGCCACCGGTGTGCAAGACGGGTAATCTGCGAAACCGAAAGCATTTTGCGCAAAGCCTAACGTAGTCACGCCATCCACATCCTTATCAATGCGAATCGCTTCAAATGCCGCCCGCTCATCGATATGGTGGGGTACAGGATGCTGGAGCAGAATGCCGTGAACACTAGGATCGTCATTCAATGTGTTTATCGCCGCAATCAATTCATCGGTCGACGTGCTCTCTGGCAGCTCAACCCGTATGGACTGCATATTCAGGCGTTTGCACGCATTTCCTTTCATTCGTACATATGTGGCAGATGAAGGATCTTCACCCACCAATATCGTCGCTAAGCATGGAATGATTCCCCGCTCCGAGAGCCGGGCCACTCGCTCCTCCAGCTTCTCCTTTATACTTGCCGCTACTCGATTGCCATCCAGAATCAACGCTTCTGTACTCATCTAATCCGCCCTCTCCTGTGGAAGTAAACACAAAGAGGCAAGGGGATCGCTCCCCTTACCTCTGCCCAGGCGTACGGCTGATTATCTATGTGCTCCCTCATGGTTCCCCATGCTCCGCCAGTCACACATAGTCATATGCTAATCCCATTTTAACAACTGCAACCGTATAATTCAATTCAGATGAAACAAATCCGCCTAACTAATTTCGAACATTCATGATCTATTATCGACTCATAATCTGTTCACGTTTCGGTCCGTTGGACACGCAGCGTACTGGAACGCCAATTACCTTCTCTAGAAATTGAACATACTGCTTCGCTTCCTCAGGAAGCTCCTCGAAGGATCGGATATGTGAAATATCGCATTTCCAGCCTGGAAGTGTCTCATATACTGGTTTGCTCAGAGCTAATTGCGAAGTTACCGGGAATACCGTCGTTTGCTTATCCCCGATCTGATATGCCGTACATACTTGAATCTCATCCAGATACCCCAGCACATCCAGGTTCGTCAAAGCAACCTCCGTTGCCCCTTGAACCTTGCAGCCATACTTGGTTGCTACTGCGTCAAACCAGCCTACACTTCTTGCTCGTCCCGTCGTAGCGCCGAATTCGCCCGCATCTCCGCCCCGTCTCCGCAGCTCATGAGCAGCCTCACCTGCTATTTCCGTTACAAATGGTCCTTCCCCTACACAGCTCGAATATGCTTTCGTAACAGCAACGACTCTCGTAATCGCTTGTGGTGGAACACCCGCTCCAACGGCTGCAAATCCCGCTAATGTTGAAGAAGATGTCGAATATGGGTAGATGCCGTGATCCGGATCTCGCAGCGCGCCCAGCTGTCCTTCAACTACGATGTTCTCTCCTCTTTGCAGAGCTTGGTTAAGAAGCTCCGTCGTATCGCATACAAATGGCTTCAAGAGTTCCGCTTGCTTCAGCAAATCCGCAACCAGGTTCTCGATGTCATAGGCAGGCTTGTTGTAGAGGTGCTGCAGGAGTACATTTTTCGCTTCTAATGAAGTGCTGAGCCTTGAACGAAGGCGTGCTTCATCATATAGATCCGCAACCTGAACTCCAAGCTTCGCATATTTGTCCGCATAGAATGGAGCAATTCCCTGTTTCGTCGAACCGAACTTGCGGTCTCCGAGCCGTTCCTCTTCTAACTCGTCGAACAAGATATGATAAGGAAGCACGATCTGCGCACGGTCGGAAACCTTCAGATTCGGCGTAGGCACGCCACGCTTCGCTAATTCGCCTAGTTCACTCAGCAGGTTGTTAATATTCAAGGCAACACCTGTGCCAATCACGTTCGTAACTCCTGGATAGAATACACCCGACGGCAGCAGATGCAGAGCAAATTTTCCATAATGATTAATTATCGTATGCCCCGCATTGCTTCCTCCCTGATATCGAACCACATATTGAGATTGCGCTGCCAGCACATCCGTGATCTTCCCTTTTCCTTCATCGCCCCAGTTAGCGCCTACTATAGCTGTAATTGTCATATTCACATGCCTCCGCTGTTGGAATATTGTTCTGCCTTCAAGTATAATAAACATTGCATCATTAAAAAAATTAATATTTATAATAGCAGTTATAAATGTGGATTATAACACTTTGAGGTGAATAAGATGATCCATAATATGGACCTTTATCAGGTATTTTATTTCACGGCTAAGACAGGCAGCCTATCCAAAGCCGCAGAGGAATTGTTTATTACACAGCCAGCCGTTACCCATGCGATTAAGCAATTGGAGAGCAAGCTCGGCGGTCCGCTGTTTATCCGAACTTCTAAGGGTGTTACCCTAACTGCCGAAGGTGGCATGCTCTTCACTTATATTGAGCAGGCATATCATTTTATTCTTGAAGGTGAACGGAAGATTGGCGAGATGCACGAGCTCATTAGCGGAGAAGTCAAGATCGGGGCTGGCGATACGCTGTGCAAACACTACCTCCTGCCGCATCTGAAGGCTTATCACGAATCGTTTCCTAGCATCAAGATTCAGGTTATCAACCGCACAACCGCTGAAACGATCTCTCTCTTGAAGGAAGGAAAGATTGATCTCGGCATCGTGAATCTTCCCCTGTCCGATCCGAACATTGAGATTCAGGAGGGAATGACTATCCATGACTGCTTTATCGCGGGAGAGAGCTACAAACAATTGTCGGAGACCGTTATCTCTCTGGAACAATTGCTTACTTATCCCGTTGTGCTGCTGGAAAAGGGCAGCCGTACCCGCGCCTACCTAGATGAGATCGCCTTTGAGCAAGGTTTGACAATTAAGCCGGAGATTGAACTAGGGAGTGTGGATCTGCTGATCGAATTCGCGCGCAGCGGGTTTGGCATCGCTTGTGTCATTAAGGAATTTATTGCTCAAGAGTTAATCGGGAATTCACTATATGAAATTCAACTTCAGAACCCTCTGCCTCCGCGCAAAATAGGTATTATTAAACGCAAAAGAACACCCTTATCCTTTGCGGCAGCACATTTGCATAACATGCTGCTGCAAACCTAACAGCCGTTCCCATTGACTTCAGGGAACGGCTTCGTATTATACAACGGGCTTCAGCCGTAGAAATGATAGCGTTGCATGCATCGGATGCGATTCATGCGGACACACGGTACCTTATTTAGCCTCAAAAACGCTATTTTTTCGGTAAAGCGGACCGTGGTTCCGTTATTTGCATCACATCAGCATGAAACTACCCGATTTGAGCTAAATAACGGCTTCTGTGTCCACCAAACTCGAAAAATGCTGTCTATTTTCATGAATAGCGTCTCCTGTGTCCGCAACATCTCCAACTACCAGATGCTATTCCATTTCTCGCAAGCGCTCCACGATGCTCATCCTGCTCGCCGTACGATAACTGAGCATAGGCACTGCCAGCGCAATCATTATCAAGAGCGGCGCGCATATCGCAATTGGCAATACCGTAAAGTGATAGCTGAAGAACCAGAATTGACCTGCAAAGGCCGATACACCGAAATAAGTCAGCAGCATGCCGAACGTACAGACGATTCCAAGCGTCAGCAACGCATAGTATAAGCCTTCAAACATGAGCATCTTATTCACCTGGCGATTCGTCATTCCGATACTCTGCAGCATCGCAATTTCATTGCGGCGGGAAATGATGCTCGTCACCATAGAATTGATGAAGTTCAAGATGCCGATCAAGGCGATGCTGCTGCTTAGCGTGTAGCCTACTCCTGTAAAGGTTGATTGCATGCTCTTGAACTCTTCCGCATAGGTTGCGCGGGATTCATAGTCCAGCATAGGATCAACCTTGTCGACATAATGAGCAAGGTACTGTTCCATCGCCTCCGTCTGTTCATCCGTAACGTCAAATACCGTTGTCATAATCGTCGGATGGCTGACTTGATGCTTGAATTCCGTTGCAGGCAGGAAGAATTCCATACCTAACATACTCGTCCATCTGGATGACATGCTGTGCGGAATCGTGCCCAGCGCCATGACTTCATAAGTCTTTTCCTCACCGTTCTCAAGTGCTAGCGTGACCTGATCCCCGATCTCGTAGATACTCTCAACCAAGTCCTCATCTTCATAGTTAGGCATGACGACGATATAATCTCCGGACTTGAACTTCTCGGCGTCATAGGTTCCTTTCTTAATCTCTAGATGCTCAGCTGCAAATTCATCAAGACCATGAAGCTTCATCGGCATCTTCTTAACAGCAAGCACCGTGTCCACGGAATATTGCATATCGCGCTCTGGATGCGACAGCAGCTTAGGGATCAGACGTTGAAAGCTTTCTCGCGTTGTACCCGTTATCGGATGCTCCCCTGCGGTAAAGTACACACTCCCTATATCCTCAACCCCGTCGCGCGCAGCGAGACTTGCCACTAGCTCCTCTGTCACCGTATCCTGACCATTGAAGCCGATATTCACGTTGAACAAGCCGACATCTCCGATCACGAAGTCAGTCTGCATTTCGGTCTCCAGATACTTGTCCATATCGAACCCTGTTACCATTGTGTAGACGCTATTGAGCAGGATGATGCTAAGCGATAAGGAAGAGAGCACGATCATTGCCTTCTTCTTGTTGCGAAATACGTTCGAGAACGCCATGCGATGAAGCTTCGCGCCGCTGATCGACTTCTTCAGCCCTTTCCGACTCGCCCCGCTCACATCGGTATAGCGAACCGCCTCAATCGGCGATACTCCTGCAGCTGTCTTGGCCGGCTTATTGCAGCTAATGAACACCGTCAGCAGGGCAAATAACGCCGAGCCAACAAAAATGAGCGGATGGATCGAGACTCCCACATGCGACATCGTCATCATCTGCATCACGACCGGCACAAGCGCTGCCCCGACTGCATATCCCGCCAGCAAACCTAACGGGATGCCGACACAGGATAGCAGCCACGCCTGACGCCGCACCAACTTCTTCAACTGCTTCGGAGTCGTACCGATCGTTTTGAGAAGTCCATAGAACTTAATATCCTTTGCTATGGAAATGTAGAAGATGTTATAAATGATTAAATATCCGCTCAGCATGATGAGCAAGATTCCGCCTGCAACGCCCGCTATCATGCCGATGTCCACCGTCATTTGCGTCGGCGCATATGCCCAGTTCACTCCTATTGGGATGTCCCGCTCCGTGAAGCCGTTATCCTCCAAGATGCGGTTCAACTTGCCTTCGATGTTAACGGAATTGTCCAGCATCACATCTGCAAATAACAATCCCGTATAAGACTGACCATCTCTAGCCCGCGACTGATCGATCCCTGCCAATTCCTGTTCAATAAAGCTCTTCGACACCCAGATCATGCTTGCAGGAATGACGATGTCTCCTTCATAGAAGCCGCTTAGCACAAATTCCTTCTGCACTTGTTGCCCATCGATCGTATACTTTAGCTTCACCTTCTGTCCGACTTCATGCGGAATTCCCAATCGATCCAGCACGAGTGTATCCGTGGCAATCTCATCAGGCTGCTCTGGCATTCTGCCCGTCGTCGGCAGAGCAAACATAAATTTCGCATACGTTTCATCCGCATATCGGATTTCGGTAGATCGCTTGATCAGTTGTTCATTTTCCGCGACATTCACCATCACAGATAGACCCAGCTCTTTAATGAGCTTATGATCCTTCAGCTTCTGATACTGCTCTGTTGTTAAGTACTTAAAGCCGCCATGCGCGCTAGTACCGACCTGCCGCATCGTGCTCTGCTCGACGGATGCCAGCATGCTTGCGCCAATCGTAAATAGGCTCGTAAACAGCATGGTCGTCAGAGCAATCGCCACAATCGCAAACCAGTTGCGCATGCGGTTCGCTCTTAGGCTTCTAATAGAAAGCTTCTTAATCGCTTGTTTATTCGGCGTTGCAAGCATTACCTTTTCACCGCCTCTGTGACCACCTTGCCGTCTTCGATGCGGATGATGCGGTCTGCGGTCTGCGCCATCTCCTCATTATGCGTGATCATCACGACCGTCTGTTGGAATCTGTGGCTTGTCGTCTTCAGCAGTGCAAGCACATCCTGACTTGTCTTGCTGTCGAGGTTGCCTGTCGGTTCATCCGCCAGTATAATCGCAGGCTTGGTCGCCAGTGCGCGCGCAATCGCCACTCGCTGCTGCTGTCCGCCGGACAACTGGTTCGGCAGGCTGTTCAGCTTGCTCTCCATGCCCAGCATATGTACGATCTCGTCCACATAACTCGTATCCACCTTATTGCCGTCGAGCTCGATCGGCAGAATGATATTCTCGTATACGTTCAACACGGGCACGAGATTGTAATTCTGGAATACGAATCCGATCTTCCGGCGGCGAAATATCGTCAGTTCCTGATCATTGAGCGCAAACAGCTCCTTGCCGTCCACAATTACTTTGCCTGAAGTCGCTCTATCGAGTCCTCCCAGCATATGCAGCAGTGTAGACTTCCCGCTCCCAGACGTGCCTACAATCGCTGCATATTCGCCCTGCTCCACTTCGATGCTGATCCCGTCCAACGCCTTTACAGCCGTATTCCCGTGTCCATACTGCTTCTTCAGCTCAACCGTCTGCAATATACTCAACTGTCATTCCTCCAACCCAAATAGTCTAAACACCTCATGCTTAGACTATAGTCCTCAACCCTTTCGATCGTATTTCTGAAATATAATGGTATTGAAATATTTAGTTATCCCCGTCTTAATTCGGCAGAAACACCGAGAACACACTGCCTTGTCCAACACGTGAGCTCACCTTGATATATCCGCCCTGTGCGTTAATGATTTCTCTTGCCAGATATAAGCCAAGCCCCACGCCCTCCATATGTGCAGCCTGTCTGCTGCGGTAGAAACGTTGAAACAGCTTATTAATCTCTCCTTCTTCTACACCCATTCCGTTATCTGCCACGTTAATGCGGGTAAACAGCTCATACTGCTCAACAGTTACCTCAACATTTCCGCCATTCGGCGTATACTTCACCGCATTATGGACGATATTCCCGATCGCTTCCGCCGTCCACTTCGGATCCAGCTGTGCGATGATATCTCGATCACAGTCGAACCGAAGCGCCAACTGCTTGCTCTCTGCTTCACTCGCATACGTCGCGACGGCCTGCGCGATCACATCATACAGAGCCGTCCGCTTCACCTGCGCATTCACGATCCCTGTTTCCAGGCGCGACATATGCACCAGCGCTTGAATCAAGAAGCTGAGCTTGTCCGATTGTGCCGCAATTTCATCAACGAGCTGCGCAGCGGACTCATCCAAGCAGTCATGCTCCTGCAGCAGCTGTGCGTACAGCACGATGTTCGCGATCGGAGTCTTCGTCTGGTGCGAGATGTCGGAGATCAGACTCTTGATGCTGTTCTTTTCTTCCTCGATAGCGCTTGATGACGCCCTTGAGATCTCAAGCACGCGGCACAGCTTATTCTCAAGCGCAGATAGGCTGGTCTCATCGTAGGATACATCAACTTGCTTGTACCGCAATGCGTGCTCCATCATATCGTCAAGCTGATCGACCACGCGGGCAAGCTTCATTTTCAACACCAAGATTAACGCTATGACAAGCACAGCTACCGCTGTGATATACAACCATACAGGCATCATCGTGACATCGCCCTGCCGCTGGATCATGAGCCACATGTAGAGTGCAAACAGAGCAGACACTGTGCCTAGTAAACAGCCGAATACAATATAAGTTGCTGTAAATAAGGAATGAGTCGTCTTGTTCATATGTGCAGCCTCATTCATACGCCCATGTATAGCCAAGCCCATACACGGTCTGAATATATCGCGGCTTCGCCGGATAGTCCTCTAGCTTATTGCGCAATCTGCTGATCGTCACCGTCAATGCATTTTCATCGACGTATTCCGCGCCATCTGTCCAGATCTTATCTACGAGCAGCGAACGAGACATCACATGGCCCCGATTGCTCACGAGCGCCTTCAACAGCTTCTGTTCCGTCTTGCTGAGTAACAGCGTCTGCTTCCGCTTGCTGAAATCCATCGCGTCAAAGTCAAATACAAACTCGTCTATGACAATCTTCCTGGACACCGTCTCTATCGACTGGCCGCCCCGCCGCAGCATCGCCATCACTCTCGCTCGCAGTACCATAAGGCTAAAAGGCTTCGTTATGTAATCATCGCCACCAAGCTCCAAGCCGGTCACGATGTCAATCTCCATATCATTGGCCGTTGAGAATATGATCGGCACAGCCGAACGCTTGCGAATGTCCTGACACAGCTCAAAGCCGCTACCGTCCGGCAAATTCACATCCAGCAGAATCAGATCCATTTCCTGCTTAGTCAGCAGTTCCTTCGCCTGTTCCATCGTATAGGCTTGATGCAGTGTCATATCCTGTTGGCGCAAGGCAAAGCAAATTCCGTTATTCAATGCTGGATCGTCTTCAACGATTAATAGATTATGCATCTAGGATATCTCCTCTTGCTCTTTTGTCGCATCGCACTGTCTCTATCATACTTCACATTTTCCATCTATTCCTAGAGGTCACTTGTCAAACATATGTCAATCGCCGTAAACCAAAAGGAACCGTTCGGTCTCTCTCCTTCGGAAAGAAATCGAACGGTTCCTCAATTCATTATCCATGTTGATGCTGTGCCTTAGGCGCAGGCTTAACGGCAATGACAGGACGGCGATGTACGCCAAACTGTACAGTCCACGTAATAACCTGACCAGCAATACTTACGGATAGAATCGTATACAATGTATCCATAAGCGGCAGAAATGCTAGTGATACTAACAATACCGCAACGTCAAACAGAATGAATACGGTGCCGACACTTAGCTTCGTCACCTTGCTGACATACAGCGCCAATATATCGTCGCCGCCTGTAGCGCCGCCGTGTCGCAGTACAATACCAGCTCCGAAGCCAGTTAGAACTCCAGCGAGTATTGCTGCAAGCAGCATGCTTGAACTCAAGTCAATGACTAGCGTTGAATACCTTTCACATAACTCATAGGTCAGTGAGAATACGCCGGTTGCCAAGGCTGTGTTCATAATAAACTTATGGCCCTTCAAGAACCAAGCCACGATAAATACGGGAATATCCAAACATAATACCGTAATCGCAGGCGACCAATCGAACGTATACTTTCCGATCAGCGCCAATCCTACAAAGCCGCCTTCAGCTAAATTGTTCTGAAAATTAATGTGATAATAACTGAAAGCCAATAACATTGATCCTAACATCATCCAACAAAAATTGCGTAATGCTTCGTTTTTCCTCATCTTCGTAACCTCTCGTTTGCAGTTTGAAACCAACTGTGAGAGTACGAAGCGAGGACATTGTCCTTCGAACGTTCCTTCGATTCATTTGTCCCACTCATCCTTCTCCGCAGTTAGTCGTACCATCAAGTGACAGTTTGCTTGCTGCGAGAGGAGCTAAGTGTAGGAAAGATCATAACGTTTCCAGATTGTCCTTTGGGGCATCATCCTTCGGGGACGCATTGGTATCCTGATCCTTTCGATTTAGTTTTGAGGTTTCCCTCGGTTATTGTTATTATACCATAATGTATATGGGGTCAACACAGGACATATCCCTTATTTATCGCTGCCGTTCGGATTTTTCCGTTTTAAATCGCTTGGAGCTCAATTCAATACCAGCTAAGATTGCTATCCTCCTGCATTTCCTCAATTATGCTACGCAATCCTCCTTCGCCGCCTAGAAGTATCGCCGCACTCCCCGCTCCTCCTTAATGATCTCGACCGCTTCCCGAAAACGAAGCGAGTGAACAATCTCCCGCTGGCGCAAATACTTCAAACTGTCCTGCAGATCCACGTCATCCGTCATATCGATCAGCCACTGATAAGTGGCGCGCGCCTTCTCCTCAGCCGCGATATCTTCATAAAGATCCGCGAGTGGATCGCCCTTGGCTTGGATGTATGACGCTGTCCATGGTACTCCTCCTGCATTCTCGTAGTACAGCGCGTTATCATGAGCAGCGTAGTGTGCGCCTAACCCCGCTGCTTCCATTTGCTGAGGAGTGGCATCTTTCGTTAATTTGTAGACCATAGTCGCTATCATTTCTAGATGTGCGAATTCCTCTGTTCCACAAGGTTATCAGTTATTATTCTTGTCTGTTGTTCCTATAACCATCTATAAAGCCTTTCTTGTATGCTTCCCCAACCAGATCATACCTTGCAGAGTACATCTCCTCTAAGATCAGCACTTCCTTCACAACTATTGGTGCTTGGCGGAGTACCTTTTCAAATAATCTTGTATGGGAAATATAGAACATTGCATCGTTTTCACATGCCTCATTAGTTACTTCCTCGGCTCTCTTCTCAACAAGCGGTTGTATCCAATCCGGCAACTTGTCATTGCTCATGCCCCTATCTCCTTTAGCAGGTTGTTAACCATATGATGCATCTAATATATCGTACAAGTATGGATTACTTTCGAATCATTACGCTGTTATTACAATATATACGAATGTATGTTCTTATTCAATATTGAAAATTTGTCTTCATAGTATTATAATATGAACATATGTTCTGATTTATTGGCTTTTCTGGTTTCTTTTTAAAATGAGGTCATATGCTTAGAATTGTTACTGTGGTAATTGCAGAAGGTTTTAATGGGTATTGCACAGAAGATGAAGAGGTGTCCTAGAGGAAGATACGTCATGCACTTTTAAAAGAATGGCTTACAATTGGATTGACAGGATTCAGAGACGAGACAATGCACGGATAATTATTCGTATTTATATATACGCTGTGGGCTATATCTCTTTACTGCTCTGCTTCCTATCAAGCTATTTTAATTCATACTGCGGAACAAGATGATCGTATTCAACCACGTCAACTCCGAAATGGTGAGCGTTCCCTTCTTGGCCTTTTCGACCCACGTTGCGTCTGTTATGATTCCTTTGCGGTTAAATTCGGTCAGCGTCTCCACCAGCATATCACGTTGATTATCAGTTAACTTCAATGCGTCGTTCTCCTTCCCAATATCAAACTCATATAACTTGTATTGCTCGATTAAGCCGATCAGTAATTTCGGATATTCCGGATCGGTCGCATACCCGCCTGCATGGATCGCATACGCAGCCGTCTTGTAGTCGGCTCCCAGCACACCGTGATACCGGTTGGGCTTGTCCCTCGTGCCGTTTAGTATCAGCTTGCTGTGATCCGTGATGCTCTCGCCCCAGTTATGGTAGTGACGGAACTGTGCCATGATGTAATACTTGTCGCCACTCGGCTTATACTCTGCTGTTCTATATTCTCCGCTCCCAGCAGTGCCAACACCTTTAATGCCGAACAGGTTGTTCCCCTGCTTCGTCAGCTGCGATTCTCCCCATGCGCTTTCCAGTATCGCCTGCGCGATCGTCAGCGATGCGGGGATGCTCGAACGTCGCATATCCGCCACCGCATAGGCAGCGATCTTGGAGATGAAATCATTTGGCTTCATGTTGTTCACCATCTCCTTTCTCTTGAAGTTGTGCGAGCACTTTCTTGAGAAACGCTGGCAGCGGCACCTTTAATACCCCTAGATTCTCGACAATGCTCAATCCCTCGCGGCCAATGTAAAAATACAATGCTAGTGTGCGGAATATCGGTGTCTCATTGCCTATCATTTCATCCAGCATCACTGCCAACGCTATGACCACGAATACGATAGCTTTGCGGACACCGCCCCAAAACATAATCTCGCTATTGAGCGACTTATTATGTATGGCGCCTAGAATCCCTGTCAGGTAATCAGCAACCATGCAAAACACGAGTATTTTGAGCGCGATATCCCACCCGCCAAGGAACACGCTTACGATCGTGCCGATCGAAGCCACCACAGCGCTGAACGTATTTTCTTTCATATTCTTCCCACCTTATAAGGAATGTAAATAGCCCCCGACCAGTGATCGAGGGCATAAAAATAGCGCCTACCGTTTTGGCCGCGCTTAGTAATGCTTATTGGTGATCTCCGTATATTGCTCGGCTGTTATCACGCCAAATGCAACATATTGCCGAAGCTGCGGCTCCTTTGCCCATCCTTTGTTATAGTAGTACTGTAAACGTTCAAAATCACTATTAAACATCTGACTTCGCCTCCAGTTCTAATAGTCTTAGCTCCATACCTACGATTTGACCGCCAAGTGCATCGTACTGCTGCTTTAGATCCAATGTGATTAGCTCCTGTTGTACCAACTGCTCGCCTAATAACTCTAATTCTCTTGGCATTTCTGATACTGGTTCTGGAGCTTGTCCACCACTCCAAAATACCGATGGGTTGAATCCTTTTATGGATTTATCAGTCGCCTTATATTCCTCCAAATCAAATGTGATTGGCTCATAGAGTCCATGCGGCATCGGTACAGCAATAATGTAGCCACTCAAAACTGGTTGCGGTGGATCGCTTATCTGGTTGCCTTGTTCGTCGTACGCCCGCGGCGGTGTGGTATATTGCGGGTATACTCCATTGGCAGAGTCTGCAACTAATGTTGGCTCACCAAAGCTACCATTTAAGTCTGTTATAAACGCTTCTTTCAAATTAATCACCTCTACTATTTAGCCAAGAATGATACTCCTGATAAAGTTATTTTTACTGGTGTGCCGCTATTGTCGATATACACGCTACCATCAACATCTATTGATATGACACAAGGACTCCAAGTACTGCCTGTGTAAGATGCAGCAGGTGTTTGAGTTATCCTATCAGGGCGATACCCATCAGGTAGTTTAAATGCTATACTACCATTTGTTCCGTTTTTGATGTTACCTGCAAACCTGACTATTCCAGAAGAATCTTTGTAGTACCCTACAGTAATATCTACTACCCATCCGTTAAGCAATGTCGGCCATATCCACTGCGGCGCATCTTTATCCGATTTCTGATTGCTCAACACGCTCATTTGCTTCTGTAGATCAGCCACATTTTGCACCGTGTCCGTAAGCGTACCACGCAAGTTAGTAGATAGCTTACTAACCAAAGGCCTTGAGAGTGTTGGATCTAACATAAAATATGTGAAGTTGTACACAGCGGACGTGTCAAAGTTGGGAGTTAAACATTCCCCATTCCGTATTCCATAGTCGGTGTACACATTGGAATTATAATAGTTCCAGTTATGGTCTTCTTTATTATTCCGATACGTTTGAAGAATGTTCTTTACAAGGTGTTTTGGTTGACTGTAGTGTACTCGTGAGTGCAGATAGTACTTATTGTCTCCGCCCTGTTTTGGTATGACATGCTCTCTAAGCACAATACCACTACCTACCTTAACTTGGTTTGATCCTGCACAGAGAGTTGCTCCAAACTCATAGTTGGCTACAGGTTCTGTAATTGGTATTGCTTTTAAGTATTGTAGTTGATACTTTTTCCACTTATCATGCGTTGCTGTCGGTAGTGTTCTAATACCCGTGTTCGGTATAGGTTCGCCCGTTGCTGAGTCTATCTTGTGCCATTCTCTTATACCAGTACCATTGAACAACGAATTGTATCCGTTATCAAACGTGTTAATTCTCCAACCAAGAATAAATGCTGCTACCTCCTCAGGTGAAGGGTTATAGGACTCTCCAAAACCTGTCTCCGAATTTCTCACTGTAATGCGTAAATCTGAGTTATTAACAAAGAATTGATCTGGTGCTGTAAAATTCGCAGATGCGGCAACATCAAGATGTGTAAGAGGTAAACCAGTGTACTTCGTCATATGACGTGTGCTTTTGTTGAATAACAAGCTTAAATCCTTAAGACGTAATGGAAGAACCTTAAACCCTGTCTGTACAAATCCGATACCCTCAGCTTGTATTATGTCGGTATCTATAGATACCTTGTCCCAAAGTTTACGCACATAAGGTTGGCCATCGTCACCTACATATAGCATATCTGCTTTTGTTCCGTCGATAGGATTAGACATGAGCTCACATCCTACTGCAAACATGCTTCTCTGTTGAGGTCTAAACTCTTTTGGGACTTCACTCTGTACCATTATGAAGTTACTGAATCGATATTCACCAGTAGCGAAGACTTCATTTTCTTGCTCATTAGATATATAGATGCGGACACACCCGCAATTCGGCGGCATAGCAACATAGTTGTGTTCATTTGCTTTATGATATGTCCGAGGTTTAAGGAAGTTCTCTATCCTTCCCGCACTCGCCATATCTTTATAGTACTCGAATCTCACAGTTCCTATTGGGTTGGAACACTCTGTTCGTACATAGTATGTTTTATTAGGCTCGACTTCCAAGTCATAGAAAAGTCCTATATTATCCGTAGCAAGCTTGGCTAAAAACTCGAAAGTATACTCGCCTGTTATAGTTGCTCTGTTAACGTTATTAACAAAGTCGTAAGTGATTGGTAGTAAGTTTCCTCCTGTAACTATTGCGTATGGATTTTTAACGTTGACGATACCGACTCCATCCCGCAACTCCGTTCGTCCCGTAATTGACTCGAGTATGAATGGTGTGTCATGTTCGACGGTAACCGTAGATGTACCTGGAGCCAGTGTAAGTGGATCAGACTTATTGCCAAACATGTCATCTATCTTCTCAAAGTTACCATTCAAGACTCTGATATCATAGAAATCACTATCTTCTGGTAGTTTCAACCCCAGATTAGTAGTTGAAGTTGGCATTAAAGCACCTCATTTCTTATTTCACAATGTGTTTTTGCGGCTAATTGATCATGGCTGAACTTATTCAACGTTGCATGCGAATTATACATTATCTGCACCCGTGCTAAGATATTAGCTGGTATAGACCGGTGGATAAGTGAGGTTACATCCTGGAAAGCTGACTTTGAGATCAAGTTTACTTTAATCAGCATTGTGTAGTCCGAACCGTTAATCTCTAACGTAAATCCATCTTTCCCGCACAACGTCTCTAACTGCGTATATAACGAGCGCTTCGTGATTGGCAACTGCTCGAGTATGCGGCTGATAATACGAAACCGTCGAGAGTCTATGTCATCAGCAATCTTACCAGCAATGCTGAGTATCCCCTCCCAGCGAATGATACCTCGTTCTCTTAAAGTAAAGACTGAAAAATCTTGTGCTATTTTATTAATCGCATCAGTTACAACATTAATCTCCTGCTGTTCAACTTCTGTAATTACGCTTAGTTCTTGAATCTCATGTAAGTAACTGGGCAAATAATCACGAAGCATTGTTGCTCACCGTCCCTAGAAGCGGTATCTGCGTAGCTTGCAGCACTAAGTTTTGGGCTGACCCATTGAGTGAAGTGCTGACAATATCTAATACACCTGTCACGGCTAGTATCTTAGCGTCAAGCTGGCTAATGCGCAGCACGATAGCTTCTTCATTAGCCCAACCGCTAATCGTTTCACTAAGATATGACTGTATAGCAGTGGTTACTTTGCTTTTAACGCCATCCCAACTGTAGCCCGGTTCAATTGTCAGCTGAAATGCAACATTAATGGTCAATCCTGTCACACCTTCAACCGTGACCGTATGACCAATCGGTGCCCATCCCTTGCCTTGTCCTTCGAAGCCTGGTGGATCAATCTCATTTTGCACAGTCGCTATCAGTTCAGCAGACGGTACACCGCCTGCGCTGTCAGTGATGACAAGCTTGACAGTCCCGCCGCCATTCCAGACTGGGAATACCTTGCATGCGCCCACTCCCTGCATCTTCTCCAGCTTCTCCCGATAGTCCGCAACATTACCGCCAAATGCCTCTGTGTTGAGTGAATCATAATATCTTGCTCTTAATGATTCGTCAGATTCTTCATCCTCGCCATATATGAGCACATCGGTGAGAGCGGCACTAGTCAGCCCATTAATGTAATCGATCGGTAATAAGATGCCGGTATACACGTTACCGATATCTCCTAGCTCCTCTGCGGTCAACTGATACTCTCCGTCAGCGATCTTAGCAGTAACCTCATAATTCACATCTCCGCCCGAAAAGCGTGACCCGATCGGTATTTCAGCCCCAGCAAATACACCTTTCCGTACTGCGGCTGTTGTTGGCAAACGAAATACACTGCGCTCCTTAGCCTTGTTGGTTAGATCCAAGCCGGTCGCGGTATCAGGGAATGCCCGATCCATCTCGGTAGACAAGATCGAGTACAGCATAGTTAACTCGGCAGCTGCTGGAGCAATGGCCGTGTAAATAACTGAACCCTCTCGCTTGTCCAAATTATCAGGTACGCGACTGAGACATCTCTCAAGGATCGCATCGTAAGTCATTGCTGAGTAATCAAACATTTATATCGTCACCTCCTCGCTGATCGGGACAGCACCGAAAATAGAAACAGCGGTAAACTCTACCGCTGCCGTGCATTTGTCCAGTATTCTAATCCTAAAGTCAGTAACATCCGTAATCCTAGCATCAGATGTTAGCGCTTCGCTTATAACACTCTTAAGCTCACTCTGCAGGACAGCCTCACTTTTACCGATCACCCTATCGATCTCTATTCCGTAATCCCAGCTATAGATCGTATGAGCAAATCGCTTGGTATGCAAGATCATATAGATCGCTTGTCTTACTGCATCGATGCCATCCATATTGCCGTGAATCCTTCCATTATCGAAGTCAATCTTGTATGTTAGAGACGGCTGCTCCGCAGATGATCTGATCTCTACAGTGTCGCCTATCATAATCATCTGCTCTGCATTGCCCGGTATTAATGCCATCGTCACAGCCTCCCTATGATTAGAAACTGTTGACCGCCTGCATTGCGCAGCAGGATGACTTTATCAGCCACGTCAAGTGTGGTATTTCTAGGTATGATCAACATGTCCTTATCGATTAGAAAACGGCTGTCAACCCATATAGCCAGGGGCGATACAGTCCTCACTTCTCCAAACATGATCGCTGCAGGTACGGCTGTTTCTCCAGCTTGATACGCTAGCCGTTTAATTTTTTCACTTAACATTACATCACCACCAACTTCAGGCTCATCGTTTCATTTAACAAATCGTGAGTGCATTCATCTACGATATACCACCCTGACACCCCGATATCCCCGATTCTAATAAAGAGAGCCCGTCCCGCTCTCACCGACAGATCCCCAATCGCTTTCATACTTAATGACAGTGATGGACGATTCTTCAGAGAAAGCAGCATACTGGCTCGATCCTCAACCTGCGCTTTATTCAAGTTCTCGTCGACTTTGTCAGAGTGCAGCAGAATTCCCCAACGTTTCATGGAGTTGCTGTCTTGGACTATATACACATCGCGTTTACCTGAATCCTTATTGTCTCGTACTAACTTGATCTTATTGGCTGTATCGCTGTCAATGTCGCTTGAGTATTCATAGCCTGTTGCGAGGCTCTCATCTCCTACCACCAGATCGATATGACTCTCCTTTACATCAGAGATACGAAGAGAGCCGTAATCATCCCACAGAACGTACATTTGATTCTTGTTCACCAGTGTCATATCCAACGCTTTAAGGATAATATCCAGCAGCGTTTTGCTGTCCTCAACCATCGATGGAATCACATAATGGGTGTTTGCAAGCTTACCCGTCATGATATTGTAATCAGCGGCAATCTTAGCTACAATCTGATCCGCTCTCATTCCTTTGAATACATAGGTGTCTTTGTTCTTGAGATAGCGAATCTGATCATAGGCAGTAGCTTTTATGCTGCCTGTTTCGTCCTGAGAGAATTTGAATACATAGCCATAGAAGAATCCAGTATTCTCACTCTTCAATACCACGATGCCGCCATGATCGATTACAACTTCTGAATCTTGGAGGATCGTGAGCTCCATGGAGCCGGGAGAGCCTCTCCGAACCGTTTTCCATGATGCATCCGTCACAAGCGACGTTATATCGTGCGCCTTGCCCGTATTGATGTTCTGATACAATATCTGCATGCTCATAGCTTCAATACCTGCCCAGGATAAATTGTATATTTCGGCAATCCCGTGCCCTTGTTTCGCTTATCGATCAGTTCCTTATTTTTAGCATATAGCTGTGGGTACTTGCTGCCATCGCCATATCGCTTCTTGCAGATAGCCCACATGCTCTCCCCTTTGACTACAGTATGGGTCTTGGCGGCTGCGGGGCTGCCTGGTCTCTTAGGGGGACTTATCGTAGCTGCGGCCGTTTTCTTCAAAGGGAACAACAGACGTTTAGCCGAGTATGCCTTCCATTCTTTCAGCTTAAGGCTGTAATATAGATCTCCAACTTCGCCTGCACGTTCTTCATAGGTTAGCTCTTCAATACCCACATTGATATTGATATCCAGATCCGTACCATAGATAAGTAATCGCGCTGGGCTGCCTGTATCCCGATGGGCTTGGATGGCTCTGATATACTCCATTGGTTCGCGCCATTTTCTGCCCGTTATATAGGGAGCTGAATGAGCAGGAAAAAGGGACTCAATCGTAACCTCCTTGAGTCCCTTGCCTTGTATCTTATTGATTTCTCCCAGCCCCAACACCGTCATCGATTCATTTCGCCCAGCAGAGCTCACTTCAAGCTTCTCCGGAAGAACAGGGAGTTCAATCTCATGACTCTTGAGTAACAAAAACATTCGATAACTCATCTGATCCCCTCCTAAGCAAATATGCCCTCTGCGCTCATCGCAATTTCATTTTCCAATCTGCGTTCCATCTCATCTAGTACACTGACGACATCTACTCTTTCACTGATCTGAGCTTCCATCGCAATCGTTGGGGTCAACGTAACGAAGTTCTGTACATAGCGCATCTCTGCCACGTCTTTAAGCAGCTGCAGATCCTCTTCACCGATGTTGACATCGTCCTTGATCTTGCCAACCTCACCAACTCTGCCGATGTCATTTATCTTCGAATTATTCCCCATCAGACCGGCGGCACCCTTATCGTCCGGTTTGAATTTATCGCCTAAAGAGTCCAATGCATTCCCTTCAAACATCGACGATACACTGCTAAACTTGTCTGATATGCCGCTCATAAGATTTGATCCTAGGTCACTTCCTGCCTTAATCGTTTGCCCTGTATCGCGTTTCTCCATTCTTTTTATCTTGATCGTAGATTCTCCATATGCAGAATCCACCATGTCTGCGAGGCCGCCTCGCCACCCCTTGATCGTTTCAGTAAGGTTGCTTCCAAATACTCCATCAATAGCATTAGCAATAGTCTCAAGAAGTCCCAATACGACGTCTGCAAGTCCATAAAATAACCTTCCAATCGCTTTGATTGGATTATCAAAAATGGTGGCAAAAAACTCCCCAAATACTGCAAGTAGGTTCCATATATCTGCAACAAGGTTGTAAAAAACTGCAATTATTCCTCCAAGTAGCCCACCGACAAATCCAAATATTTGATCGAAGGTCATACCCATTTGATTAAGCGCAATGATGATAAAGCCGATGGCTAACCCTATTGCAAAAGCAATCAAAATGACAGGAGACATAGATAATATGGCACTAATACCAGCTACTATCGCGGAGAACGCCCACATTGTAAATGCAGTTACCAACGCAACTCCTACAGCAATCGCGATCTGTGTAAATAACGGTTGAAGCGTAGACCAATTATCTTGAATAAATGTACCTATTCCAGATATAATGCCAAAGAGCCAAGTGACTGCATCCGCAATCATACTGATCGCCACCATAATCCCATTAACCATAGCAGCCCCTGTATCGCTATTCAGGAAGCCATTGATCGACTGCATAATTCCAGAAAACGACATGATTGCAAAGTCTTTGATTTGGGACCATGCGCTCTCGAATGTGCGCGGGGTATCTCCAAACTTCGACTCGATCTCATTCGCAAAGCTGAACATAGAAGCCTTCATAAGGTCTGCAGTAATATCTCCTTGTGCTGACATAGCTTCAAGTTCTGTCATACTCTTGCCAGTAAAACTTGCGATGGCTTGAGCAATTATCGAGGCGTTTTCCTGTAGAGATTGAAATCCACTGGCATCCAACTTACCTGCTGACATGGATCCAACAAACTGATTTATTCCGTTTTGCTGTTCACTTGCAGATTTACCTGACATGGCAAATGACTTCTGCATCAGCTCGGTGAAAGCAATCATCTCATCGTTCCCCTTAAATGTATCACCCGCCGTTAATCCAAGCTTAGTAACGGCACTAACCGTATCATAGTATGAAGTTCGTGAGCGCAGAGCAGCTTTATGAACTTTATCCTGCAGCTCAGCTTGCGTATTAAACTGGTCACTAATAAGCCCCAGTCGAGTGCTGCTATTCACGTAATCATCACTAGCTGCCGCCATCTGCTTGAACATAGATGCTGCTGACTGTATCGCTGACGTAATCCCTCCCCATACGTCTATACTCTGTTTGTCACCGCTTGCAGCCGCACTCTGACCCTTATTCAAGCTGCTTGCGCTTTGCTGAGGTGCTGCCTTCGGCTGCGAGGTAGACTTAGGCTGCACAGCACCTTTTATTTTGGCACTCGTTAACGCTTTGGACACCGATGCTCTTAATGCAGATGCTCTGGACATTAGTGTCGACCCCATATTCCGAACCATCTTTCCAACGGAATCCATAACATTCCTTACTCGACCTAATCCTTGCCCTGCTGCTTTGGGCTTTATGCTCCGTTTTTGTTGAGCACCCCCCTTAATTGGAGCACTCATGAGTTCTTTTGACATAGATCTATATAATCTTGATAGCTGATTAGATATTGAAGTTATGCTATTTTGCGCTCTATTAATGGCAGTATCCATCAACTGCTTTACACGGCCAAATCCTTGTCCCGCAATCTTGGGATTAGCAGTGAGTTTCTGCTGAGCAGATCCCTTAATTGGGGTGGTCATGAGCGCTTTCGACAATGATGCATGCAATTTGGATATGGCAGGCACGCTATTTCGCACTTTATTTCCCATAGCATCCATCGACTTCATTACACGATCGAATCCCTGCGAAATTCTTTGAAGTGATTTGGGACACTTTACATTATCCCCAGCACTTGCAGACGCTTCGGACATCACCTCACCCCCTTACCTTTTTCGTTTGGCTTTATCGGCCTGTTTCTTCTCATTCTCGATCTGTAGATCGATCGAAGCATAGATAAAAGCCCGGACATGCATGGGCTTAACCATGAGCTCGTCCGGGCTGATCTTTAACCGATGCAGGGCATAGTGCGCGTAGTTGGCTTCGCCGTCACCCTGCTTGATTAGTTTTTTGCTTCTTCTACCAAATCATTAATATCAAGGTCGAAGCCGTTCAGCTCCTGCACCTTCTGCACCAGTTCAGCGTACTGCCCTGGATTGAGCAGCTTATCAATCAAAGCTTCTGCTCCAACCACACCGAACTTGGCTTGCAGGTCTGCATCCTTAAAGTTCGGGTCCAGGCAGCAAGTGATTAAGAGACGGTTTGAATACAGATCAGAATCGGTTTCCACTTCCTTCTGATGTGTCTTCTTATTGAAATTGGTCTTTTGGCAGCTCTTGCGAATCTGCTTGTTCTCCGCCTCTGTAATCGAACGAATGATGAACGGAACAGGAAATGGCTTAATGTCCACTTCCATTTTCACTTCAGTCTGCACTTCATTGTGCATCAAAAATTCCTGCAGCTTACCCATATTTAGAACCCCTTTGCTTTAAATTTGGTTGAAGGATTGCATGATGACGAAATCTTCAAAGGTAAAGTCTGTTTCTTCATCGAGCGGATCGTCGCTGTCGCCATCCAACTTCGTTAGAATGGTCGAATCCAAGTTGACACCCATCAAGTAGATCGTCTGTTTGCCAGCTGCACTTGCAGGGTCATCGTTTTCCACCAGCATGTCAAAATAGACATCTTTGCCCTTATCCTTGAATTGTTGAATCATATTGCGGAACATCGGTGTTACATAGTAGATGGTCATGCTTCCTGTGCCGTTGAGTCCCGTTGTCTTGTGGCCGGTCATGCGCTTGCCGATAGACTTCACTTCCGCTTTCGCTTTTTCCAGCTTCGCCTCAATCGTCTTGGCAAAGAACAACTCCTCATTGTTCCCGTTGATCTTGACGTATGCTCGTCCTTCTTTACCATTAATCGTGTCTTGTGCGTTCATTGTTTTCATCTACGATCCCCCCCATTAGGCAACATTAACAATCATATAGAGTTTTTCCATGCTGTCATTCGGCTTGATAGCGCTGATAACCGATACGTCTCGTTTTCCGGCACCCTGCGCAATCTCAATATCCGCACTATCAAACTCGCTGATAGCGCCGATCGCTTGATACTGCAGAGCAAGAGAGATCAGATCCGCCCTGAACAGCTGTCGCCCTGTATCGTTGTTCGTCATATTTCCGATATAAGACTTACCGAATATGCGAGCTACATCGTTCGCCCAGTTATCCAGCACGCGCATCACACGGTTGCTCGTCCAGTCCGAAGATTTCCCGCCGTCAAATGTAATCAGACTGTTGATATCCGTCAGGACACGTGCCTTCTGATCCTCAGCATAGAATACAAATTCTCCCGCTTTGATCGCGGCCTCATACTGTGACTTCGTATATTTGATATCAACATCAATAGCGCCGTCATAGGCTTCGTTCGTCAGGCTTTGATTCACCTCAGCAGCCGCAGCAGCACCTGCTACCCACGCAACCGCCTTGTCGCCCGATAATGTCGTTCCATCCTCCAGCACGACACCGTTCTTGACATTGATGATGCCCTCATAATCCGCCGGCTGATTGTATAGCACGCTGACGACTTTTCGTCCATCTTCATCCCGCAAGCGCTTTGTGAACGCCACGAACAGCGATTTGATGCTCGCATCCGTGCCCGGATAGCCCAGCACATTGAAGCTTTCCACTTCCAATGCTGTCAAATAAGCGAAGTACGCCTCCGCATTCGCCGTACCATTAGTACCGCCTGAGAGCGCAGCAGCTGCAGCAGCGGATAAAATACCTGTGGTATCGAAAGTAACATAGTCGTTCCCTTTCAGTTCGGCCGCAGTCGTTACCGTCTGCTTGTCTGTGCTTGCCGTTCCCAGATAAGTGATAACGTCAAAGCCGCTGTCCGGGTTAGCCATAACGGCTACTCGAATGTCATTGCCTCTCGTCCCGCTGTGCTTAGCGGTTACCGTTACGCCGCCAACCGTTTGCGAGGCCTTCTCGCCTCCGCCATTGACACGGCATGCCAAGAGCGTCTTGGTGCGCTTGAAGCATTCGCGAATCAGCAGCAATTCTGGCGCTGTCGGCTCATAGCCAAACACCTCAAGTGACTTCTTGTTAAAATCTGACGCATCCATCTTGATGATCTTATCTTCCTCACCCCAGTTCAGCTTCAACGGCAAAGACGTAATACCTCGTGTACCCGCTGTGACACTGCTGCCTGTTGACACAAAGTTAATATAGGCTCCTGGGAGCACCTTGTTCTGCAATGTAAATGTACCGCCACCAATTGGCATATGATCATACCTTTCTATTTATATGTGGATTAACTAACCTATCAACTTCCGTCAAGCTGTATAACTGCCTTGTATAATTAAGAAGTCCCTGATAGAATGTCAGACATCTCGCTTGAAGCATGTCGCCTGTTCACGCCTTCAGCTTCTCCACCAGTTGTATGGAGTCCATCGCATCACCAGACTGTGATGGCATAAGACCCGTAATTCCCGCATTTACCGTAAAATGAAACACGTTCCCATTCTCGAGCTTAGCCTGTCCGTTATTCATATGGATTTGTTGATCCGAAACCTCCAATGTCTCCAACTCGAAGCACAGCGTCTCTGCCCAACTCGTAAAGGACATCCCGTCATTGTCCGCCTTATGATACAGAACCTCGAAGCTGTAGGAGTCTGTACGGCGGCGCCCCAACTGCTTGCTGCGCGCATAAGCGATACATCGGACAACATGATTACCGACAGCATCTGCTGGCAGCTCATCGACATATACAGGTCGATCAGGATATAGCAATCTCAGCTTTCTAGCAATTGCTTCGACTAATTCTTGTCCTGTCACACTGTATCCTCCCCTCTTGGGGTATTCTTCGACTCTACTGACCTGTCCATCACTGCCCTTAGGGCGGCTTCAGCGTTGGCCTTGCTCTCCATTGCTGCATCGCATGGATTGTCACACGTGAAGCCCGCATTGCCGTCTCTAACCAGATCAACTGCCTTCACCTCCTTTCACTGCCCTATGCCCCCTTCAACTGACTCTGCAGTTGAGAGGAAAATGTCCTTCTATCTATTAGGTGGCTTTCGTAAGGGAAGGCTCCTAATATCAATTACACTAGCTGCTTTGTTCGTTATAGATCCTTAGCTTCGTATCCGCCGACTTAATAAACCACTGCACCGAGCCTTTTGCGAGTCCTAGCGTTGCTGCCGCTTCTCCGTATGACAACCCATTTCCTCTGACCATGACATAGCACTCTCTTTCCCTTGGTGTCAGCTGCCCTAGCGCATATTCGATCCGTTCTCTTTCCCGTTCGGTTACACCTATAGCCTGTACAGCTCCTCCGCCGGATGTATTCGCCACATACGCCTGCAGCTTAAGCGGATCAACAGGTCGTACGCGCTGATACGCGGCGCGCCGTTCAATCCCCCGCTTGTTTCCAGGACGCTTGCCCGTCTCCAGCCACTCAATGACATATTCCACATCCGATCTCATCGCTGCGATAAGCT
This sequence comes from Paenibacillus sp. EB106-04-04-XG159, assembly GCF_058791835.1. NCBI lineage: Bacteria > Bacillati > Bacillota > Bacilli > Caryophanales > Paenibacillaceae > Paenibacillus > Paenibacillus sp. EB106-04-04-XG159. The sequence goes on along the minus strand of NZ_JBYTDY010000002.1, from coordinate 421,151 downwards.
TCAAGTCCTTTTCCAACTGTACAATCTCCTGCTCTAGCAGGATCCGTTCATCTTCCCATGTCGTGATCAGCGTCAGCTTGGCCATTAGCGCTAATTGCTGCTCCTTCTTCGCATCTCGCAGCTCTTTAAGCGATTCATATGATCCTCTCAATTTACTGAAGGTCTTCTTGTACTCTATCGTTAAATTTTCCATATACTCACCCACTTCATCATTTTTGTATTCCATTCTCATGAACTAATTCCGTCAAAAAAAGAACGTATGTTCTGTTTTTAGAGTAAAAAAAATCACCTCTCTGCCATGCAGCTAGGTTGCTCACTTTCTTCGTTTCCAGGTTATGCAGCGGCTGCTCCATTTCCACTCCACATCGTAGTTATAAGGTTTAATCTTTCTCAATCGTTCACGCTCTTCTGAAGTCATTTGTCGAATCGTTACTTCACTCGCTCCTATTCCTAGTCTCTCACGCTTCATATCTCGATTAGGAATGGGTCGTCGTTGAAATAAATTCATGCTCCCAGCTCCTTTATCCAGTTAATTGCATCCTCTCCAACGTTCACACCAGCACATCGCCCCGAACTCTGCCGGTTGTCGGAAACAGCTTGTCCGATCGCTGGGCAGGCTCCTTCTATTGGTCTGCATCGGTTCATTTTCAAGCTCAATGTGTGTGTCATATCACTTCCCCTTCTATGCTGCATGAGTTGGTCCACTTAGAACTTGCCAGCAACATGACTTTTTACAATAGCCCAGCCTGCATCATGAAGTTTCTTAAGAATAAGGGCAATCTCCTGATCACCTTTAGCACAATAAGCATCGTTAACCTTGATCGTCGTGTTGCCTGATCTGTAGACCTCAACAATGTTACCTTTATCCTCATTGCTGTTCATGAGATCACCCCCATAAACATCTATATGAGGTACGGCTTGACTACCCATACAGGTACTTTAAACACTTAATATCAAATTAAATTTGAGTTCATGGCAAGATAAAACCGGAGCATAAATTTCAGTTGCTAAACAAACAATATTCGCATATAATTTGCTTCAAAGAGTTAATAATTGTATATGAAGCAAATTTAATTTGACTTCGTTTTAAAATATGGGATGAAAATTTACATTACGGAGACTGTGTCTCACGATCACCCACCTCTTAAGGGCATTATATAACTCAAATTTAATTTGAGCAACTACTTTTTTATAAACTATATGTTCATCTCATGATTCTATAATGTTTTTAGCTTGACTACATTTATTCTATGGAGTGATTATTGTGATGTCGTTGTCCACAACAGGAAAAAGAATTCGCCAGCTGCGTGAAAAACGGGGTCTTACTCAAAGCCAAATGGCAGAACAGCTTGGAATGAATCCCGCCAACTTCTCTAGCTACGAAAGGGATAAGAGCGTTTCTCCATCTGACACATTGGCTAAGATCGCAGATATACTAGGCACGACTACCGATTACTTGCTGTTGCGCAGCGATAACCCATTGTCAGACATGGCTATTTATTCTCACTCGTTCACTGAAATACCTCTAGTCGGCACCATATGCGCAGGCGATGGGATATTAGCCGCACAGAACATAGAAGATTATGTCGTATATCCTTTTCCCCGCCGAGCTTTGCCAGACTATGCGCTGCGCGTAATAGGAGATTCGATGATCGGAGCCGGAATTACAAACGACGACATTGTATTCCTCCGCAAAGCAAGCTGGGCAGAGTATAACGGGCAGATCGTCGCTGTTATCATCAACGGGGAGGACGGTACATTAAAAAGAATGAAATGGTCTGAAGGATCTCCCTATATCAAATTGATTCCAGAAAACCCGAAATACGAAACGAAGGAAGTTCTGCCAAATGAGGTTATGGTTTGCGGCGTATACTCCGGACATTTCAGATTAAACGTCGATTAATACGGATGAGAGGTATTCGTGATGACTAGTGTGGCAAGTGAATACTGTCTTTATTTGCGGAAATCACGAGCGGATCTAGAAGCTGAGTCCAAGGGTGAAGGTGAAACTTTCGCACGTCACGAAAAAAATTTACAAGAAGTCGCTCGTAGAATGAACATTACGATTACAGAATGCTATAAAGAGCAGGTGTCTGGAGAGACCATCATAGAGAGACCCATCATGCAGCACCTGCTTAGCGAAGTTGAGCAGGGATTATGGGCTGGAGTATTGGTCATGGAAGTCGAGCGGCTTGCGCGAGGCGACACGATTGATCAAGGTATCGTTGCTCAAACGTTTAAATATGCAGGTACGAAGATCATTACGCCTATGAAAATATTCGATCCCCATAATGAATTTGACGAAGAATATTTTGAATTCGGCCTCTTTATGTCTAGACGCGAATTCAAGACGATCAATAGACGGCTGCAAAGGGGCAGGATGGATTCCATACGTGAGGGGAAATTTGTAGGCAATATTCCCCCTTACGGGTATGATCGTATCAAATTGACGAACGAAAAAGGATACATCCTTGAACCTAATGATCAAGCTGTTGTTATCAAGATGATATATGACTGGTACTGTTACGGTGAAAAAGATGAGAGCGGCATCGTTAATGAACTGGGTACAGCGTTGATCGCCAGAAAGCTGAACACACTTCAAGTCCCAACTGCCAAGGGCGGTCCTTGGACAACTGCTACTATCAACTCTATCCTGAGAAATCCCGTATACTGCGGCAAAATAAAATGGGGGTCTCGTCCGCTTCAAAAAAGACGGATAAATGGGAAGTTGGTTAAAGAAAGACCCCGCGTCAGCCTTGAACATATTCAGATCTATCCAGGACGCCACAAGCCTTTAGTTACAGAAGATGTATGGAATCTTGCACAATCCTTCCTCGCTGCCAACCCATCAAAACCTATTTCTCATAAGCGCAAAATAATGAATCCACTTTCTGGCTTAGTCGTCTGCGCCAAGTGTGGTCGGAAGATGGTTAGAAGACCCCATAAGGCAGCAAGCTCTCCTGATACACTTATGTGCCAACTTCCATCTTGCGGCAACGTAAGCTCCTTCCTGCACATTGTCGAAGAACAAGTCATTATCGGATTGAGAACGTGGCTGGACCACTACAGAGCTCAATGGGAAAACTATATACCGGACCTTTCACCAACCAATCACAATACCTTGAACTTGAAGAAGAATGCCCTCATGAAGCTTGAAAAGGAAATATCGACATTAAGCAGTCAAGTAGACAATATACATGATCTACTTGAACAAGGGCTGTACACTTCCGAAACATTTAGCGAAAGATCGCAAAAAATTAACTTGAGAATGACCGAGGCTCGAACTCTGTATGCGCAATTAATAAAGGAAATCGAATCTGAGGCAAAGAGAGAGGAATCTAGCGCGGATATTATTCCTAGCATCGAAAACGTAATTGACGTCTATTATTCGACGAACGATCCCGAACAAAGGAATACGCTATTGAGGAGTGTTCTGAAGGAGGTCAAGTATCTAAAACAATGCGGAGCTAGATCGGGAGGTTCGCTGGATGGCTTCGAAATTACACTGTACCCTAAATTGCCGCGCCATCATTGATATCTTGGTGGCGCGAATTCCTCCGTTCCAATATCTGTCAGCAATCCAATGACCTTGTCTGGAATCGTATACCGCTGATTGAGATAGCGAAGCGCAGCCGCCAGCTCACCATCCGCTCCCCCATACTGCTCCAGTAGAAATTTGGCCATGCGCGGATCACATTTGCTAACCATGACCGGGTATTGGAGCTTCTTCTCATACACCCACACCACTCTTCACCTCTTCCCCTATTCCGGATTCATACTTGCCAAGGCCATGGCGTCACAGCCCACGTAAACGGAACTCCAGCATATGATTGACCAAAGTTGCTCAACGAACCGTATCTTTCCTCGTACATCTGCACCAGCTTGCGCCGCTCGCCGACATAGTGGTTGTACTGATGGATGGCCTGCGCATCGTCAGGATGAGTATCCAGATACAAATTAAGCTCTACAAGCACGAAGTCTACCTCCTGCAGCTGGAGCAGCATGTAACGATACTCCTCCGTCTGGAATGGATGCTTACTCATCCTGCTCTCCTCCTCCGTTTCTCCTTGGTCTATATGGGCTGTATAATGCTGGCCACAGCGTCCCGACGCGCAGCGCCTCGGATGGCTTATATTGCGGCCAGTTCGGCGGCTGGAATACGATGAACTGGTTCGGCGGAACGACATACGTCTTGAACGGAACGGGCGGACAAGGATCCAGCGGGCTGGAGAACGGCACATATACCCGCTCCTGCGACTGCCCTAGATTCCATTTTTCGGCAGCATTTTCTGCCATGCCTGTATACTCTCCCCCGACAAGCTCCTTGCCGCTTACGTTGCTTGGGCTCATCCTCTTTTCCCTCCTATTTGCATATGCTTCTTCCTTATCAGGCTATGACGAAGGCAGAATGTCTTATTACCTTGCACATAAGCGCATTTACAGCAAAAAGCAGCGATCGTCTTCTGCACGAATCGCTGCTTTTTGCTGTACGCGCTCAACTATTTACCGGCTGACCGCTGCTTTCTATATAAGTTCCATGCTCCAAATAGTGCTTGTATACACGGAAAAACACTTTCATTCCAAGCCAATATTGTCGATCTTCTAGAATCGGCGTCAGCCAATAGATCGCATGATCCATTGCTTCAGAATCCCCAGACGCCTCCAACTGCTGATAACGCTCCAGATCCACCTCGAACATGCCCTCAATTGCTTCAGCTTCGGCTTCCACTTCAGGCAGCAGTTCCCGAAATGTGTACGTCGCCCGACTATCGTCCATGCTTACAAGTTCAAATGCAACACTGTTCATCTTTCATCCCCCATTGTAACATGTTTCTAATCGATATCCTGCACAAAGGTGCGCGGCCATTGCTCCAGCCACCGTTTTTCAATCAAACGATGCTGAAAGGCCTCACGGTCTTCGAACTTCGGACTTCTGCGGATGCGCAGCGCCATCAGATCTTCGAGCGCCGCAGCTCCCCACGGGCTGACGATCGTAAGACGGTCATCCTGCTCCATTCTGACGCCTACAGCCGTCATCACTTCAGTCCAGTGCATCATGGCATCCGCCGTCGATTCATAAGGTTGAGTTCGCCCTCTCTTCTTATGCATCCGCGCTTGATTCTTGAATGACCATTTCCGAGCAGGGCATCGCTCCATCATGCAGCGTTCCCAGCTCTTCTCCCGCGCTTCATCCGTGCAGTTCGGATCGTAATAGATGACATCCACATCATTGAGCGGTGTCGGCGTTTCATAGCCATGGATCTTGTCCCAGACCAGATTGCGTACGTAACCTGCGCCAATGCACCAATCCGGCAAGCCAAGCTCACGCAGAATTCGAAGCTCTTCCATACGTTCCGCATCTTCTGCAATCCATGCCTCAATTTGCCGTTCGTACGATTCAAACCGTCCTGTGTGCGCCGCATCATTCGACGCCTTCGCGCACTCCTGTTCTAACCGATCCATTTCCGCCTCAATCATGATTATATCCTCCTTCCCCTACATTATCGCAAACCAATCCGCTTGAACATCATCCAAAATTTTGAAAATGAAGTTCTGTCGCGTTATTAAGAACGCCGTGACGGATGCCGTTCCATAGCGTAAAGTTCATCTTCTATTGCCATAAAGCGATCCGCCAGCATCGCCCTCGTATCCTTTAAAGCTTGATTATAGGCAATATCTCCAACTGTTTCCATCATAAAATTCATAAACTGCTCTGCCGCCAGCTCACCGATCACCTCATCTCGTTCCAATTCAAAATACTGCTTTACAGCTTGTACCATCTGTTCGCGTTGTTCCTTCGTTAATTGAATATGCATAGCTGCTGTCCCTCCACTTTCAATTCAGTTATGTACTACTTGTCCTATATTAGCTTGAATCTGTTTCGAGCGCGGCTCAACATTGGGCTTGGCATCTTCGCCTATTATAACATTTACCGCTTGATTATCGAATATATGTTCGCTATATTGGGTAATATAAGAACATAGGTTCGTAATATATATGATATTGCATGGATCAATCTTACAGGAGGAATGACCTATGGGCACCCTGAAACATAGCGGAGCAGCCAGCAAACCGCTCGCCCAACAGGCTGAAGATGCCTATCTTGTCAAGCAGCATGTGCTTCACACGCTCGTACTTGACGTACTGAAACGAGACAGCGAACGCTTAGCCCGCTCCCCGTTGAAGATGGCGCATGTGTATGCCGAGAGCTTACGTCAGGCTGAGCAGGAAGTCAAGACGGATCTGCAGCGCATCCGTCAGCAATTTCGCCGCCGCGGCATCAAAGTATTCGAGGAGGAGCGTCAGACGCACGGCGTGCGCGTGCAGTACCTGTGCCGCGGCTATAATCATTCGTTCTATATGCTCCGCGGAGTGCTGCGCGCGGAAGTAACCAGCTTGATGAAACGCTATCTTCACCTTTCATCCGACGCGCAGCAAGAAGACGCAGCTTCTAAGGAATAATTGCCTGTTGATTTAAGAACACTTGTTCGTTGTGTAATAAACAGCAGCTTGCAGATCAAGCTGTGAAACAGTCGGAGGAGGCGGAGCTATGGCTGGCTCTCCACTACAGACGGAGGAAGAACTGCTCTTGGTGAAGGAGTCGGTGATCCTCCCTATTATGTTTGAAGTATTAGAGAAGGATATGCAAACTATGAACAATTCTGGATTGAAGATGTCAGAGCTTTATATAGACAACTTAAGGACCATACAAACAGAAGTATTAACCAGACAATACGTGTTAAGGAAAGAACTGCGAGCTCGTCAGCTGAAGATTATCGAGGTGCACCGTGATGAATCCTTCTTGAAGGTATCTTATCAATGCAGAGGATATCGGCACAAGATGGATCTGCTCTGGGAGTTCGTCAAGGCAGACATTGAAATAAAGTTGACTGCAGATTTTCACATTAATCGAGAATAAAGGAAGAACGCTCTATGAGTAAGAAAAGAGTCGTGTTTCTTGCAGACTGCCAATCGTTTTACGCGTCAGTTGAGAAGGCTGCGCATCCAAGGTATGAACATAAACCTTTGGCTGTATCAGGCGATCCCGAGCGCCGCAGCGGCATCATCCTCGCTGCCTGCCCGCTGGCTAAGGCGCAGGGAGTAACGACGGCTGAATCCCTATGGGAGGCGCAGCAGAAGTGTCCGGAGCTCATCACGATCAAGCCGAGAATGAGAACCTACATTACGGTCTCTCTGCAGATCATGAGCATACTCGAATCCTATTCCAGCCTCGTCGAACCGTTCAGCATCGATGAGCAGTTTATCGATGTTACCGACAGCCTACACCACTTCGGCTGCTCGCCATACGAGCTCGCGCAGCATATTCGCATGAGAGTGCGCAACGAGACCGGCATCAATACACGCGTCGGCATCGGGCATAATAAGATTCTGGCTAAGATGTCCTGTGACAACTTCGCTAAGAAAAATGCCGACGGCGTATTCGAGCTGTCGAGAGATAATATCAGCGAGCTGTGGAAGCTGCCCGTGAACAAGATGTTCGGCGTCGGAACACGGACGATGCGCCAACTGTCTCGCATCGGCATTCAGACGATTGGTGAGCTTGCGCAAACGCCGCTGCCGCAGCTCAAGCAAAGAATGAAGCAGTATATGCGGAAAAACTGCGACATCTGGAGCGAGGTGCTGTGGCGAACAGCTAACGGGTACGACAACTCCCCTGTAACGCCGGACGCATTCGACCTCCAGAAAGGGATTGGCCGACAGACGACCCTGCCGATCGACTACGATAAGCAGGAGGATATCGATGTTATCTTAAACGAGCTGTCCCTGCTCATCTGCCATCGCGCTCGCGCTAAGGGCTATATGGGCAATGTCGTTCACGCCGGCGCTCAGGGCGCTGATTTCGATCAGCCCACGGGATTCTCGCGGCAGATGAAGCTGACGGAGCCTACTAACATCTCACGCGAGGTCTACACGGCTGCCAAGCAGCTGTTCGCCAAGCATTGGAACGGACAGCCTGTACGCAAGATCTTCGTATCCCTGGATCAACTGCAGAGTGATGCCGTGTACCAACTAACCCTGTTCGATGACCGTGAGAGACAGCGGCAGCTCGAGCATACGATAGATGAGATTCAAGAAGTTCACGGACCCGCCTCCATATTCCTCGGCTCCTCATTGAAGCGTTCCAGCCAGATGAAGTTTCTGAATGCGAAGATTGGAGGACATTACAAATGAAAAAATTATCAGGCAACGGCCTATGGGAGTCAAGTCGCATGATGTTGTTCGAGCATCGAGATGCTATTTTAGAGAAAAAGTCACAGAAATCATACAAGGCGCGCCCTTCATTCGACGAGCAATTTTGGGAATCGCTTATAGAAAAGCTTAGCGATGCTTATCAAGCTCAGCTTAGCGTTCAAGTGCGTATCTACGGCAAGCTGCAGGATGACACGCAGACAGGTATCATTTCACATATAGATCCAATTGCTCAACGCATCAAAATAAATGAAAAGTGGATACGAGTGACCGATATTGTTGAGGTGTCAGAGGAATAACGCGCGGTCCGCTCGCAGAACAGAAAGAGATATCTCTCATTCCGGCTGGGACATGAGATATCTCTTTGCATGTTCGTTCACTGCCACTCAGCGCGGAGTGAAGAAGTTCTGGGTATAATAAATATCGTAATCACTAGTTGAAATGCCGCGAGCGACACCTACCCCGAGCGTTGTCGCGCCGGAATGAAGCATGTTCTTGCGGTGACCTGGCGAGTTGAGCCAGCTGTAATGCGCGTCGATCGCATTGGACTGCCCTGCTGCGATATTTTCTCCCCATAAGCGATATGGACCTGCGCCGCTAGCCTTGAGCCGATCTATTGGAGTTTTACCGTCTGGATTCGTATGATCAAAATAATTGCGTTTGCCCATATCGGCGCTGTGCAGCCGTGCAGCCTTAGCTGCGGTCTCATTCCAAGTGAACGGGGATAATCCATTGCGCACGCGAAATGCATTCGTCAGATCGAAGACCTGCTGTTCATAAGCTTGAAGCAGTTCGGCAGAAGACTGACGGTGATCCACATAGTCGGTACGGTATTGGTCTTCCAACTCGACCAGCAGACCATCAGCACGGCCGCCGCCAATAGCGTCCAAGAATACACTGATATGGAGCTTGTCCACTTTAAATACCTTCATTTGATCTGTAGATGCGTATGGCTTGCCCCAGAGCTTATCCGCTTCAGTCTCTAAGCCGGTCAAACCCGTCTTGGTGCCAACTGACCAGCCGCTGCCGTTGGAGAACATCGATGCAACGACCCCATCCACAATTCCGATCTGGGTGTACTTCGAATAATCGCGATTGTATATGTACCAGACCATCTCATGCTCGGATATATCCTTACGCACCGGCTCACCTAACTTATTAACGACCTTCTCAACCGAATCGCCGATCTTAATGCCATGCAGACTAATGCTAGTCTTATTGTCTTCGCTCGGAATAACATCCGGCAATGAGCTGGACAGCGTAGGCAGAACCTGTTTCATTCGATAAATAAAGGTTTGAGCCTCAGCCCGAGACAGCTTGTCATTAGGAGCAAAGCTATCCACTCCGCCTGAATCCTTGCCTTGCGCGATACCAAGATCCATTATGTATTTAATTGCTTCCTCTTTAGGAAGCCGCTTGCCAGCTACAGCAGCCAATGACTCTGCTACGTACCCGCGAGTGATCTGAAGATCCGCTCGTCCATCATACGGTAAGCCCATGTAGGTTGCCTGCGCATAATAAGCCGTATACCAAGGCTCGCCTGGCTTGCTGTCTGGAACAACAATTTCCGGATACGCACGGTATACCATGGCCAACCATTCCGCTTCAGTCACAGGCTGTGCTGGACGGAACGTCCCGTCCTGATAGCCTCCTGAGATTCCATTGTCTTTAGACCACATGATGGTGCTGTAAGCCCAATGAGTTGGCGGCACATCTGTAAAGTCACCCTGCTTCGCTTCTACTGGCGAGTTAAACCCTAGCATAGCGACGCTCGCTAATAGCAGCAAACAGAGCGAACGTAACGATCGCAGAGTGAGCCATGAGGTTGAATGCTTCTGTATAATCGTAATCACCCTGACTTTCCTCATATTTCCGTGCAATTATAGTATATAAAGTGTATTTTAGAGAGACAAGATGAATAAAGATTCAATCGACATGATGCGACAACTAGACCTTTCGCCTTAGAAAGTTCTGCTTAGACACATATATCGACCTAACTTCGAACTAGAAAGGATGAATGCTGCATGTGCGGACGCTATACTCTGACCGTAACGTGGGAGGAATTGCTCATATACTTGGAGCTTGAAGAAGCAGGCATCCCTTTCCATCAGCCAAGATACAATGTCGCACCCGGACAAATGGTTCCCACGATGATCCACGACGGGGATAGACGGCGCCTCGGCCCACTCAAATGGGGACTCATTCCCTCCTGGGCAGAGGATGAGAAGATGGGCTGGCGCACGATCAATGCCCGGGCGGAGACGCTTGCGGACAAGCCCGCCTTCAAGCGTTCCTTTGCGCGCAAGCGCTGCCTCATACCGGCGGACAGCTTCTATGAGTGGAAGAAGCTGCCGAACGGCGGCAAGCAGCCGATGCGCATTATCCCTGCGCAGGCGAAGCTGTTCACCTTCGCTGGCTTGTATGACACGTGGACGAGCCCCGAGGGGGAGCGCGTCAGCACGTGCACGATCGTGACCACGACGCCGAATCGCGTCATGGAGCCGATCCATGACCGCATGCCGGTCATACTGGGCGAAGCGGAAACTGGGCTGTGGCTGGACCGCAGCGTCACAGACACCTCGCGGCTCCAGCCGCTGCTCCGACCATGCCCGGCGGACTGGCTCGACCTGTACCCCGTCGGCGCACAGGTCGGCAACGTCAAGAACGACTCGCCCGCCTGCATCGAGGCGATCGCAGACCCGCCAACGCTCTTCTGAACGCCGTTGGTGAATCTGCACACCGCCCGTACCGCGCCATAAGCAGCACCTAACAGCGTTCGACCATTATCCCCTCGAATCAGGAAATAAGAGGCTCATCCCTGACGTAGAATGATCTACGTACGGAGGAAGCCTCCTTTTACTGAAAGGGTGACTCGAGTATGTGATTCGAACATGACAAGAAGAACTCCGGATGTGCTATAACTGGCTTTTTCCCCGCTACAGCCGACATTATCCCCTTGCTGCAGCACGATTACTGGTAAATTACCTGTTACGGATTCATCGGAGAGAGCAAGATGAACTCTGCTTGTACGATAACTGGCTTTTTCCCTTCTACAGCTGGTATAACCCCCTCATCGCCGCACGATTACTGGTAATTTGCCTGTTACGGGATTACTCGAGTGAACTCGATAGCCTGCCCCATCCTAGCAACAGCTTGCGCAATCCGCAGACGATGTCAACAACGAAGCACTAGGACCATGTACATACTTTGATGCGGATACATCACGAGAACTCGGTAATAACATGCGGCTCGAATCCGAAGTATATGGTTAACCCTTTCAACTTTCATTTCACCATTATCCCATTAACTCAGTGCCATGAGTTTCTGAGTTGACGGGATAATACCCAAATGACACTGAAAAGAGTCTTATATGTGACAGGACTACTGGCAATTCTTCTTCACGCTTAGATGCTCCCCGCTGACACCGTATCTCAAGCTCCTGAGCCTGAGGGATAGTACTCAAACGGATCTTTAGAGAGTCTTCTGTGTAGCAGGACTTTATGGATAATGTCTATGGGAAAAGGACGCGCGGTTATCTGAGGTAGAAGATGCTTTCTTAGCTTATTTTGGAGATGCCGCACTGGACTATAAATAATGAAAATTTAGTAAGACGCATGACTTGCGCGTTTGGTTGCATTTTGTTGGAAGGTGCTGTGAATCTGCATAGAAAAAAAGCATGCCCCGCCTCAGCGGAACATGCCCCATAATTTAATCAGGTGAAACGTATTGTTCGGATCTATCTTCTGTGCTATTACGAATTTCACGATCTGATCCTCTTGTGTTTCGGTGAGCGTCTCGTTCAAGGTTAGTGCAGCTTTGCGAACTAGTCGGCGCACGATCGCACGATCCTGCAGATCCTGCTTCGTCACACCTTCCAGCAGCTTCTTCACGCGATCCTTCATCAACGGGTTCTTCATCTTCGTCTTCACTCGTTCGACGAATTGTGAGCTGATCCCGTATTTGGTATAGCTCATGCTATGACACCTCCGGTACATCGTGCCGGAACGCAGGCTAATGCCCGGATACTCGGCTTAGATCGGCCTCCGTTATACACTTGAGCCGGTCGCTGTGAGCTAAACGCCCAACGACTTTACCATTGTATGCACCAGCGCTTGTCCGGTATCCAAAAGTTCTGGGTCATATCCCATGAAATGCTACAACTTAATCGAGCAACTCCCCTTGGAACAGCTTCTCCTTATCAATCGCGTCGCGCAGCAGCGCGTATTCCGGCGATGTCCAGAACGCCTCCGAGCGAATCAGTTCGGCAGCGTCATCGCGAGCCTGCTCCAGCACCGCAAAGTCGCTCGACATATCCGCGAGTTTGAAGTCCGGCATGCCGCTCTGCTTCGTGCCGAAGAAGTCGCCTGGACCGCGCAGCTCCAGATCGCGCTGCGACAGCTCGAAGCCGTCCTCCGTCTCGGTCATGATGCGCATGCGCTCCTGACCGACCTCTGACTTCGGATCGGCGATGAGCACGCAGTGCGACTGATGCTGGCCGCGTCCTACGCGGCCGCGCAGCTGATGAAGCTGCGACAAGCCGAAGCGCTCGGCATCCATAATGATCATCAGCGTCGCGTTCGGCACGTCTACTCCGACCTCGATAACGGTCGTTGACACGAGCACATGCGTCTCGCCAACATTAAAGCCCTGCATGACGCCGTCCTTCTCGGCAGCTGTCATTCGACCGTGCAGCAGTCCGATGCGCAGGCTCGGCATCGCCTGCTGCATCTGTACATGCACATCGATCGCATTCTGCACGTCAAGCTTGTCCGACTCTTCAATTAACGGACAGATCACATAGGCCTGGCGCCCTTCCCCCACCTCGCGTTGAATGAAATTCACGATGCGCGGGAGCATGTCGTGCTTCACCCAATACGTCTTGATCGGCTTGCGGCCTGCAGGACGCTCGCGCAGCGAGGACACATCCATATCGCCAAAGGCTGTAATCGCAAGCGTACGCGGGATCGGGGTAGCCGTCAGCAGCAGCACATCCGGATTCCAGCCCTTGCGGCGCAGCACGCTGCGCTGGTTCACGCCGAAGCGATGCTGCTCATCCGTAACGACCAAGCCCAACTGACGAAAGATGACGTCATCCTGAATCAGCGCATGCGTCCCTACCAGCACATGCAGCATGCCCATCTGCAGTGAGCCTAGAATGTCGCGACGCTTGCGCTCTGTCACGCTGCCGGTCAACAGCGCCACTTCGATGCCATGCGGCTCGAACAGCTTCGACAGCGAACGCATATGCTGCTCGGCCAGTATCTCGGTCGGCACCATCAGCGCGCCCTGGTAGCCGGCTCTAACCGCTGCATACAGCGCAATAGCCGCTACCACCGTTTTGCCGGAGCCGACATCGCCCTGAAGCAGCCGGTTCATGTTGAATGGTGAGCGCATGTCATGCAAAATATCCGTTACCGTCTGCTTCTGTCCATCCGTCAGCTCAAACGGCAGCGAGCGCACAAACTCGCGCACCGTCGCATTGCTGACTTGATGCACGATGCCGTCCGCCCGTTCCCTCGTTAAGGCTCTGAACGCCTGCAGTTTCATCTGGAACAGGAACAGCTCCTCGTACACCATACGCCTTCTAGCTTGCTTGCCCTCCTGCGTATCCGAGGGCTGATGAAGTACTCGGATCGCCTGCTTGCGCGGCATCAGGCGATAACGCTTTACGAGCTCTTGCGGCAGCAGTTCAGGGATCATCTCCCCGAACTGAACGAGCGCCTGCGCGATCGTCTTGCGCATCCACGCCTGCGTCATCTTGCCTCCGATCGAATAGACCGGCTGCAGCGTATCCTTGCGCAGCGCACCGCGATCCGGGAACTCAGATGACGCCACCGTAATCTGCAGGCGCCGCTGATCCCATTTGCCTGTCAATACGATATCGCGATTATTCGTCAATTGCTCTTTTATATACGGTCGATTGAACCAGCTAGCCGTCACCAGCCAGCTCTCAATCATAACTCGGCAGGATACTTTTGATTTTTTACCAAAACGCTGCAGCACCGGCTCGCTTACGATCTTGCCTTCAACCGTAATCTTCTCGCCGTCCTTCACCTCGCTGAGCGCTCGAACATGATAATCTTCATAACGATACGGGAAATAAAGCAGCAGATCTTCAACAGTAGAAATGCCAAAGGCGTGAAGCTCTTGCTGTTTCACAGCGCTCACGCCTTTAATCATAGTAACTGGTATCTGAAAATAATCTAACATAAGATCAACGCTGTCCGTTCTGACCTAGCTCTGAAGTCTCAATTGCCGGCCACATAAATGCGGCAGACACACCCAGACCGACATGAGTACCTATGACTGCTCCAACCTGGATATATTGGACCTCTCTGATATCAAAGGCCTGTTGAACCGCTGCTACTAGATCTTCTGTTGCTGCTTTATCATTCGTATATCCTACGGCGAAGTGAACCGGGTTGTCTCCGTGCTTCTGCTTCATCATCTCAACAATGCGCGCAATAGCCTTCTTAGTGCCGCGCACCTTGTCTAATGCATGAACTCCGCCTTCTGCATCAACAGACAGAATCGGCTTGATGTTCAATAAAGAGCCGAACACCGCGGCCGCTTTCCCGATACGGCCGCCCTTCTGCAAATATTCTAGCGAATCCACTAAGAAGAATAGCTGGCGACCGCTCGAGATTCGATCGATCATTTCCATGATCTGTTCCTTCGAGCAGCCTTCCTGCGCCATCTTTGCAGCTTGCACCACAACCATCCCGATGCCATAGGAAGCTGATCGAGAATCGATGACCGTGATATCGGCATCTTCTTCCATCATATTCTTCGCCAGTACAGCGGACTGATATGTTCCGCTTAATGCTGCTGATAGGTGTATCGAAATGACTGAACTGCCTTGTTCATCAATTAAGCGTCTATATACGTTAAGAAATTCAACTGGTGAAGGTTGAGACGTTGTCGGCAACTTTGAGGACTGGACTAATTTTTCAAAAAATTGATCCGGCTCAATCGTTACAGCATCTTGGTACATCTCATTACCGAAGTGAACTTTTAGAGGCACCATCTCGATACCTAATTGTTGACGCACTTCTAGAGGTATATCAGCTGTGCTGTCCGTTACGATTCGAACATTTGCCATAACGTGCCTCCCCATTAATATTACTTTCGTAAATAAATCATTCTACAGATAAGATATAGGAATAAATCGGCTGGCCGCCTTCATGAACCTCAACTTCAGCATCTGGATGATGCGCTGAGAGCCACTCGACGAGCAGTTCGGTTTCTTCCGGCTTCGCATCCTCACCCGTCAGAATCGTTATGATCTCGCCGCCGTCTTCCAGCATCTTGCCTAGAAGCTGCTCGCAAGTTTCAGTAAGATTCTCGGTCGTAGCCACAATCTTGCCCGCAAAGATTCCGATAAAGTTACCTGCTTTAATCTCTAGATCGTCAAATGTCGTATCACGAACCGCATAAGTAACTTGTCCTGACTTCACATGAGCGATGGCTTCCTGCATAGCGGAAATATTACTCTCTACAGACTCGTCATCCTGGAATGCGAACGCAGCAGCGATACCTTGTGGAATCGTCTTCGTCTCAAGCACAGTAACATTGCGCTCTACGATCTCTGCAGCTTGCTTCGCAGCCATAATGATATTCGAGTTGTTTGGCAGAATAAAGATGTGCTGCGCAGAAATGGACTCGATAGCTTGAACGAAATCTTGAGTGCTCGGGTTCATCGTCTGTCCGCCGGACAATACGACATCTACACCCAAGCTCTTATAGATATCCATAATACCTTGACCCATCGCAACCGCGATAAAGCCGAATGATGCGATCTCATCTGCTGGAACTGCTGCTACCGGCTCTGCAGCCGTACGGCTTGCTGGCATATCAGCGAATACATCAGGCATTGCGGATTCGCCCTGCTCGTCGTATTCACCATGCTCGCCATGAAGAAGCTCACGGTGCTGTTCACGCATGTTCAAGATATGAATCTTAATGAGCTCGCCGTATTGCATAGCGAGATCCATCACTTCACCTGGCTTGCGGGAATGGACATGCACTTTAATAATCTCGTCATCTGCAATTACGATGATGGAGTCGCCGTTCTGTGCAAGCGCTTTTCGGAACGTATCTTCATGGAAGGCACGAACTCCGCCCCGTGTACGATCAATGAAAAATTCCATATCATATAAAAATTCAATATCTTCTGTATTCAGCTTGGCTTGTGCGCTGTGCGACTCCTGACGAACAGGTGCAGGACGAGTCACTGCTGCAGACGCAGCGGACGTGCTCGGCACTACTACCTCAGCCTCAGCGCCTTCAATTGCGCCAGTGTCCATATAGTGCAGGAATCCTTCATAAATATATACCAACCCTTGACCGCCAGAGTCTACAACCCCTACCTGTTTCAGTACGGGAAGCAGATCAGGGGTCTTGGAAAGCGCGAATTTGGCTTTCGTCAGTACCTCCAGCATAAGCTCACGGACATCTGGAGTGCGGCGTGCGATATGTACCGCATGCTTAGCAGCTTCCTTCGCAACAGTCAAGATCGTACCTTCAACAGGCTTAACTACTGCTTTATAAGCGGTGTCCACGCCCGTCTGCAGAGCATGCGCAAACTGAGTGGAGCTCACCTCATCAAGACCAGCTACACCGCGGCTAAATCCACGGAATAATTGGGATAGAATAACGCCGGAGTTACCCCGCGCCCCCATTAGAAGTCCTTTAGACAATACCTCTGCTGTCTTGGAAATGGATGACGATGGCTTGGATTTCATCTCCGCTACACCAGCCGTCATCGTTAAATTCATGTTCGTGCCGGTGTCACCATCTGGTACTGGAAACACGTTCAAGGAGTTGACGAGTTCAGCATGACGATTCAGTGTGTCAGCTCCGCTCAACACCATATTGGCAAACTGTGTTCCATTGAGAGAACGAATGTTCAACGAATATTCTCCTTCCTAGCTTAATACACGCACGTCTTGGACAAAAATGTTCACTTGATCCACATTCAATCCAACCACTTCATTCAACACGTATTTTACTTTTACTTGAATGTTGTGTGCTACTTCTGAAATTTTGGTACCGTAGCTTACGACAATGTAGAGATCTATATGCAGCGCATCTTGCTCACGGCGCACTACAACTCCGCGCGACAAATTCTCTTGTCCGAGCAGTTCAGCAATCCCGTCCTTTAATTGCTTGCGCGAAGCCATGCCAACAAGACCGTAAACATCCATCGCGGCCGAACCGGCAATAACTGCCACAACCCCTTCAGAGATGTTAACCTTACCCAATTCCAATCCAAGTTCGATGGCCATGGTTCGTTCACTCCTTTTTTTTGAGTATTATGGACTAATCACCATTGTACTATAAGAGAATTAAGAAATAAACAATGTAAATAAACAAAGTTGCTGTTTCAGTTGACGAGCCATTTTGGGCTATGGTATCATATTTAAGTATTTGATTGATTGTATGTAATTGTTGCTTTAAGGATAAGGAGGTGTTAGGCATGGCTCGCAAATGTTATATCACGGGGAAGAAACCTGGCTCTGGTAACTTTAGATCACACGCGAACAACAAAACTCGCCGCTCTTGGGGCGTAAACGTACAGAAAGTTCGCATCTTGGTCGATGGCAAACCGAAACGCGTATACGTGAGCACGCGCGCATTGAAAGCAGGTAAATTGACTCGCGTCTAACCTCATGCACAATATACAAAGAAAGGCTGTCCCTATGTAGATTTTCTACTTGAAGGGTAAGCCTTTTTTTATGCTTACACATATCAAAAAAACACAGCAGCTGAAGCGAAACGCTATAGCTGCTGTGTTTTTTATGCATGTTTTTTATTCCTGTTTGCCCATTTCGTTTTCGTATATAGCTTCAAGCTTCTCCTGAATCGCCTCTTCGATCTTGGCTGCGTACTCCTGAAATACCTCTTTGTCGTGAGCATATGGAGTTAAAGCGCAAGCCCGTAGAACAGTAACTTTGGTTTCCTTATCCCACTCTTCACGGCTGAATCCCAGGCTTTGAACGAATGGAAACGGGCTGTTGCCGTAGTCAGGGACAGCAAAGTCAGTATGCGATGTAATAAATTTGTTGCTGTATAGTCCTCCCTTTACATAAGAGGCATAATTGAAGAACTCATGGTTTAATTTATTCATTTTAGCCAGATCGGTATTGCCTTCCTCATTGAAGACATAGTCAACCATATTGAAATCCGGCTTAGTGAGCGGGTACATCTTAATGGTTTTGTCCTTAACCTTAAACTCTTTATTCTCCAGGAAATGGTAGAATCGATATGCAGCCTCAATGCTCGCTCCGATTAATTTGCCATAACCCTTAATGTTTAAAGGCAGCACTTTATGAGCCGTCCATACAGCCGCTGCGGTTGCACCCGCTTTTGAGCCTTCGAGAATATACGCACCCAACAAGGCAGGAATATTGGCCCCTTTTTCAAATACATAAGTTGCAAAGTACGAAATAGAATCGCGCATTCTAGTATCTTTAATAATAATCGCGCCCGCCGAGTAAGGAATATATCCCATTTTATGCGGATCGATTGTAATGGACTCAACTTGACTCATCGCTTTAAAGGCGAGGTAAACATCTTCGGTAAGCCAATCATTTTTCTCCGTAAATATGTTATGCTTCTCGAATGCTTCAGGAATCTTATTATAATCGATGAATTGATCGTTCTCGTCCAAGAAGATGGCGCGTGCATAACCGCCGTAAGCAGCATCCACATGAATGTAGAAGTAAATTCCTTCTGCTTTCAGCTTTTCGCGAAGCTCGACAATTCTGTCAATGTAGTCGATCTGGCCTTCCTCTGTTGTTCCAACTACGCCAACCACACCCAGCACCGGAATTTGTTCCGCAGCCAACGAGCGAATCTTCGCTTCCAAGCTGCCAATATCCATTCGATAATGCTCATCTACATCAATAGGCTCCACGCAATCCAGTCCGGTCCCGATAATATCAGCGGCCTTCAACCAAGAATAATGCTTCGTCTGCGGAATAATCCACTTGCCAAGCTTCTCCAAATGTTTGCCGCTGCGCGCAGAATGAGCCTTTATCTCATCCAGTTGATCAGGAATTTGATCCATGATATCCAGAATCTCTTCTACTGACATATTCAGCAATTGCCATTCCGATTTACCTTCGACGTGCTGAGGAGCTACCTCTTTAATCGCAAGTGGAAGTGACTTCATATTTCTTGCATACCATAGACCTTCTAGATTTGCGATAGAACCGTCCGCACAAATATGCCCCCAAGACAGATCCTTTCTATAGCTCATAAGACGCGCCAATTCATGACCGACTTCCTCTTCCATTTTTGAAGTTGCCGGTGAGGATTCATAAGCGACATTATTGCCGTTCCATAGCATAGCAGCGGTGTAAGCAATAATGGCAGGCATCAGCGTTTCCGAGTTCATATGTCCCCAGAAACGGCCTGCTGTATGCCAAGGGAGGGATTCCGTCCGCAGCTTGGAAGACAATTCATTGAATACACTGCGAATATGATCCGCTGTTTCATTAAAGCTATCGGAGCTTTTATCTTGCGGTGTGATGACAGGCAAGTCTTGCGGCTGGTAATTTTGACGCCAACCCACATGCTCGTCCACTACTTTAAGCAGCAGTTCTTTGAATAAATCAACGTTTTCACCTTTATCTCCGAGGAATAATGCCTTTAGATTAATATCAGGCACTTTATAACTTGTTTCTTTTTCATTTTCCATCTTCTATTTTCCTCCCATACTGATGTCGATTACTCGCCTTTTTTCCACTCCGGCTTTTTAAATCGGTTGATAATTAGAGCGATACCAATCATAATCACCGTAGCCCCTACTTGGAATGCAATGTACAATGTGTACTGGCTAGGCTGCAGAATGGATGGTGGAATCAAACTAACTACAATCGTGATAAGAACACTTATCATCGTTAGTATCGAGACAAACCACATCAAGCCATTTCCTTTGCTGCCTAATCTAAACGGTCTTTCGATTTCTGGCATCTTATAGCGCAGAGCAATTGCCGAGATCGCAATCAAAGCATATACGATACAGTAAAGAATCGTTGTCGTGATGGTAATGATCAAAAATGCGCTGTTTACGTCCGGTACAACTATGTACAAGAACGAAACTAAAGAGATAACAATAGCTTGTACATAAACAAAAGTGATTGGAATATTTTTATCGTTTCTCTTTTGAAAAAATTTAGGCAGGCTCCCTTCTTCGGCTACCTTAATCATCGACTTACTCGGTCCAAGCACCCAAGCAGATAACTGCACGAGTACTCCGATGAGAATCATGGCCGAAATGATATTTACAATGATTAAGGGAAGACCCAAATCCTGACAAAATATTAAGAAGGGTTGTGTAATATTAGAGAGCTGGAGTTCTCCCACCTTAACACCGTTCGCAACCGTTAAACCCGCAACAAGATTGAATATAACCAGCAATATAACCGACGCAATTACGGCAATTGGATAATTACGTTTTGGGTCTTCAATATTATTGGCGTGAACCGACGAAATCTCTACTCCTGCAAATATGAAGATAATACCTGATAAGTAGGTTAAACTACCCAAATCGGTAAAATCCGGCAGCAGTTTAGAGGGTGTATAATTTCCAAGATAGCTGTCTGGTTGAATGCCATGTTTAAAGAAGTAAACCAGACCAAGCACGACAAGAAGCGCAAATGGAATATATACTCCAATGACGGATCCCCAATTGCCCGCGATCTTAACCATATCGAACTTTAAGTTAAGTATGGTTACGCCCCAATATGAAATCAGGATGAGCGCAAAGATGAAATAATTGTTCGAGGATAGTTCTGGCTTGTTAATAACATATCCCAGCAGTACGCCTACAGTGGAAGATACCATAACCATCCCAAAGAACATTTGCACCCACAGCAGCCATGAAGTTACAAACCCCCATTTCTCGCCGAGAGCATTCTTCACCCATACCTGCGGTCCGCCTTCTTCTGGAAATCCGGTTGAGAGTTCAGCAGACATTAGTGCGATCGGCAGAGCAAATAATATTGCAGCTACAAGCATATAGAATATTTGCGTCCAACCTGTTATAGAGAGAGTCGGAACACTGCGGACAGTACCGAAGAACGCCATTGTAATTCCGATTAAGCCGAAAAGTGTCAATTTTTTTGTAGTGGTCATCGCGCTTTCTCCTATTCGAGTGAAAATGTAACATACCTAATGTGCCTCATGTTGGGGGTAATTATTCGAAACACTTGGGATCAAAAAAATCCGCATCGCCTCCATGAAGGAAGTGAGCGGACAATTCACATGCATATTCCGTATACAATTAATCTATTTTTACTAAGCTGTAGTTCTTCTTCCCCTTGCGAACAATAATAAATCTTCCATCAAATGCATGTTCCATCGTGATTTCTGCGTCTACATCGTTTAACAATTCACCATTTATAGATATGGCTCCGTTTGCAATGTCTTCTCGCGCTTGCCGCTTGGAAAGCTCAATACCTACGTCAACCAGCCATTCCACAACATTTTTGGGTTCTTTTGAGGTATGGAAGGTCGGCATCTCTTTAAATCCCTGTTCGATTTCGTCCGCAGTCAATGATTTGATATCGCCGCTAAATAGAGCAGCTGTTATTCGTTTCGCCTGTTCCAGTGATTCATCATCATGCACGAACCTAGTCATTTCTTCTGCCAGAACTTTTTGCGCCTCGCGTTTATGGGGCTCTGTCTGCACTTTAACTTCCAAGTTGTCAATCTCATCTTTGCTTAAAAATGTGAAAAACTTCAAAAATCGGATGACATCGCGATCATCTGTATTCGTCCAGAACTGATAAAATTCATATGGCGTCGTTTTGTTTGGATCTAACCAGATGGCTCCGCCTGCTGTTTTGCCGAATTTCGTGCCATCTGCTTTCAGCATTAATGGAATCGTCAAACCATATACGTTCGCATTCGGCCCTTCCTTCTTGCGAATCAAGTCCAGACCGCTCGTAATATTCCCCCATTGATCCGCACCGCCAATTTGCAATTGAACAGCTTCTTCTTTATATAAATAATGAAAATCCAAGGATTGAAGAATCTAATACGAAAATTCTGTAAACGAGATACCGCTGTCCAGCCGGCTCGAAACTATGTCTTTGCCCAGCATGGTGTTCACACTAAAGTGTTTGCCATAGTCGCGCAAAAAATCGAGAACCGTCATGTCATGCGTCCAATCATAGTTGTTCACCATTTTGATTTCATTGCCGCCGCCTGAGACAAACAATTTCTTGATTTGATTGGTTAGCGCATCCACATTCGCTTGCACCTGTTCCAAGGTTTGCAATTGCCGTTCAGTAGTGCGACCGCTTGGATCCCCTATCGTTCCGGTCGCGCCACCGATTAAGATAACGGGACGATGGCCGAACATGTGGAACCGCTTCATCATCATAAATGGAATCAAGTGTCCAATATGCATGCTGTCGCCTGTTGGATCAACACCACAGTATAAGGATATTTTCTTCTCACTAACTAATCGGCGTAATCCTTCCGCATCGGTCTGTTGGTTTATGGCATCGCGCCATTCCAGTTCATCAATGATGTTCATGCTTCTGCAACTCCATTCGACAGATACTTAAATATTGGAATAGTATGACCGATGCTCAAGTGAATTATAAGGAGAAAGAAACTCTGAGGGGGCGCAGACAGTTATAGTCATGCCAAAGCCCTTGTACAGACCATGCACAAGGACTTTTAGAACCACATATATGCCACGCAGGCGGAAGGAACCGTGTCGGATGGGTAAAATACGGATTTAGCTTGTGGTTGGCGTGTCAGGCGTCAATTCTTATTAAAGGTGTTCAAGATCGCCTTCACGAATCCTCCCAGAAATTTCGGCAGCTTAAACGTATAAAATTTCATCTTCCACCCTCCTCGTCGTTCTCGTCTATACCAGAGCTATTCGCGACGTGCTCGCTCCTCACAAAGAGTCCCCTCCTCACAGGAATCCTCCTAGCGTGACGACCTTCACACAAAAAATGGCCACATGAGACCGCGCTCATGTAACCATCTTATGCCGCCGTTTAAGGCGGTATGCGTGTTTAACTGTGAAAATGGGCGCCGTCTCGCCCGACTATAAGCCGAGGATCGCAACCGCAACCCATCGCCAGCAATCATCGTACCTTGGTAAAGGCTAGCTTGGCTGAGGCATGTTCGACATATAGATAACAGCTGTTGCCAAGAAGACAAACAGCAGCGCGTAAATGAAAGACAGCACGACAAACGCAATGCGAATCCCCTTCGTATCGTACTTTTTAAAGAAGTAGAAAGCTACTCCCAGAGCCCCTAGAGAAAAAATAAACTTGACGGGCCCTTCCAGCAAGGTATATATGCCGAGCAGCGTCCCCGCGAAGAAGCTCATGAACCCCGTGAATAAGGCTTTTTGCCATGTCACCTTGCATTCTCTCCTCCCAAAGAAGTCTCTAATCTATGTTGTATGGCCGATCATACTACTTGCCCGACGCCGCTTCCCTGATCGCCGATATCGCCTTAGAGCGGTCCTGAGCGCCAAATACAGCGCTGCCAGCAACAAGAACATTAGCTCCTGCCGCTGCAATCGCAGGGGCAGTCTGAGACGTTATACCGCCATCCACCTCGATGAAGAGGTCATGGCATCCGCGTGCATCCGCGAGCTCGCGCAGTCGGCGAACCTTATCGACCGAATTCGCGATAAAGCTCTGTCCACCGAAGCCAGGGTTGACGGTCATAATAAGCACAAGATCCAGATCAGGCAGCACTTCTTCAATGATTGACAGAGGCGTATGCGGGTTTAGCGCTACCCCTGCCTTCGCGCCGCTTTCCTTGATCTGACAGATAACACGATGCAGATGAGGACACGCCTCAGCGTGAACTGTTATAATGTCGGCACCCGCTCTTGCGAAATCCTCAATATAGCGCTCCGGCTCAACGATCATCAAGTGCACATCCAGCGTCAGCTTCGTATGTGGACGCACAGCCGAGACAGCGAGAGGTCCAAACGTCAGGTTCGGTACAAATCGGCCGTCCATTGCGTCAATATGGATCCAGTCGGCACCTCCGTGTTCCACATCTGCAACTTCTTCGCCAAGACGCGCAAAATCAGCCGACAATATCGATGGTGCAATACGTATCATGTCAGTACCTCCGCTTCTTGTCTTTCATCTCTTCCATGAAGAGCGTGTAATGACGGTAGCGCGATTCCGCTATGCTCCCAGACTCCAGCGCTTCCTTCACTCGACAGCCCGGCTCATGAATATGCGCGCAGCCTCTAAACTTACATTGTCCTGACAGCTCGCGAAATTCGCGGAAGCAGTCACTCAGCTGCTCGACGCCAAGCTCAAGAAAGTCCAGCTGGCTGAAGCCCGGTGTATCCGCGATATAGCCGCCGTTCGGGAGCGCAAGCAGCTCGACATGCCGGGTCGTATGCTTGCCTCGCCCTAGACGATGACTAATGGCATTCGTCTCGAGCCCTGATCCGGGAAGCATCGCGTTAAGCAATGAAGACTTGCCTACACCGGATTGACCGGCAAACACGCTGATATCATGCGAGAGTCTATCCTGCAGTCGTTCATAGCCTGTGCCCGCTTTCGCGCTTGTTACAATGACCTCATAACCGATACCGCGATACAGCTCGATCTGCCGTTCAAGCTCAGCAATCAGCTTATCAGCCTGCTCGCCATGCTGACGCTCTGCGATGTCCCATTTTGTTAAGACGATAACAGCGTCCAGCCCCGCGTGCTCGATATGTACGAGGAACTTGTCCAGCAATTGAATATTGAAGTCCGGCTCCAGCACGGAAAATGCCAGCAGTGCCAGACCCACGTTCGCAATCGGCGGTCGAATGAGCTCTGATGATCGCGGAGCAATCTCCTCAACCGTTCCTTCGCCGTTATCCGTCATGGAATACACGACGCGGTCCCCGACCAGCGGGGACACGCCTTTCTTCTTGAATATACCGCGAGCACGGCATTGAACCGCATCCTCTATCCTCTGCCCATCCGGCTGCACATAATAATAGCCGCTCAATGCTTTAACAATTATCCCATGCGGCATGCATTTACCTCCAAGGACTGATGTCTACTAATCAAGTTCATCCTTCTCCCCCTCCTTGGGTTCCTTCCCCTTCACCTTCTGACGGAGTGCCTGGATCTGTTCCTTCGCCATCTTGATTGCCTGGCTCCGGTTCTGTTACAGGTTCAGTATCGACAGGATTGACTTGAGGTATAGGAACTGTCCCTTGCTTCGCATCACTGTACCTAATCGGGTACGCGTCGAAGAATTCTCCGTTACGGTATACCGATACCACAGCATCCTTATCTGGAGCCAAAACCAGATTTACCCCGAATACACTAGACGTCGTAATCTTCTGCTTGCCGCCATCCTGCTTCTCGCCGCGCGCATCGGAAATCTCGATGCGGATCTCCGTTTCTTTGCCTTCTTCTATCGGAGCGACAGGCAGCGTAAACGTGTATTTCAACGCTTCAGGAGGGTAACCGGAGCTTACATATATCATCACTTCCGAGCCCTTCATCACTGGATCATTCGGCTCATACGGCTTCTGGTCTATAACTACGCCCTCAGGGCGGTAGCTCGGTTCTCGAATAATGCCGTCCTTCGCCAGCTTCAATCCGTTCTTCTCAAGTGCTGCGAGCGCTTCAGCTTCTGTTTTATCGACTAGACTCGGCATGCTGAAAGGTTCAGGACCTTTGCTGACCATCAGCTTGACCGTATCCGTCTTAGGGTCAAACTTCGCACCGGCAGCAGGCATTGTGTCGACGACCATATCTGGCGCTGCCTCGTCATCGAATACGGGCTCAGAGTTGATTCGTGTACGCTCCACGCCGAGCTCTTCCAGCTTAGCAACCGCATCATCGTAAGACAAACCTTTAAGTTCGAGCATGGCCTTCTTTGGTTCGCCTTCACTCACGTACAGCTTAATGCTGGAACCTTCCTTAACCATGGAATCCGGAGCTTTACCTTGTTCGAAGACAACACCTTTTTCAAAGCCTTCTTTAGGCTCACGGATGATCGGCAATTCAACTTCCAGCTTCCACTTCGCGAGCTCCTCTTTCGCCTGCTGCTCGGTCATGTGTACGAGGTTAGGAACCTTGACCTCTTTCACATCCAGCAAGGCTTTCACATAAAAGACAACACCGATCATAATTCCTAATAGTACGAGCGTCGCTGTTATCCAGATTGTAGGCTTGACCCACTTCTTCTGAGGATCCTCCGACTTATGCGGAGGCTGAGCACCTCCACCGCCAGTTGATCGTTCACGAGGGCTGTGCATTGACGCGCCGCCAGCCGCATAAGCAGTGCCAGCAACGCCAGATCTTCCGACTGGTATGCGTGGCTCCTCCTGTTCCCTGATCGCAGGCATGACGCGCGTTTCCTGATCGTCGTCGAAGGAAGCTGCGTGCGCAAACGATATCTTCGGTTCATAAAGCCGATCCTGCTGCAGACAAGTTTCCAGGTCGTCCAGCATTTCTTTAGCCGACTGATAACGTTCAGACGGATTCTTGCGCATCGACTTGAGAATGACATTCTCCACACTTTGCGGAATGAGCGGATTCACCAGTCGAGGCTCCTCAAACGGCTCCTGCAAATGCTTTAAAGCCACGCTGATCGGGCTTTCTCCCAAGAACGGTAGCTTTCCCGTCACCATCTGGTACAGCACGATGCCAAGCGAGTATAAGTCTGACTTCTCGCCAGTAGAAACGCCCTTCGCGTGCTCAGGTGAAAAATAGTGCACAGAACCGAGTACAGAGCCTGTCTGCGTAATAGTTGAGGACGTGACAGCGCGCGCGATACCGAAGTCGGTTACCTTCACACGTCCGTTGTTGCCTATCAATATGTTGTGGGGCTTAATGTCCCGATGAATGATATTATTGTGATGAGCGTGATCGAGCGCGTCACAGATCTGAATCGCAATGCGCACCGATTCATCAGCTTGCAGCGGCGCTCGCTCCTTAATGATCTCGTTCAGGTTGCGTCCTTCGATATATTCCATAACGATAAAATGAATATCATCTTCCCGCCCGACATCATAAATGCTAACTACATTCGGATGCGACAAGGATGCAGCCGACTGCGCTTCGCGACCAAAACGCCGAATGAATTCTTCATCATGCACGAATTGCTGACGCAGCACCTTCACCGCTACGTATCGATTCAGAAGTCGATCGAGCGCCTTATAGACTAAGGCCATGCCGCCTCCGCCTACGCGCTCCAATATTTCATATCTGCCCACTAAGATAGTCCCAATCAAGAGTCACACCCCTCTTTCTCAAGGTCTGATTCATGGGGCTGGACAAGAATGACCGAGATGTTGTCATCTCCGCCTGCATCAATCGCTTGACCGATCAGACGATCCGCTATCACTTCGAGCGGCAGCGAAGGATCAATCACAGTGGACCACATCGTATCGGTATTGATCATATTCGTCAGGCCATCACTGCATAACAGCAATATATCGCCTGCTTCAAGATGCGCCTCATTCATATCAACCTTCACTTCTTTATCCGTTCCTAACGCGCGAATCAGCACATTGCGGCGCGGATGGCGCTCTGCTTCTGCCGGAGTTATCTGCCCAGACTTCAGAAGCTCGTGCACAAGTGAATGATCCTCAGTCAATTGACGAATGCCTCCGCGATTAATCAAGTAGGCTCGGCTGTCGCCGATATGACCAAGCGCTACTTCCCGATCTGATAACAGCGCGGTAACAATAGTTGTTCCCATCTGATTGTACTTCTCATCTTGGGATGCGATATGGTAGATCGTATCATTGGCTCGCAGTATAGCTTGCTTCACTGCTTGCGCCCGCTCTTCGCGCGCCAAGTCCTCCGGCAGTACAGCCAGCTCCTGGATGACGGTTTCTACCGCCAATCGGCTGGCAATATCCCCGGCTTGATGTCCACCCATGCCGTCAGCCACAATAGCTAACGTGTAACCATTCGGCAGCTTGGCCGAATAGGCGCGGTCCTCATTGACAGCGCGTACTCGTCCAACGTCGGAACGATGCACTGCTTTCATACGACTCACCTCATTTGGATTCCATATGCTTAGCTCGCAATTGTCCGCACGCAGCGGCAATATCATGGCCTTGCTCGCGACGGATTGTTGAGTTAATGCCTTTGTCGACTAGCGTGCGGTGAAACTTAAATATCTCATTGCGCGGTGTGCGGACGTAATTGCGTTCTGGAACGTAATTGACCGGAATCAGATTGACGTGAGCGATCATTTCCATTCGTTTCAGCACATCCGCCAGTTCTTCCGCATGCTCCACCTGATCGTTCACACCGCCTATTAATGCGTACTCGAACGTGATGCGGCGGCCTGTCTTCTCTTGATAATGCTTCAGGGCAAGCATAACATCCTCGAACGGAAAGCGGCGATTGACCGGCATCAGCTTCGAGCGCAGCTTATCGTTCGGCGCATGAATCGAGATCGCCAGATTAATCTGTGTGTTCTCTTCAGCGAACTTATAGATGCTAGGTACGATGCCGCTGGTCGATACCGTTATATGACGTTGTCCGATGTTCAAACCCTTCTCATGAATCATAACGCGCAGGAAGGCCATCGTCGCGTCATAATTCTCAAACGGCTCGCCTGTTCCCATAATGACGATACTGCTCACACGCTCATTTGTTTCATCCAATATTTTCTGGGCAGCTACGACTTGCGCTACGATCTCGCCTGCTGTCAGATTGCGTTTCAACCCCCCGAGCGTAGACGCGCAGAAGGTACAGCCGACTCGGCAGCCTACCTGCGTCGTGACACACACGCTGTTGCCGTAATCATGCCTCATGACAACCGTCTCAATGGCATGGTCATCGTGAAGACCGAACAAGAACTTAATCGTTCCATCGGAGGATTTCATATGTGTAATTTCCTTGAGTGTTACGAATTGAAAATGCTCCTTCAGCTTATCACGCAGCTGCTTCGACAGGTTCGACATCTGGTCGAAGTCTGTAACTCGCTTCACGTAGATCCAATCAAAGATCTGTCCCGCGCGAAATACGGGTTCTCCCTGCTCCTTGATCCAAGTCTGGAGCTGATCATACGTTAGGTCATATATAAATGGTTTCATCTGTTCATTCACGCGCCTATCTTTCAGAATATACTTCATTATGGACAATAAGAATTGTGCATTTGATCTATTTTACCACAATTGGCTGTCATGCATAAAGTTTGTACTTTATCCATCATGATCAGGAATTCATTAATAGTTAGCTTGCCAGTTCCAACACACAAATAACCCGCGTCTTACAGCCGGATCTACACGCTCGACTGCAGAGGACGCGGGTTATATTCACGTGGCTATATAGGATTGAATCCGCTAGGCTCTCGTTAAGCAAGCGATAAAGAAGCCGTCCGAATCTCCGTCATGCGGCAGCACCTGCAGCATGCCAGGCTTGCTTCGCGCCAGTGCAGCCGACAGCTTGTCCTGCGGCAGCGCGTTCTTCCAGCTCTCATCCAGCTTCCAATCGGGATGCTGCTTAACGAATCGCTCGACGACGTCTTCATTCTCTTCCCGTTCTACTGTACAAGTAGAGTAGACGAGCCTGCCGTCCGGCTTGACCAGCTTCGCCGCTTCTTCAATCAGCTCAGCTTGAAGCGCGGCGATGGAAGACACATCCTCCGGACGCTTGCGCCACTTCAGATCCGGCTTGCGGCGAATGACGCCGAAGCCTGTGCATGGCGCATCCAGCAGCACGACGTCGAATGAAGCAGGCTCCAGCCGATCGGTCAGATTCAGCGCATCCTCATTCATCGTTCGGATGCAGGATAAGCCTAAGCGGTCGGCTTGATCCTGAATAAGCTTGACCTTGTGCGCATGCACGTCATTCGCGATGACCTCGCCCTCGCAGCCCATTCGCTCGGCGATGTGCATTGTCTTGCCGCCGGGCGCAGCGCAGCAGTCCAGCACGCGCATGCCTGCCGCAGGGCGAACCGCCTCGACAACGAGCATGGAGCTCTCGTCCTGCACGGACAGCTTGCCCGTGCGGTACCAATCAGTCAGCGCCAGGTTGCCTGCTCCGCCCGCAACGACGCCGTCTGCGCTGAGAGCAGAGGGCTGAACATAGAGCCCTGCCGCTCTCATCTCGGCGAGCAGCTCGTCGCGAACAGCACGCGTGCGATTCACGCGCGCGCTCGCATGCGGCGCTTCATTATTCGCCGCACACATCTCCTCTGTGTCCGCTTCGCCGTATGTCTTCAGCCAGCGGGCAACGAGCCACTCCGGATGCGACTCTTCCCAAGCGATTCTCGCGGTGGGAGAAGCATCCGCAGGCACATTCCACACCTCCGGCTCACGCATCACACCGCGCAGGACGCCGTTAACGAAGCCGCCCATCGACTGCTGGCCGCGGCGCTTGGCGATCGCTACCGCTTCATTTACCGCCGCATGATCTGGAATGCGGTCCAGATAATGCAGCTGGTACAAGCTCATGCGCAGCAGATTACGCATCCAGGGCTTCAACTTGGCGATCCCCTTTGCAACTTTGCGTTCCAGTACGCCATCTATCGTATACATCCGCTGAATTGTGCCATACACCAGTTCTGTCGCTAATGCGGCATCCACACGCTCCAGATTGGATGACTTGAGCGCCTCATTCAGCTGCAGATTGCTGTAAGAGCCTTCCTTATCTACCTGCACCAGCACCTCTAGCGCAACTTCGCGAGCGGTTTTACGCCGTGTTCGTTGTTGCGGTTCCATGCGGCTCACAGTAGCACCGTCCCGGCTTCCAGCTTGCCGCCGCGCATAAATTCTTGAACAGGCATCGCCTTCTTGCCAGCCGGCTGTACTTCGGTCAACAGCAGCGAGCTGTCACCCGTCTTCACTTCAATTCCCTGCTCGCTTACGGACAGCACAGTTCCCGGCTGTTGATCGCTTTGCGCTGGAGCAGCAGGCAGCTTCGTCGCCCATACTTTTAACACTTCATCGTTCCACGTCGTGAAGGCTCCGGAATACGGCACTAGGCCGCGGACTTGATTGAACAGCTCGCGTGAGGTGCGGCTCCAATCGAGACGTTCATCCTCACGCTTCAGGTTGGGCGCGTAAGTTGCCGCCTCGTGATCCTGCTGCTCAGCTGTAATGCTGCCCGCAAGCAGCTCCGGCAGCGTGCGTCGCAGCAGCTCGGAGCCTTCGAAGCTCAGCTTCTCAAACATCGTGCCTGCGTTATCGGCATCCGTGATCGGAACCTCGACCCGGCTAATCATATCGCCTGTATCCATGCCTTCAGCCATATACATAATGGTCACGCCCGTCTTCGGCTCGCCATTGATGATCGAACGTTGAATCGGCGCTCCTCCGCGGTATGCGGGCAGAAGCGAGCCGTGAACATTAATGCAGCCGTAGCGCGGCACATCGAGCACCGCCTTCGGCAGAATCTGGCCGTACGCCGCCGTCACGATCAGGTCCGGCGACAATGCCTGAATATCCTGCACGGTTTCGGACGTACGCAGCTTCTCCGGCTGCCATACCGTTAATCCATGCTCAAGAGCCAACGCCTTCACAGGCGTTGGGGTAAGGACACGCTTGCGTCCAACTGGACGATCCGGCTGCGTGACGACCGCGGCTACTTCATAGCCTTCATCAAGCAGCATCTGCAGAACAGGCACCGCGAACTGCGGTGTACCCATAAATACTATTTTTGTCATTCGATTACTCCTTGTCTTGCATATCTATTTCATATACGCTGTCTGCAATCGACGTGAACAGCACACCGTTCAAATGGTCAATCTCATGCTGGAACGCACGCGCGAGGAAATCCTCGGCAACCATCTCAAACGTCTTGCCGTAGCGATCCATACCGCGTACTTTAATCTTCTTGTGGCGGCGCACATCGCCGTTAATTCCAGGAATGCTCAAGCAGCCTTCAGGTCCGAGCTGCTCTCCTTCATGCTCGATCATGACCGGGTTCACCATCTCGATCAAGCCGTTGTCATCCCCAACATCAACCACAATGACTCGCTTCAATATGCCGATCTGTGGAGCTGCGAGGCCTACTCCTTCGGCGAAGTACATCGTATCCGCCATGTCATCCAGGAGCTTATGCAGATTCGCATTGAATTTCGTAACTTCCTTCGCCACCTCATGCAGGACCGGGTCCGGCTCAATTACAATTACTCGTATCGCCATTATGGGCACCATCCTCTAACTATGATTGTTTAATATACGATTGCCTGTGAACAGACATTATTCTTCTATAACGCTGTTTTATAATAAATACACCGTTTGTGCCATCCTACATCATCATCTGCGGATCCATATCTACGCTGAACAGCACCTTCTGCTCGCGCGACATCGGCTCCAGCGTCTCCATCGCTTCCGCCATCAAAGCCGACAGGTCGATGTCGCCGCGGCATTTCACCACGCATTGGAATCGATACTTGTTCTTAATGCGTGGAATTGGCGATGCGACCGGGCCGAACACATCGACCGCGTGCGCTGAGCTCTGCAGCGGCCGCAGCCACCCCTTGCGGTCCGCGAGCTCCTTGATGCGCAGCACCGCATTCTCGGCCGCGCGCACAAGCAGCGGAAGCTGCTCATGCGTCATCGTGATGAGCGCCAGCCGGCAGAACGGCGGTACCATCTGAACGCGGCGGTGGCGCAGCTCCTCGGACGCAAAGGTCGTATAATCGTGCTGCGATGCATGCATGATGGAATAGTGCTCCGGCGCATAGGTCTGCACGATGACCTCGCCTGGCAGATGATGCCTGCCGGCGCGTCCCGCCACCTGGGTCAGGAGCTGGAACGTTTTCTCCGCCGCGCGGAAATCCGGCATATGCAGCGCAGAATCGGCAGCGATCACGCCAACGAGCGTCACGTATGGGAAATCGAGCCCCTTCGCCACCATCTGGGTGCCGAGCAGCACATCCGCGCGCCGCTGTCGGAATTGATCGAGCATCCGCTCATGCGAGCCTTTCTCCGTCGTCGTATCCACATCCATTCGAATCACGCGAATGCCTTGGAATCGGCGCGCCAGCTGCTCTTCAACCCGCTGCGTCCCTGTGCCGAAGAAGCGGATATGCTCGCTCTCACAGGAAGGGCAGACGGACGGCGCACGCTCCGTATAGCCGCAATAATGACAGCGCAGATGCTCTTTCTTCATATGATACGTGAGTGAGATATCACACTCGGGACATTGCGCCACAAAGCCGCAAGTTCTGCACATCACGAACGTCGAGTAGCCGCGGCGGTTAAGCAGGAGCACCGTTTGCTCGCCGCGTTCCAGCCGCTGCTCCAGCGCGGCTTCGAGCTCCATGCTGAACATCGAACGGTTGCCCGCCTTCAGCTGTTCGCGCATATCGACGATCGTAACCGGCGGCAGCTCTCTAGCGCCTACTCGGCTCGGCATCATGAGCGGCGCAAGACTCCAGCTCGGAGCCTCAAGCCCCTGTGCTGCGCCTTGATAGTCGTACATCTTCGCCGCGTAGTACGTCTCCATCGACGGCGTCGCCGACCCCAGCACGACGACAGCATCATGCTGGCGCGCGCGTTCAATCGCGACGTCACGGGCATGATATTTCGGTGTTTCTTCCTGCTTATAGGACGTTTCATGCTCTTCATCTATAATAATCAGACCGATTCGACGAAACGGTGCAAACACCGCAGACCGCGCGCCGATCGCCACCTGCACGCGTCCTTCGCGAATCTTGCGCCATTCATCATAGCGCTCGCCTTGCGATAGTCGGCTGTGAAGCACAGCAACCTTGGAGCCGAACCTTCCCTTGAAGCGCTCAACCATCTGCGGAGTCAGCGATATTTCTGGAACGAGCACGATCGCCTCACGATCCATTTTCAAGCAGCGGTCAATCGATTGCATATAAACTTCGGTCTTGCCGCTACCCGTCACACCTCTCAGCAGGAAAGACTTCGGCACTCCCGCATCCAGCGCTTCTACCAGTTGGCTAAACACCTGGTGCTGCTCCTCCGTCAATTCGAGCGGTTCGGTCGGTTTAAACCGCTTATCCGCATACGGATCGCGAAGCACCTCGAAGTCATCGATCGTCACAACGCCCTTGTCCGCTAGCGCCTTTACGGCGGTCGCATTCAAGTCCTTAAGCGGCATCTCGCCCCCGAAGGCGAGCAGCATCTCGATGACTTCCTGCTGTCGCTTCGCCTTTAAGCCCGCTGAGTAACGCTCCGCTTCCTTAGGCTCCATATTCAGCGTAACCCGCTTCAGCTTCTTAACGCCGATACGATCCTTAATATGCTCAGTCTCAAGCAGCCAGCCTGCCTGCAGCGCAGTCTTCAACGTGTGCACCGCATGCGGAAATGCTTGCAGCAGCTTATCTGCTGGTACCGGTTGGTTCTCTTGAACATAATGCAGCAACCGTCTCACTGCCGGCTCTTCAAGCTTATGCTGCTGCAGCCAGCCGATCAGATCCACTTCACCGCTCAGCGCCTGATCCCCAAGAATGATCGCCTTCTCGCTCTTGCCCTTGAGCGCGCTCGGGATCATAGATTGCAGCGCTGCTGTATGCGTGCATATATAGCGCGCGCTCATCCACTCCGCCAACATAACAAGATCCGGCGGCAGCGGAGGAACAAGATCAAGCAGCTGTTGTATCGGCTTCAGCTTCTTCAGCGGAATGTCCGTCTCGGTTACGAAGCCGATAACGAACCCTTGTACCGTCCGTGGTCCAAAGGGGACACCTACCCGGCTGCCGATCTCGATCCATGCCTGCATATCTTCAGGCACCACATAATCAAACGGTCGATTCGTCTGCTTGCTCGGCACATCTACGATAACACGCGCCAATAACGGCGCATCCCCCCAGTTATGAGCTTTAGGTCTGACATCAAGCTGAATCGAAGGTGAATCGTCCCAATCTGCGAACCAATCCGAATTA
Organism: Paenibacillus sp. EB106-04-04-XG159; assembly: GCF_058791835.1. Lineage (NCBI taxonomy): Bacteria > Bacillati > Bacillota > Bacilli > Caryophanales > Paenibacillaceae > Paenibacillus > Paenibacillus sp. EB106-04-04-XG159. The sequence goes on along the minus strand of NZ_JBYTDY010000002.1, from coordinate 386,099 downwards.
GGATTCAATCGGATGCACCTCACTGCTCATCCTGGCGACCGCGAGCTTCAAGATACGCTTCCCTATCGTCTGCTTGCTCGTTAAGGATATCCCTTCAACCAAGCCGTTCGCATCGAATATGAGCACTTCATTCGTATCTGTGCCAAAGCCCGCATCCTCGCGTGAAACATCGTTGGCGACGATAAGATCGCATTTCTTCCGCTTAAGCTTATCCATCGCGTACTGCTCAACATGATCCGTCTCAGCTGCGAAGCCGATCAGAAATTGATGCTGCTTCTTCTCGCCTAGAGCAGACAGAATATCGGGATTGCGCTCAAGCTCAATAACAAGCTTCGCGTCGTTCTTCTTAATCTTCTTATCGGCACGCACTGTTGGCCGGTAATCAGCTACTGCTGCTGCCATAACAACTAGATCAGACGATCCGTAGCGTTCCATCACCGCTTGATGCATATCTTGTGCAGACTCAATGCGGATAACTTGTACGCCTTCCGGCGGCGTCACCTGAGTCTGACCTGCGATCAGCGTAACATCAGCGCCCATATCGCGCGCTGCTGCAGCTATGGCGAAGCCCATCTTCCCGGAAGAATCATTCGTTATATATCGAACAGGATCAATTCGCTCAATCGTTCCGCCAGCCGTAACGATTACAGACCTTCCAGCAAGCGCACGGCTAGTCTCTTCTCCAGCTTGAGCCGCTATATTTGTTTCCTGCTTCACCTCGGCACATGTACATCCCGAGAGTAGACTTTCTCGGTATTTCGCTTCGCCCAAGTCAAAGAAACGCTCGACCTCAGCCACAATATGCTCTGGCTCTGCGAGACGCCCCTTACCTGTATAGCCGCACGCCAGCAGACCTTCGCCAGGCTCAATCATCATGACTCCGCGCTCACCAAGCAGCTGCATATTGTGCTGCACAGCAGGATGAGCATACATGTGAACATTCATGGCCGGCGCAACCATAATTGGCGCTGTCGTAGCGAGAAGCGTCGTAGACAGCATGTCATCAGCTAAGCCATAGGTCATCTTAGCGATCATATTTGCTGTAGCTGGCGCAATGATAAACAGATCCGCGCTGTCAGCCAGATCGATATGCGAGACGACGGAAGCGTCACGTTCATCAAATGTGTCCGTATACACCGGATTGCGCGATAGCGTCTGCAACGTCAATTCCGAGATAAACTGCGTTGCGCTCCTCGTCATAATGACATGTACGTGAGCACCCGCCTGCTTTAATTTACTGCATAGCGCCGCAGCCTTATATGCCGCGATCCCTCCGGTTATGCCAAGCACGATCGTTTTCCCGTGTAACATATGCTCCCGCCTTTCACATCTATATGTAATCCTTCACGTATCTTAGCAAGTACTGCAGTAACATCTATATAATTGTTGAACTACACATAATCGCAATCGAAAAAAAGAACAACCTCACGGTTGTTAGTTACTAACCCGAAATCTCACCGTCACGAGCAGGTCTTACCCTATGCGCGCTGTTAAGCGGACATAAACTCAATCACATAACGATTAAATTACTGTAATATGAGAGCATCGCCTATCGAATCCGTTGGATTCAATACGCGATGCCTGACGTTGCTATTGCTGTTCTGCTTCTTCTTGCAGCTCAGGCTGCTGTTCGATAAGGATAAGCTCATCGTAGATTTCTTCTAATGCCATGCCTACATACTTATGTGACTTGGGATGATGGAGTTCTGTGCGATCTCCTTCACGCAGCTGACGCGCGCGACGGGAAGCCGCCACGACGAGTGAGTACTTGCTGTCAGTCTTCTTCACCAATTCATCAATAGATGGATATAACATACATTCGCATCCCTTCACATATAGTCTACCGCTAATCATACAGCTACACGACGTTCAGAAGGCACACTTATTCAGTGCGCCTCATAAACCGGTTGCCAACACCCTAAATTTTACAATGTTCGGCAATTATGATACTTTCTATACTTCGACAAGCATGATCGATTTCATCGTTAACGACTGCATAATCGTAACGCTCCATCATCGCGATCTCTTCGACAGCAGCGTTCATGCGATGATCGATCACCGTGTCATTCTCAGTACCTCGGCCTTGAATCCGATCCTTCAGCTCGTCCAGAGAAGGAGGAAGCAGGAAGATAAAGACCCCTTCCGGAAACTTCTCTTTCACCTTAAGCGCGCCTTGTACTTCGATCTCTAGAATAATATCTTGGCCCTTGGCCAGCGTCTCCTCAACGAATCCGCGCGGCGTTCCATAATAATTGCCGACATACTCCGCATACTCCAGCATCTGGTCGTCTTCAATCATCTGCATAAACTGCTCGCGAGTCTTAAAGAAGTAATTGACGCCATCGATTTCACCGAGACGCGGCTGACGTGTCGTAGCCGATACGGAATAAATCAAATTCGATGTTTTCTTCATAAGTGCTTTGCATACCGTTCCCTTGCCCACGCCGGAAGGTCCTGAAAGCACAATTAATAACCCCTTCTTCATCTGCATCTCCATGTTATTCGTCGTTGTCGTCATCCTTCGTCGATAGACGATGCGCTACCGTCTCCGGCTGAACCGCTGATAGAATGACATGATCACTATCTGTAATGATGACGGCGCGCGTGCGGCGTCCATATGTTGCGTCTATCAGCATATGACGGTCACGTGCTTCTTGAATAATTCGTTTGATCGGCGCCGATTCCGGACTTACGATCGAGATGATACGGTTGGCGGATACGATGTTGCCGAAACCGATGTTAATCAGTTTAATCGCCATTACTGGCCCTCCTCTTGTTTCGAGCGCTCCATTGTTACTCCATGTTCGCGACTTGCTCGCGTATTTTCTCTAACTCGGCCTTCATGTCCACGACCCGGTTCACAAGCTCGAGATGATTTGCCTTAGAGCCGATTGTATTAGTCTCACGGTTCATCTCTTGAATTAGGAAGTCCAGCTTGCGACCAATCGGTTCCTGACTGGAAAGCAGTTGGTTGAACTGCTGGATATGACTCTTCAGCCGCGTTAATTCCTCATCGATGTTGGAGCGTTCCGCAAAGAGTGCAACCTCCATGCCGAACTTCGTGTCATCGAAAGTAAGATGCTGCTCTGACAGTTGTTCCAAGCGTTGCTTAAGTTTCACCCGATATTCTGCAACAACTTCGGGTGCCCACTTCACCAGTTCCGCAAGGATATCCTCAACTCTGAGCAAACGTTTCTCCGTATCCTGCTTCAAATGACTTCCTTCTTGAGCACGCATACGACACAAACCGTCCAAAGCTTCTGTCAACCCTTCAACTAAACAAGCTTCCAGTTGTTCCTCTGACCAGTTTGCTTCTTCTCGCACGGTCATTACATCCGGCAGGCTGAGCAGTTGATTAATTTCAACCGTCCCGGTCATGCCGTATTTCTGACGCAGCTGGTCAGCAGCTTGCATGTAAGCTTCCACTACCTGCAAGTTCACTTCAACAACACTTGTCGATTCCGCTTCACGCTCTTTGTTAATAAACACATCGACACGACCGCGCTTGAGCTGATTCTGCACGATACGGCGTAAGCGATCCTCGAAACACGCCCACTCACGGGGCATACGGAATACGATCTCGCTGTATCGATGGTTTACGGATTTCATTTCAATGCTAATCTTATATCCGCCTATCTCTTTAGCGGATTGACCATATCCGGTCATACTGTAAACCATGGGAACCACATCCATTGTTCTATTTTAATTGATTATGTTTGATGAAACAAGGGGTCTGCTGGGCGTTCCGCTTTTTGCCAAACATATGATGTGAGATCCGCTGTCATCTCATAGAACATAAATGGAGTCATCAGATAAATGCCGTTAAAATGTTTCATCACCGCATCGATCAGCTCTTTTGCGATCTTAACGCCTTCCGCGCGGCCTTGTTCACCTTCAAGTCCCTTCATCCGAGCCCGCACTTCATCGGACAATTGGATCCCTGGAACCTCATTGTGCAAGTACTCCGCGTTGCGCCCGCTCGCCAGCGGCATAATGCCTACAAATATAGGAATCGAGACTTCCTTCGTCATCTCAGCCAATCGTTCGATCAATTCGATATCATATATCGGCTGGGTCATAACATAATCAGCACCTGCTTCCACCTTGCGGTGCAAGCGGCCGATTGCTTTCTCCAGATATTTAACATTCGGATTAAAAGCCGCGCCTACCATGAAACGAGCATTCTGCTTTAAGGGCTTGCCAGAGAACGCTACGCCGCTGTTCAACTGCTTGATCATCCGAATCATTTCAAATGAGGTCAAATCGTATACAGAGCTGGAATCAGGCAGATCGCCGAAACGAGCAGGGTCGCCAGTTACAGCAAGCACATGATCTATGCCAAGCGCGTCCAGTCCCATCATATGAGATTGCGTACCGATCAAGTTGCGGTCTCGGCAAGCAATATGAATGAGCGGACGTACTCCTGCCTTCTGCTGCATTAATGCGCCAAGCGCCATATTGCTCATCCGCGTTACGGCGAGCGAATTATCAGCCAGCGTAACCGCGTCCGCGCCAGCAGCCTTCAGCACTTCTACACCTTTCATGAACTTCGCGATGTCCAGATCACGCGGCGGGTCCAGCTCAACGATAACGGTATGCCGCTGCTTGACGATATCCACGATCGTTTCACCAAGTATGCTTACAGGAGCAGACGGGCGATTGCCTTCATGAAGAATTCGCTCTGTCAACAAGTCCAGCTCACCGCTGTCTACGGAATCAGGCTTTCCTTCTATGACAGGCAGCTCCGCGGGATCAACCGTCTTCAGCGCATTCGCAATCGCGCGAATATGATCCGGCGTCGTACCGCAGCAGCCCCCGATTAAGCGCGCGCCGCTCTTCGCGAAGCGAATCGCGCTGTCAGCCATATATTCTGCAGTCGCTACGAAGTTGTAGCGGCCGTCCACATAGTCCGGCAAACCTGCGTTTGGAAATGCCGACATCGGCATATGCACATGCGGCTTTAATGTTTCAATTGCGCGAAGGATGCCGTTAGGACCCATTCGGCAATTCAAGCCAACGATATCCGCGCCTTCATGCCGCAGGATACGAAATGCTTCTACCAGTGAGAAGCCATCCTTCGTGCGCTCCGTTTCCTCAACCGCGAATTGGCATATCGTAGGGACGTCAGCATCCAGTCTGCGCGCGATGCGCAGCGCCAGCAGCATCTCCTCTAGATCGTAGAAGGTTTCGAACATGATGCCGTCGACGCCTTCCTCCAGCATAGCGGACAACTGTTCCTCATAATCTCGCGTCACTTCGGAGGTATCGATGTTTTCCCATTTACCTGCACGAATGGAGCCGAGAGCACCGATTACATATGCCTTTCCAGCAGCAGCCTCGCGAGCGAGACGTACACCGGCACGGTTAATCTCTTGAACCTTGTCGGCTAGATTATGCTTAGCCAGCTTGACCCGATTCGCAGTAAACGTGTTCGTTTCCAGCAATTGAGCGCCTGCATCTACATACTCTCGATGAATTCCACGAATGACATCGGGGTTGCTAATGTTCAATTCTTCGTATGAGATTCCAACTGGATATCCCATCTGATATAAATATGTCCCCATTGCTCCGTCGCCAACAATAATACCGCTGCGAACTGCTTCTCTTAATGATGAGGTGACAATCTCTCCCATTCCAACTCCCCCGTTCTATGTGTATGTATGATAGCAAGACTATGAATAAAGGTTGAATAAAAAGCGCCCTTTCGGGGCGCCTTTATATTCCAGTTAGTTCATCATTATAGCATCACAATTCCATTTGGTGTATGGAATTTGGATAAATATTCACATATTTTATTTAATCCACTTCCCTTGATAGACAAATTCAGCAGGACCCGTCATATACACATGATTGTCTTGTTCATTCCACTCAATAAACAAGTCTCCACCAGCCAGTGAAATTGTCGCGCCCCGACCTGTTTTGCCGTTTAACACACTCGACACTAACGTTGCGCATGCACCAGTACCGCAAGCCAGCGTAGGTCCCGCACCTCGTTCCCACACTCTCATATCCGCATAGTCCTGCGACTTGACAGTCACGAACTCTACATTAATTTTATGAGGGAACATCGGATGCTTCTCAAGCTTTGGTCCCCATCGTCCAATATCAAACGTTGCTGCATCATCAACATATATGACACAATGCGGATTACCCATCGATACTGCTGTAAAATGAAACAAACGCCCCTCGACCTCAATCGGTTGATCGACGACCTGTGATGCATCAATTGTCGTTGGCACGCTTAGCCCGTTAAGAATCGGCTCTCCCATGTCTACTCGTACGGTCTCTACTTGACCGTCCCGTTTATTCAAATGAACGCGCTGAACCCCTGCGCCTATCGTTTCAATCGTCAACTCGTCACCGTTCGTGTATCCCTGATCAGCTACATACTTCGCGACGCAGCGAATCGCATTGCCGCACTGTTCCGCTTCCGAACCATCCGAGTTCATAATTCGCATCATATAGTCAGCCCGCTCTGACGGCAATATATAGACTAAACCATCCGCACCTATTCCAAAGTAGCGGTTGCACGTCGCAACAGCAAGCTCCGACGCGTTAGCCGGGAGCTCCTGTTCACCGAACACAATCACAAAGTCATTTCCCAATCCATTCATCTTCATAAAGTGCATTTCAGCCACACCCCTTCAACTTGATCCCCCATCTTCAGGACGACCTTAATAGCCAGCAGATGTTTGTCTTTTTCTGCATAGCTATATAGTTGCCTTGACCAAAGAATAGCTTAAATAACAGCGGTATGGTATTGATTAACTGAAGTTTTATTTGCACTAAAATACACTTTAGTGTCCTACAACGCAAAAGAACCCTCAAGCCGCAAATAGCGGTATTGAAGGTTCTTTCTCAGCTAAATGATACTCCGAGCTTATGCCGCGCGGCGAGTTACTGGTCGAATCGTCTTTATGCGGTCGCGGTTGTTCTTCTTGCCCGACAGGACGGAGCCGATTCCCATCAAGAAGGTAGGGATGCCCGCCATGACAAGCGTGACGCACCAATCGCGCAGATCGAGCGGCACGGTCTTGAAGATCGGCTGCAGCGGCTCAACATATAAGACAGCCAGCAGCAGAACGAGAGAAGATAATACAGCGAGCACTAAATACTTGTTCTGCAGGATGTTGCGATGAAAGATCGAGCGCGAGCTGCGGCAGTCAAATACATGGATAAGCTGTGCCATAACGAGTGTCGTGAACGCTACAGACTGCGCATGGACGAGCGAATTGGCGTCGCCCGGATTAACGTTAAGCGTGATCCAGAACGCACCCAGCGTGCACAACCCGATCAGGAAGCCGCGGCTGACGATCTTCCAGCCTAGACGGCGGGCAAATATATTCTCCTTCGCGGCGCGCGGACGATGCTCCATCAGATCCTTCTCCGGCTGATCAACGCCGAGAGCCATGGCAGGCAGACCGTCGGTCACCAGATTGACCCATAGGATCTGAATCGGTACGAGCGGCAGCGGCAGGCCCGCCATCATCGCAAAGAACATAACGAGAATCTCGCCCACATTGGATGCGAGCAGATAGCGGATGAACTTGCGAATATTCTCGTATATCGCGCGCCCCTCTTCAATCGCAGATACGATCGTTGAGAAATTGTCATCGCTCAATATAAGTGAAGATGCCTCTTTGGAAACGTCAGTCCCGTTAATTCCCATCGAGATGCCGATGTCAGCCGCTTTAATCGCAGGAGCGTCATTGACGCCGTCGCCTGTCATCGCGACAACATGACCTTTTCGCTGAAGCGACTTCACGATCCGCAGCTTATGCTCAGGCGATACGCGGGCATACACATAGACATTGTCGACGACCTTATCCAACGCGTCATCGTCCATTTGCGCAAGCTGCGTTCCATTGATCGTCATCCCATTCTTCGGCAGTATGCTGAGCTGGTTCGCGATCGCTTCCGCGGTCAACTGATGGTCGCCTGTGATCATGACCGTCTTAATGCCCGCGCGGCGGCACTGCTGGATCGCTTCGCGAACCTCACGGCGCGGCGGGTCAATCATGCCCGTAAGCCCGACGAAGACGAGCTGCGACTCCACGCCGTCCTCATCATCCGCATGCTCATTCGCTTTCAGCTCGCGATAAGCCATCCCAAGCACGCGCAGCGCCATCTTCGCCATCTGCTCGTTCGCATTCAACACCCGCTGCTTCAGCGTAGCCGTGAACGGGACAACCTTGCCATCCCACAGCACATAGGCGCAGCGTTCCATCAGCACATCGAACGCGCCCTTCGTATATACGTTGCGCCCGCCTTGATGCGACACGACTACCGACATTCGCTTGCGATCTGAATCAAACGGGAGCTCCTGTTCTCTCCGATAGGTCGAGCCCAAAGATACTGGAGTAGCGCCAAGCTTCGCCGCCATAACGAGCAGCGCGCCCTCGGTCGGGTCACCCTTGATGTCCCACATGCCATTATCGGAAGCTTGCTCCTTCTTCTTTGCCGCCTTCGCATTGCGGGACGAACGAAGCTGCTCTGCGTCGATCGTCTCCAGCACTGCATTGTTGCACAGCGCACTAACCTGCAGCAAACGGCGCATCGCTTGGTCATTCTTCAGATCGATCGGCTTGCCGCCTTCCATTACTTGACCTGTCGGCTCATAGCCTTCTCCGCTCACTTCCAGCGTTCGTCCACCGAGCCAGAGACGCGTAACGGTCATTTTATTCTGGGTCAGCGTTCCCGTCTTGTCCGAACAGATGACCGATGCGCATCCAAGTGTTTCGACCGATGGCAGCTTGCGCACAATCGCTTTGCGCTTGATCATGCGCTGCACACCGAGCGCTAGAGCGATCGTTACGATCGCCGGCAAGCCCTCTGGAATAGCGGCAACCGCCAAGCTGACGCCCGCGAGAAACATCCCGAGCGCAGGCTGTCCATGCAATATGCCGGCTACGACTACCATAACAGTAAGGACGAGGGCGACGATGATTAATATTTTGCCTAGCTGCTCCAATCGATGCTGCAGCGGCGTCTCGATTGATTCGGTATGCTGGATCAAATGCGCAATCTTGCCCATTTCCGTATCCATGCCTGTTCGGATGACGACCCCTTTCGCAGTGCCTCGAGACATCATCGTTCCCATAAAGCCGATATTTTTCATATCGCCAAGCGGAATATCTTCTCTCTCAATCGTTTGATGATGCTTGTTAACCGGTACGGATTCACCAGTCAGAGCGGACTCCTCCACATAGCAGCTATTCGTCTCCAGCCAGCGCACGTCTGCAGGTACACGATCCCCGCTCTCCATCAGTATAATATCGCCTGGCACAAGCTCCTTCGCAGGAATATGCTTTACTTGACCTGCGCGAAGCACCTTGGCGTTAGGCGCTGACAGCTGCTTCAACGCTCGCAGTGAGCGTTCGGCGCGAAACTCTTGAACAAAGCCCAGCACCCCGTTCAAAATAATAATGGCGATGATCGTCACCGCATCCAAATATTCTCCGAGCATTCCGGACACGAGTGTTGCACCCGCCAGCACTAGCACCATAAAATCTTTAAACTGGTTTAGAAACAACGCCAAGGGAGAGATTTGCTTCCCTTCTGACAGCTCATTAGCTCCGAAACGCTCACGGCGATTTAAAGCTTGCTCGTCGTTGATTCCTTCGTCGCTGTGGACCTCAAGCGCGGACAGCAGATCGCTTGCCGCTAATTGGTGCCACTTGTTTTGTTCCATGGTCCGTTCCCCTTTCCCTCCATTGTGCGCCCGTACGCATTCATTTCACAACAACTGCTCCTGTTTATTAACGCACGCGTGCGGACAGCCTCTACGCTAAATCTATTCGGACGAGTCTCGAAATATCCCACTCAACTAAACCTGTGCTTAAGTTTTGCGCAAAAGTATGGCATCATAGAGAAAACAGTGTAAGGGAATAGGAGAATCAAGCTATGGCATTAGACGGAATCGTAACCCGCGCGATCGTTCATGAGCTGCAACAGATCGTCAGCGGCCGCATTCATAAAATTCATCAACCTACTGAACATGATATTATTCTGCATATTAGATCAACCGGCAAAAATTTAAAGCTGATCCTATCTGCTAATCCGACCTACCCACGGGTGCATTTTACGGAGCAGACGTATGTGAATCCGCCTGAGCCCCCTATGTTCTGCATGCTGATGCGCAAGCATTGTGAGGGAGGCTTCATAGAACGCGTGGTGCAAACAGGCATGGAACGCGTCCTGCATATCGATGTGCGGCAGAGAGACGAGCTGGGAGATGAAGCTGTTAAGCGAATCACGATCGAGCTGACAGGCAGACACAGCAACATCGTGCTGATCGATCCTGCGACGGACACCATCGTTGACGGTATTCACCATATCACGCCCGCGATCAGCAGCTATCGAATCGTGATGCCGGGCTTCGCGTATACCGCCCCGCCCGAGCAGCATAAGGATAATCCGCTGGACGTGACGCGAGATCGTTTCTCCGCGTTGTGGAATGAAGCCATTGCCGCTGAGTCTAACACGTTGGAACATGGCGCACTGGATGTGGATGCTGACCGCGTGCCGGCTAAACCCGTTTCATGGCTTGTCCAGCACATGTCCGGCTTCAGCCCGCGACTAGCTGATGAATGGCTGCATCGAGCTCAATCGGAAGAAGGCAATGCGGTGCAGCGCGGATGGACTGCTTTCCAGTCAATCGTGGAGCCCTGCCGCAAGCAGCAGTATTCGCCTACAATGGTGGAAGACGAGGCGGGAAAAGTATATTTCTCCGCGCTGCCGATCACTTTCGTAGAGGGGAACGTCCACACCTATTCAACGATGAGCGAGTGTATGGAGGCCTTCTTCGGCGATAAAGCGGAGCGGGATATGGTGAAGCAGCGCGTGGGAGATCTGGCTCGTTTCCTTCAGCAAGAGCATGCCAAGAACGAGAAGAAGCTCGCGAAGCTGCAAGATACGCTGCAGGAAGCGCATGACGCTGATCAGTATCGGATCATGGGCGAGCTGTTATTCGCATCGCTGCACATGGTGCATAAGGGGGACAGAAGTGTAGAGCTTCCTAACTTCTATGATGAGAACGGCGCGATGATCCGGATCGAGCTTGACCCGCTCCTGATGCCGTCTGATAACGCGCAGCGGTATTTCAAGAAGTACAATAAGCTTAAGAACAGCATGAAGGTTGTCGAGGAGCAGATGGCTGAAGCGCGTTCGGAAAATGACTACTACGAAGTTCTTATGCAGCAGCTGTCAGACGCCAATATACTGGACGCACAGGAAATACGCGAAGAGCTTGTAGAACAGGGCATATTGCGCAATCGGGATCGCAAACAGAAGCGCAAGAAGAAGGATTCTCGCCCGACTGTATACTGCTATACCTCTTCCGAAGGAATACCTATGTATGTTGGTAAAAACAACTTGCAAAACGAGTACGTCACAAATCGGCTCGCGAAGCCGAACGATACTTGGCTTCACACGAAGGATATTCCCGGTTCGCACGTCGTCATACGCGCCGAACAGTTCGGGGAGCAGACGCTGGATGAAGCGGCGCAGCTCGCGTCTTATTTCAGCCAAGCCAAGCATTCCAGCCAAGTGCCGGTGGATTACACCTTGATCCGTCATGTGCGCAAGCCGAACGGCTCGAAGCCGGGCTTCGTCATCTACGAGCGTCAGAAGACGCTCTTCATTACGCCGAATGCGGACCTCATCAATTCACTGCCGTTCCAGATGAAGCAGGGCGGATAAACGAAAGGCTGCCGATACAGGAAGGTTACTCTTCTGTACCGGCAGCCTTTGCTATTATGCCTTCAAACGGTCTGCGATAAGCTTTAGCTGATGTACGGTATCCATTCCGATTCGTCTTGAGCCTAATTGACCGTGAAACACTTCGCCTTGTCGGGCGCCGTGAAAGTCGGAGCCAGCGGTCTTCAAGCACCCGCTGCGCTCAGCCATCCGCTCATACCGTTTGACATCCTCCTCACCATGATCGGAATGCCACACCTCGATCCCATCGGGCTTAATATCCGCTACGATTCGCTCTACAAGCTCATCGCTGCCGTACAGCCCAGGATGCGCAAGCACAACTGCTCCTCCCGCTTCGCGAATCCATTGCGCCGCATCCTGCGGACGTATGCGCGGCGGATTCACATATGCCGCTCCGGTGGCGCCCAGATAGCGGTCGAACGCTTCCTTCATGTTGCGGACTACACCTCGTTTAACGAGCGCGTCCGCAATGTGCGGGCGACCGACCGTCTCACCGTCCGCCAACGGTCGCCCCAGCTCCGATACGACTTCCTCCATGGTTAGAGGAATGCCCAGTTCCGTGAGCTTGGCGCACATCATCTCGTTGCGGCGATCCCTCGTCTCACGCAGACTCGCAAGCCGCTTCAAGAACTGCTCATCCTGATCATCGATGTAGTAGCCGAGCACATGAATATCCACGCCTTCAAGCACCGTACTCACTTCGACACCGGGTATAAGCTGGATTCCCTGCACGTCAGCCTCCCGCTTCGCTTCCGCAATTCCCGCTACCGTATCATGATCTGTTATCGCGACGGCTTCAATCCCTGCCAGCTTAGCTAACTGAACATTGCGGCTAGGACGTTCCATGCCGTCTGAGGCTGTCGTATGGGAATGCATATCCGCACCGCCGACTTCGAGCGGATATCCTATATTGCTGTATGGTTGTTCGATCATTTTCGTCTCTCCTTCTCGATTCTAGGTCTGTTGCCCTTTCACATGGCTAAGAAAGGCGGCTGCCGGCCATGCCAGCATGCTGTCGCGAAGCTGCACGGCGTAGAACTGGCGCGTGAAGGAAACACCTTCTACACGCAGCGCGTCCACAAGCTTCAGGGCACGCTCATGCCGTACAGCTGACGGCGAGAGCATCGTCACACCAATGCCGGCTTCAACAGCGGACTTGACTGCGCCGCTGCTGCCCAGCTCCATGACCACACGTATCTGCGATGGGTCGACCCCGTGCTGCCGCAGCGTCTCTTCCATGACGAGCCGCGTTCCAGAGCCTTGCTCGCGCAGGACAAAAGAACATTCCAGCAGATCGGACATCGTTACGACCTCAGAACCCGCCAAGCGATGGTTGGCCGGGACGATCAGCATTAACTCGTCCTCCATCACAGACTCCACTTCGATATCAGCGTCCGATATAGGGGCTTCGATCAATCCTAAATCCAATTGGTGCGCTCGTATCCCTTCAACGATCTGCCGCGTATTCATAACCTGCATGCGCAGCGCCATCTTCGGATGCTTCAAGCCGAATGAACCGAGCACCTGCGGCAGCACATACTCGCCGATCGTCAGACTGGCGCCGAGCTGAAGCCTGCCTTGCAGCTCATTCGTGTAATGAGTCATGGCCAGCTCGGTCTCTCGGACCAAGTCAAGGCTGCGCTGGGCAAATGGGAGCAACGTTCTGCCCGCATCGGACAGCTGGAGCTTCTTCGTTGATCGGTGAAACAGCTTCGTGCCGAAGTATTCCTCCAACGATTGAACCTGCATCGTTACCGCAGGCTGTGTCATATGCAGCGCTTGCGCTGCGGCAGAAAAACTGCCCTTGGCAGCGACCGTATAAAAAATATGCAGCTGATGAAAATTGACTCCCATTCACCCACCTGCCCTTCGTTATATTTGCGTCCATTATATCACATCTATATCCCAAGCCTTGCGTTGATTCACCTGCTGAATCTAAAGTGTATCCGCTGTGCCGCGCAATACACAAAAAACCGCCCGCTGCCGATATCGGCAAGCGAGCGGTTGATGCACATTACGCGTTGGAGACACGATCCTCCTACAGCTTACATGCCGTAGAATCGTGTCTTCTCTTCAAATTGTCCGCTGTATTCCGTCTTAAGCTCATTGCGGTAGGAGCGTTCAATCTTCTTGACGTAGCTGAGACGCTTTACATTTTTCATCGTCTCCTCCGCTTTGTCCGCATTCACATACAATACGGCATACTGCATTCGCCGCGAAATGTAGTGGAGTGATCCATACTTCTCGAGATTGCGAGCGGCTTTGACGTCACTAACCCATATGATAAAACCTGTCCGTTCTGGTAACATGCTTCCCCTCTCTTTCTTAGCTATCGAACTGAAAGAGCATCAGCCTCTGATCGATCAGCAGCTGCCGCAGTTGCCGCTGCATCCGCCGCCGCATCCGCCAGAAGATTTCAGCGAATTGCTTGGCACCTTAATAGACTCTGACACCGAGTTTGCAATCGTCTTGGACATGGAGTAGAGCATATCGTCCAATGCTTCCTCTGCACGCTTGAATTCGTTTACTTCCTCAAACTGTTCTAACCTTGACTCCATCTCCTTAACAGCCTTTCTGGCTTCATGATAGTCGGGATGGAAACGGCCAAACCGTTCCGTTTCAGCAAACAATTCCTTCTTGCGGGCAAATTCAAGCAATAACTGCTGAACATCTTGCTGAGCGTCTACTCGCTCTTTCCAATATAGATAAGCGGCCATCTCGGCCGATTCCTTAACCATGTCTCCCAACTCATAAGCTGTCGTTAGCAGAGCGGCCATATCGGCCTGCTCGTTCGTTTGCAGCACGATTATCACGCTCAATTCCTCATTAGATAGTCGCTAACGTTCCAACCAACCTGGCAGCATAATCCGCACACCTTTCCACGATGCGGAACTTAACACAATGGACTCTACTTCACCATCCGAATCGCGTTCCGCAGTCACTGCCCAACCCGCGGGAGCAGCAGCATCGTCAGTTCTGATCGGAAGCACATTCATCGATCCGACCTGATCGTCTTCGATATAAAGCGGAATTCGCAGGCGAACAGCAGTATCCACCAGTTCCCTTAACGTAGAGGAATGATAGCTGCGGACAGCGGTTGTCCACATAGCTGGCAGTTGGCGGAACTGCGCCAACACGTCATCCTCTGGAATGCTCGTGTCCATTTCATAATACTGCAATGCACTTTGACTGTAAACCATTCCTTTTCCAGCCTCTTCAAGCGATTGACCCTTATGCTCTGCATTTGTGCGGTTGCTGTGAGAATTTTCGGAATTCGGCATCCAGAATAATGCATCCGATTCTTCATCAAGTTCGCTTCCGTTTTCGGATTCCCAACGCTTCAAAGGCGTTAGGCCAAGCTGGTCCAGCTGTTTGCGCAGGAGCTCAACTTGACTGCGTTCTACGATATAATCCTGCGGTCCTATCGGCACAACCCCAGCCAACCTATCCTGTGCGATCTCCTGTGCAATACGCTCACTGGTCGATAGATCCGCAGCGCGCAGCAATACCACTTCGGCAAAATGCACCCTGCCATATTGAGACGCCCAGCGTTCAAGCGCATCCCGAACATTATCCGGAATTCCTGACATCGCATGCTGTTCGAGAAATGCTAACTGCCAATCAAGAGGGCGATGCAGCTCAATCGCATGATGGCACGCTTCTCGCGTCAGTCGATAAGTAATCATAGGCTCCGACGCTCCGCGCTCAGCCATCAGCTCCAATTCCCAGCGTAGGAGATAGGAGCTGTCGGGCGGGACGATAACTTCAAAGTCAGGCTGAACAAATATTCCATCCTGCATGCTTTCAAGCTGATCTATCTCCAGTTGCTCACTCCCTGATGCATCAGAAACAACTTCATGAAGCGGAGCTAACCAACGATACCACCATTGTCCGGCATCATCCGTCCCGAGATCGCACAATCCGAGTTCATGGGCAGCTGATAACCATTCACGCGCTATTTCTGCAATATGAACCCTGGATAGCTGCTCTGGAGAAATTTGAAGCCATCCTTGCTCAAGCAGAACTGCTGTAACTCGCTCCATGCGCTGCCAAATAGAAGGACGACTCTCTTCTACCTCATCGCCTATTCCGGCACTCGCATAAGCCACCGCATAAACGATATGCTTATACTCAACTTGGTTAGGGATGTAGTGCTCAGCCGCAATATAGAACAGCGCCTGCCGCCATGTTTGCAGCGGCCTCTGCAGCCATTCCTTCAGAGTCGCCCGATGAAGTCGATATCCACCCGGCTCTTTGAGCAATAGCCCTAGACGAAGAGAAGCATCTACAGCAAGCGTGATGGCAATTGACAGCGCATCGGAAAATGGATACTGGATGTGCAGTGCGGACAACGCTTCGTCCTGAAGATTAAGCTCGCTCTCCAATCGCTGAATCGTCTTCTTATGCAGCAGTCCTTTGGCTGTGAGCGGCAATCCTTCCTCCGCTGCTCTCACCGCCAGTCTGAATACTGCACCTGCAGCCCCTTCTCCCGCTTCGATTGCATCCGCGCCCGAGAGAGGCTGTAAGGCAGGCATTTCCGCAGAATCTCTCTGTATCGTCGACGAATCTAAAGCCTCCGCCATTTGAAGCTCAATTATAGCCTCATAGATATCAGACGGGATGAAGTAGATCCGCTCTCCCCACGTTTTACGCAGCGCAGCGACTAATCCTGTCTTAAGCAATTGCGGGAGCAAAGCGCGTATGTAAGATACCGGCAGATCGATATGATGCCATTGATCCAGCTTGTTCAGATCAAACGGCAACGGTCCTGTTCGTCGCGCCAACGCCTTGAATAAGGAACGCCTTTCCGGACTTAATGCTTCTATAGCTGCCCTTATCGCCCTGCGATCATACGCATATTCTGTCCAAAGTGAGATAAGCTGATCGTCACCCGCTTCCTTGCTGCTAACCGCTTTTTGAATTAGCTGTGCCGTATTCACCGTTCTCCCACTCCTTTATCAACTTATACTGATAGCCCTGCTCGATTAGAAACAGCTGACGCTTCATCGCGTATTCTGTTTCTTTCGTATCTTCACTGACGAGCGTATAGAAATGCGCGATTCTTCCATCCGCCTTGGGCCGCAGCAATCTTCCCAGCCGCTGCGCTTCCTCCTGCCTGGAGCCATAGCTCCCGGATACCTGAATTGCCAGCGTTGCATCCGGCAGGTCGACGGCAAAGTTGGCTACTTTCGATACGACCAATACGGGCACAATGCCGTTCTTAAACTGTTCATACAGCCGCTGACGCTCGTCCTGCGGTGTCTTGCCAGTCAACAGCGGTGCATGCAAGGCTTGCGACAGCTCCTCCAGCTGATCTAGAAATTGTCCGATGACGAGTGTCGGAACGTCTGGGTGCGCTGCGAGAATCTGGCGAGTCATGCTGATCTTGTCCTCATTCTCGCCCGCAATGCGCGCCTTCTCCCTTAACACTGCTCGGCGATAACGCTCCATCGTCGGCTCCGACATGGCAACTCTGACCTCTGTGCAGAGAACCGTAGCGATCCAGCCCTGCTCCTCTAATTGACGCCACGGCAGCTCGAACCGCTTAGGACCGATAAGCGAGAACACATCCCGCTCGCAGCCGTCTTCACGCACAAGCGTCGCAGTCAGCCCTAAGCGGCGGGTCGCCTGAAGATCCGCCGTCGTGCGAAAGATCGGAGCGGGCAGCAGATGTACTTCATCGTATATGATGAGGCCCCAGTCTCGCTCGTGGAATAGGCGCATATGCGACAATTCCTCTTCCTCCGTCCGCCGATACGTCATCATCTGGTAGGTTGTAATGGTCACGGGGCGAATCTGCTTCTTCGCCGCAGTATACTCCCCGATCTGCTCAGGCTTAATCGTAGTCTTGGCGATCAACTCACGCTTCCACTGCTGAACAGAGGTCGTATTGGACGTTAATATAAGCGTCTCACTCTGCAGCGCTGCCATCGCGCCTATTCCCACAACCGTCTTACCAGCTCCGCATGGCAGTAGAATAACCCCGTCTCCGCCCAGTTTGTCTTTGCCGCCGATATACGCTTCAACCGCTTCCGATTGGTAGCTCCGCAGCAGTGCTTGGCCATCTCCTTCTGCTCCTGCCAGCGAAAATGAAAGCTTATCTCCGTCATGATAACCAACCTTATCAATTACGGGGTATCCGATCCGTGCCAACGCCCGCTTGAGACGACCTCGATGCTTCGCTGGTACGATTGCGATTCCCTGTTCGATTCTTCCGCTGAATAAAGAGCCCGTATCTGTGTCATTCATCATCCGTTCTAATAATGCGTTATCCCGACATGTCAGCCGAAGTGTAAGCTCTTCATCTCCGCCAGACAGCGTGAACAGTCCATAGCGGTTCATCCACAGGGATATATCCTGCTTAGCTCGAAGAGGTATTGGCCATGATGCATACCGCTCCAATATCCCGATTATCTCTGTATCCTTAAGGCCGTATGCTGCCGCGTTCCATAAAGTAAGTGCCGTTATCTGAAACGTATGTACACCCGCAGGATGTTTAACGAGCGAAGCAAATCGCTGCAACGCCATACGAATCTCGGCATATCTCGAGCCTTGCTCATGAACCAATACACTAAGATCCTGCTGGACAACCAGCTCAAACTTCGACATGATCCCAGCTCCTCTCTTTCTTGCAGCCGATAGCAATTCAAAACTATTGCTGTTGAACACCATCGGAAGCCATTTTTACAGCAAAAAAGCTCATTTCATCCATATCCTGAACTGCCGGAACAACCGGTGTCAACAGGAAAGCCGACGAAATGAACTTATTGCCATCGCACAATCACACCATCAGTGTGTGTAATGAGACTCTGAAATATCGCTTAATGCCGGTCCCGCTTCATGCGACTGCGGTGTGCGAATAGCCAGGTCTCCAAGAGAAACGACACCGATTAAATGTCCATTATCTATGACGGGAAGTCTACGTACCTGATGCTCAGCCATTACTCCTGCCGCTTCTTCAGATGTCATTCCCGGACTTACAGAGATAAGTTGCTGTGTCATCACATCGGATATGCTTGCAGAATTCGGCTTCTTCTCTGCTACGCCTCGAATGACAATGTCACGATCCGTAACAACGCCGATGACACGATTCTGATCAACGATCGGTACAAAGCCGATATCTTGTTCCTTCATCAATACTGCGGCTTCATATACGTTGTCCTGCATGGTCAATGTCTTACAAGAAGTAGACATGACCTCTTTCACTGTTGCCATATTAGCATCACTCCAATCTATTTCTAAAGTTCCCAGTTCATCACTGCTTCATGCAGCGACGGGCGGAGTGAGCTTATGTATTTATTTGCTGACGGGAACATTCAATTGGACGAGCGCGTCCATCGCCGTCGCGATCAACAATTGCCCCGCCTGCAGCATCGCACGTTCATCAATATCAAACATAGGATGGTGATGCGGATACTTGGCTTGCTGATCATTGCCGGCACCTACGAATGCAAAGCAAGCTGGCAGCTTCTCCGCATAATAGGCAAAGTCCTCAGCAGGCATTATCATTTCCGATTCCTCTATAGCATGCGGTCCGAAGCTTTCAGCCGCTGCTTTCATCATGCGCTCGGCCTCATGTTCATCATTCACCAGCGTTGGATATCCTATTCGATATTCCAGCTCATATTCCGCATTATACATCGCGCAGGTGTGCTTGATCATCTGCTCAATGCGCTCTTGCAGCAATGTTCTCACATGCGGCTGGAACGCACGAACCGTTCCTTTGATAATGGCGCGATCGGCGATCACATTCTGCGCCGATCCTGCTTGCAACGTTCCAATAGACACAACCGCTGAATCAAGCGGCGATACGTTGCGGCTGACGATCGTCTGGAACTGCTGAACGAGGGAAGAGCCGATTACGACTGCGTCGGTACATACGTGCGGCATCCCTCCATGCCCACCCTTGCCATATATCGTAAGGAAGAAGTCATCTACTGATGCCATAATCGGTCCTGGACGTGTCGCTACAGTGCCCGCTTGAATTGGAGTCCACAGGTGAATGCCGTATACCGCCTGAACACCTTCCAGAGCATGTTCGCGAATCATCGCTTGCGCGCCGCCAGGACTAATTTCCTCAGCTGGTTGAAAGAGTAACCGAATCTCACCGCGCCATTTATCTCGATTATTCATCAACATCCGAGCAGCGCCCAGCAAGCCGGCTGTATGTCCATCATGTCCGCAAGCATGCATCACACCAGGAACCGTTGAGCGATACTCACACGTCTTCTCATCTTGAATAGCAAGGGCATCGAAGTCTGCCCGCAATGCTACAGTCGGTCCTTCTCCCAGGGTAGAACGAATAACGCCTACTACACCGTGTCCTCCCACATTGTGAGTGACCGGTATACCGAATTGCTCTAGTTTCTCCGCGATGAATTGTGCAGTACGCTCCTCTTCATAGGAAACCTCAGGATGCATATGAAGATGGCGGCGCCACTCCACCATCTCGTCGAATTTCCATTCCTCAGCTTGAAGCCACCATTTTACCATGACAACCTTCACGTCCTCTCCTCAGCCGTGATGAATACATGAAATAAATATATACCATATTGTAGCACATCCCTTATCCGCATGGACTGTCCCTTTTTCGTCGCAAAAGATTTGTTCCATTTCTTACCACAAAGCCGCTCAATATCTTGCGCTGACCAAGGAAACATACTATCATGGAATGGAGATTGACTTGGCGTTACTAGAATAGGAGGAACTGGAACATGATTATTGAACATTCCGGCTTGAACGGACTCGTTTCCGATCTGGCTCATTTGGACGAAGTATCCGAGTCGCTTGGCTTCGTTCGCTGGCAATGGGAATATTACCGCGCTACATACGATTTGAAGCTTGAAGACAAACAGAACGGCGAAGACTATTACCTCCGCATCAACACCCGTGTGACGGAAGGTAAGCTAGAGGATGCAGATTCCATTCTTGCAATAGAGGCAGTGTATATGGGAAGAGCATCATTCCCGCATGGCTTGGACTACGAATCTCCCATCCCACAATCTATCCTAAATGCTGCAACGAAGAAGCTTGAAGAACTCAAGCATGCGCTGGTTGATTAAGGAGATTCATTGAAACGTACATCTTATAAATCCATGCAACGGAATACCCCGACCCCGCCGATCAAAGGTAAACCAGACTTTCAACTGCTCGTATTAACGCTACTGCTGGTAGGCTTCGGGATAGTCATGGTGTTCAGTGCAAGTTCCAGTATTGCTGCCGTTTCTGCTGATTACAATCATGATGCATTTTACTTCGTCAAACGCCAGGGAATGTTTGCCATACTGGGCTTTATTGCGATGCTGGTCGCAATGAATATGCCTTATCGTATCTATAAGAAATTGTTTATCCCCATATTTATCGTCACTTTAATCCTACTTATCTTAGTACTAATAATCGGGGTTGAACGAAACGGGGCGCGCAGTTGGTTTAATCTCGGTCCTGTCAGCTTACAGCCAGCAGAGTTAGCCAAGATCTCTGTCGTGCTATATCTTGCAGCGCTCATCTCGAAGAAAGGCGAGAAGTTCCGCGATTTCAAGAAGGGCTTGTTCCCTGTCATGATCATCGTCGGTATCGTCGTCGGACTTATCCTTCTGCAGCCAGACTTAGGTTCTGCTGCGGTCTTAACGATGACTGCCGGAATTATCGTCATCGCTGGCGGTGCCAACCTGAAACATATCTTCAACTGCCTGTTAGTCGGATTGCTAGGTGTCGCTATTGTGCTAGGCATCAGCTTATTGATTTCACCTGATAATCCATTTGACAGTTACCGATTCGATCGCATTACAACGTGGCTCAATCCGTTTCAAGATGAGCAGAACGCAAGCTACAACTTGATACAGTCGCTAAAGGCGATTGCTCACGGCGGATGGACTGGAGCTGGATTCGGACAAGGCATACAGAAGCTCTTCTACCTCCCTTATCCGTATAATGACTTTATCTTTGCCGTTATCGCAGAAGAACTGGGATTCATCGGAACGACAATTTTCTTGCTCGTATATGCTTATTTCATCTGGCGTGGGTTGCTAATCGCACTGCGATGCCCAGATATTTTCGGAACTCTCATCGGTGTAGGTGTCATCGGGAATATCGCGGTGCAAGCCTTTATTAATATTGGCGGTGTTACCCGTACAATTCCATTAACAGGAGTCACGCTGCCGTTCATCAGCTATGGCGGTACTTCCCTGTTAATCACGATGGCAAGCATCGGCATCCTGCTCAACATCTCTCGCGAGTGCCAACGAGTAGACCAGCCGAAGACAATTCGAAGTGAGACGATAACAACGTCAGAACGCAAAAAAGACTACCGGCCTTTACGGCCCATGTAGTCTTTTTTTCTTAATACTGCATTCGTATTCGTATTATTCCTCGTCCTTGAACGCAACGCCTTCTACTTTAACGTTGATCTCAACCACGTTCAAGCCTGTCATATTCTGAACAGCTTCACGTACATTCAGCTGCAATTGTCGGCAAACTTCATGAATCGGCATACCGTACATCACAATGACGCGCAAATCAATAGCAGCCTCAACCTGACCTACTTCAACCGATATACCCTTTTGCACGTTCTTACCGCTTAAACGTTTAGCCCAACCCTCTGACAAACCTCCGGACATTGCAGCCACCCCTGGTGTCTCAAGAGCGGCTAGCCCTGCGATCGTCGCAACGACATCGTTCGATATCCGAATCGTTCCATCTTCATTCAACAGCTGTTCTTCTGGCATTGTCATCTTCCTCTCTATCCGTTTGTTATTATTGTAACGTTCCACTAACATGAAATCAAACGAACAAGTTCATATGTAATCACATAAACATTCTTAATACACAGTTCCTAGTGACTGATCATGATGTAAAAAGGGACTTCCCTAAGCCAAATGACTTTTAGAGCAGTCCCTTGTGTATTATTTGTGACGAGACTTATCTAACGCTTCATATAACGAAGCCAAGTTCCGTTCCAGCACACTGACTAGCTGCTTGCCCACATTCTCATCAACAAGCCCCGCCTTAACGGCAAAGTCTACTTGCCTTGAGAAACCGTACATCTGAGTATCCAACACTTCCTCATAGAGAGGGCAATAACGTGTCGCCAAGTTCTCCATCTGAACCTGGATCAGTTTCTCTATCTGATGCGCTTCTTCTTCTAGCAAGAATAACGCCTTGTCATTCAATTGTTGCAACACATTCGACGAAGTCATGCCTAATATCCCCCCTATGACCCGAAGTCACATTTGTTCTACTATCATATTAGACGATTACGACTTTGAACACAAGACACGCACACCAAAAAAGCCGAGAACGATTCTCGTTCATCGGCTTTCTGGCTGCTTGGGTACATATGTACTATTCGCTAACGATCGTAACTTTCAACCCGTGCTTCTCAAATACAGACGCCATTCCTTCTCTTGCCTCTTCAGCATCCGCACCATGCACATGGAGCTCATAGGAATGATTATCAACTAGCGTTGTAAACAATCCCAAGATGCTCTTTACATCGATGTATTTGTTGTCCGCTTGAAGAACAATCGAGGAACGGTATTGATTTGCTTTCTGAGAAATTTCAACAATTGCAGCATTGTCTGCCATCGTAATCCCTCCAACTAATATTTAGATAAGTATACACTTACTCATAACCATCATACCTTGAACCTATTCAAACACGCAACAAGATTTAGGTTGGAAATCGCTTACTTTAGTTGTTCTGGATTCAAACATTCCAGTTCCGGTATGACGAACAATCCATCTTTACGAATTAATACATCGTCAAAATAAATTTCTCCACCGCCATATTCTGGGCGCTGAATGAGCACCAGATCCCAATGAATAGATGAACGGTTGCCGTTGTCAGCTATCTCATAAGCTTGACCAGGTGTGAAATGGATGCTGCCAGCGATCTTCTCATCAAATAGAATATCCTTCATCGGGTGCAGAATATACGGATTCACACCGATCGCAAACTCTCCAATGTAACGCGCACCCTCGTCCGCATCGAGAATCTCATTCAAGCGCTCTGTATCATTGCTCGTCGCTTCAACAATCTTGCCGTTCTCAAAGCGGAAAGAGATATTCTCAAATGCTGTGCCTCCATGCAAGGTCGGAGTGTTGTAAGTAATCGTACCGTTGACCGAATCTCGAACAGGTGCCGTATAGACCTCTCCGTCAGGAATGTTGAGTTCTCCAGCGCATTTGATCGCATTAATCCCCTTGATCGAGAAGCTGAGGTCTGTCCCAGGAGCTACGATTCGTACGCGATCGGTCTTCTCCATAAGCGTCTTGAGCGAATCCATTGCCTGATCCATCTTCGAATAATCTAGATTGCACACATCGAAATAGAAGTTTTCAAACGCTTCAGTAGAAGTATTAGCCAATTGAGCCATGGATGAATTCGGGTAACGAAGCACAACCCACTTTGTGCGTTTTACACGCTCTTCCATATGTACAGGATGAGAGTAGATGCTGTCATACAATCTCATCTTATCCGAAGGTACATCTGAGAGCTCGCTAGCATTTTCGCCCGCGCGGATACCGATGTACGCATCCATCCGCTGCATGCGAAGCAGATCGAACTCTTTCCATTGTTCCATTTGCTCCTTCGTCGCATTCATCAACAGGGAACGGAGCACCGAACGATCCGTTAACTGTACATAAGGGCGACCGCCAGCCTTGCTGATTTCATCAATAAGGCAGCGAACCAGCTCACGCTCTGAGCCGATCATCTCCACCAGTACATTTTCGCCTGGCTGCACTTTAACAGAATAATTGACCAGATTATGAGCCAATTGTTCAATTCTTGGATCCTTCATACAACTTCCTCCTCTATGGTCTGTAAATAAGCTGTCAGAACGGGACATGCCGTCGCTGACTAAACGGAATATGATGCCGAACAACCCTTATTGTACCACGGGCTGCAGGTGAAGTCAGCGATATCTGAGCAACAACCCGCATGCAGCATCCAGAACTGAAACGATTGTTTCGATGATCAACTGTCAATCTAGTGTTCCACCATGAGCCTGCTCGATATACCGAAATTATCATTAGAGACACGAAAGAAAGGGGCTGCCCTATTAGCTCTTCGCTAACGAGACAACCCCGCTAATATTCATGTTTAGGAACGAATCCGAATTCGGTTGCGTCCATTGTCCTTCGCTTCATACATCGCCATATCCGCGCGGTAAAATAACGATTCTACACTTATCTTATCATCCTGCCAGTTCCATTCTGCAATACCGCACGATACCGTTACTCCTGGATCTGTTTCATTCAGAACGCGGTTGCGAATACGCTCTGCCACTTTCATCGTCTGCGCCACATTCAACTGCGGCAAGTACACGGCGAATTCTTCTCCGCCCCAGCGTGCTGCGATATCCGCCTCGCGGATCGAGGTGCGGATGATCTCAGCGACCTGCTTCAATATCTTATCGCCGATCTGGTGTCCATATTCATCATTAATTTGCTTGAATAGGTCGATGTCGACCACAATAAGCGAACCGCAAAAATCATTGTTCAATTGACGGTTAATCTGCTTGTCCAAGTAATGACGTGCGTATAAGCCAGTTACCTGATCCTTGTTCGCAAGATGCTTCACACGCGCATGCAGCTTCGCATTTGCAATCGCGAGTCCTAAGTGAGTTGCCAGCATCTGCAGCAGCTTATAATTATCATAGGAGAAAAAGTGCGGGCGCTTGTCTGCCACAACTACAATCCCTACCATTTCTCCGCCTCCAAACAATGGAACGGCAATAATGGAGTGAAGCTGAATCTGCTCAAAGAATTGAACCCTTTCTTGCGACTGCTCCTTCGTATCAGAGATAATGATCGGCTCGCGCAATGAGCGCATATATCCGAATAGGCCGCTGTTTCCAGGAAGCTTCACTCCATTGTATTCAGCGCGGTTCGACGACACTACTTCAAACTTGTCCTCATTCGCGTCCAATTGCAGCAGCATGCAGAAGTCTGCTCGGAATACGCGTATTAACTCTTGAGTCGCGTCATGAAACACATCTCGCAAGCGCAAGCTTTGATTGATACGCTTGGTCAGATCATTTATAAAGCGCAGTTCTTGAATGACGGCATTCGCCTGTTCATGCAATCGCGCATTCTCAAACGCAGTGCCTGCGGTCTCCACGATTAATTGGACCATCTGCATATCAGAAGGATCCGGATTATTGTCAGAGGTGAAGGTCAGCTTCAGCACACCATAAGATCCCTGCTTGCCAGTCAAGGCAAGTACGACTTCAAGGCACTGATCTTTGCGCTGCATATAACAAGCCTCCCCTTTCATGAAAGCTTGCATGACAAGAGGATCACTCTCTGAGTTAAAGGTTAACTCCTTAACATGAGGATTCTCACTATGATGGTCTTGAGATAGGAATACTTCAACTTGAGCATCAGGCATCAGCATGAGGATCCCGTTCACGATCTGCGACAGGACGGAGTCCACCTCGATATGATCGTGAAGATGCCGAACAACATCCAGCAGCACCTGTCTCCGCTTCGTTTCAATGTCAATGGCAAGAGCAGCGTTTCGCACTTCGTCCGATACCGCCAGATCATATTCTCTATAGAAATGTGATCGCAATTGCAATGCCCAGCCTTCAACCAACAGCACTCCGTCCTTTACCAGTTCGGATGCTAATCGATATACTAGTACGCCGATGCATATATTTGCTGATCTCGTCATAATCGGAATTGCGACTAATACTTTATCAGAATCAATAGTGATAGATGTAGAGGCGTGCTCAGAGATGGCTTGAGCTATTAACTTCTGCAAGCGGTCAGAATCTACTAATTCCAGCAGAGCTTTCTCTCCCTCTACGCTCACACCGGCATAGTCATACAGGAATGGCGTACCAAGCAAAGCTCGGACTGACTCTGGAATGTCTATAAGCCATTGAATGTAAGCCATGTGGAGCAGCGACTTCACCCAGGGCAAGTCATTCACCACAATATCCCGCTTCATCCGAGACTGTCCTGAATGCATGCTCTGGTCACCCTGTACATGTTCACGATGCTCACAATTGGCTATCCTATTGTTAATTGACTTAGGTGAGAGTTGCCGGTCAGTCATCCTGTTCTCCTTCATACCGATATTTTCTACTTCTATCATACATGATTTCTAAAACAAAAGGTACTCTATTGACAGAAGTTCACAACTTTTTTTGGGTCTTTAGAACTATGTCGAATAACAACTAACAGTTCCGTCGTACGATGCCGATATTTGTTGCACTATGCAGATTTAGATTCGGAAACCAGTAAATGAGGAGAACCTATTTTACTACTAAACGGAAACTTGACACAGCCCCCTGTTGTCTTATAAAATTATATGATGTATATGGGGATAACTGTTGTGTCACCCTTACGGATCTCACCACACATGCGACAGCGGCTGAACTTTCGCATGTGAGCTCACACAATTGAGCATAGCGTGAATTCGGCGCAAACCGACCCTCATCTAATCCCATTATGATTTACGAAGGAGTCAATTATATTATGTCACGTTACACAGGTCCTAAGTTTAAATTAAGCCGCCGTCTGGGCGTATCTCTGAGCGGTACTGGCAAAGAATTGAAACGCGCATACCCACCAGGACAACATGGTCCTAACCAACGCAAGAAGTTGAGCGGCTATGGCGTTCAATTGCAAGAGAAGCAAAAGCTTCGTCACATGTACGGTTTGAACGAGAAGCAATTCCGCAACTTGTTCGATCGCGCAACGAAGATGCAAGGTATCGCTGGTGAGAACTTCATGTTCTTGCTCGAATGCCGTCTGGACAACCTCGTTTACCGTCTTGGCTTCGCTAACTCCCGCGCAGGCGCGCGTCAGTTGGTTTCCCATGGCCACGTAACTGTAAACGGCAAGAAAGTCGACATCGCTTCCTACTTGGTAAGCACTGGCGACGTTATTGGCTTGCGTGAGAGAAGCCGCAGCATGAAGTCGATCAAAGAAGCTATCGAAGGTCGTCATCACCTGCCAGCTTACGTTGAGTTCAACGAAGCAGCTATGGAAGGTAAGTTCATCCGTCTTCCTGAGCGCGCTGAATTGTCTCAAGATATCGACGAGAAGCAAATCGTCGAGTTCTACAGCCGCTAATATTCGGACAAAGAGAAACCGCTGGAACCCTTTCGGGCTTCAGCGGTTTTTTTTGTACCTTTATATTGCTATCTGATTTTCCATATTTATTCAAAATGGAGCCTAATAATATAGAACAAATTGATAGAAGATGCGTCTATACATTCAAGTACAATACTACTTTTTATGGTATAATGGAAAGCGCTGCAATCATTAAGGAGGATAAGATGCATGGCTGAAGAGAAAGTGACGGATCCCACCCCTAAACCAGCACGGCCCAAGCGCTCCGTTGGACGTGCCATATGGACAGCTACGAAATGGTTCTTGCTGTTCGTACTGCTCTGCGGTTTCATGGCAGGCGGGGTTGTGACCGGATATGTGACCTCTCTTGTAAAAGACGATGAAGTGCGAAGTGAAGAATTCATAAAGCAAAAAATATCAGAGAACGCAATAACAGGCTATGTATATTTTAACGACGGCACACTAATTGGACAATTGCGAACGGACGAAGATCGTACTCCTGTCACTTATGATCAGATTCCCCCGCTTGTCATTGATGCATTGGTGGCTACAGAAGACAACCGATTTTTTGAACACAATGGTATCGATATAAAGGGATTAACTCGTGCTGTACTGCAGAAAGTATTGGATACTCCAACTCAGACGGGCGGCAGTACGCTTACACAGCAGCTGGCGCGTCAAGTATTTCTGAGCTTGGATAAGACGGACAGCCGCAAAGCGAAGGAAATCTTCCTCTCATTGCGGATCGAGCGAATCCTATCGAAGGAAGAAATCATAACCGCTTATCTAAATAAGATGCATTTTGGCAATGGTTCAAATGGATATAACGTATACGGCATTAAAGCTGCTGCCAAAGGAATATTCGATATCGACATAAGCAAAGAGAAGGATAAGCTTAATGTCGCGCAGGCCGCTTACTTAGCCGGGCTGCCGCAGGCGCCCTCCACCTACTCTGCTTTCACCAGCAAAGGTGAATACAATGATAAGGGAATTGAGAAGGCGATTGAGCGTCAGAAGCGCGTCCTGAAGTATATGTTGGAAGAAAATAAGATTACGCAGCAGCAATACGATGAGGCATTAGCCTTTGACATTAAAGGTTCTATGGCTAAACCGAAGGAGAAAGCCTACTCTACATATCCTTATCTCATGATGGAAGCAGAGCGTGCCGCAGCCGAGGTAATGGTGCTGCAGAAGAACCCACAGCTCACGAAAGAAGATCTTCGCAAAGCAGAGAACGCGGATCTCATGGAACAAGCTCGGGTAGAACTGCTTCGCGGCGGCTACCGCATCTATACGACGATCGACAAGACGATTTATGACTCGATGCGCGAGATCGCGGAGAACCCTGAGAACTTCTCTCCTGATAGTGAAACGAAAGGCATGGAGCAAGTAGCCGGTATTATGCTTGATAATGAGACAGGCGCAATCCTTGGGATGATCGAAGGACGCGATTTCTATAAAGAGCAAATGAACTTGGCTACTCAGATGACACGTCAGCCTGGTTCTACGATGAAGCCGGTCGCGGCCTACTTGCCTGCGATCGATAGCGGTGCGATTCAGCCAGCGTCCATCATTGACGATGCGCCAATCGTGCTCAAGGACTCTAACAAGGGCTTCCACATCCCGGGCAACGCCAATATGCGTTACCAAGGCTTAGTAACAGCGAGGGATGCGTTGAATCAATCCCTTAACCTGCCTGCTATTAAGGTGTTCATTGATAAGGTTACGGTTAAGGGCGCATGGGAGTTTGTTGAGAAACTAGGTATTACGACGATTCAACCACAAGACTATTATGCGCAAACCGGAGTTATCGGCGGTCTCACAGTCGGAGTAACGGTTGAAGAATTGACTAATGCTTACAGCGCAATTGCGAATGAAGGCAAGTTTACCGATGCCTACTTCGTATCGAAGATACTGGACTCAAACGCGAAAGAAGTATACATCCACAAGGTTGAACCGCAGCAAGTCGTATCGCAGCAAAGCGCATATCTCATGACAGATATGCTGAAGACGGTAATCACGGATCCTCGTGGTACTGGTCGAAAGATTCAATCTGAGTTTGACGGCTTTGGCGACATAGAAGTTGCCGGTAAGACCGGTTCAACTCAGAATTATGCTGATACTTGGTTCGTTGGCTATACACCTGATGTAACGTTGGGCATGTGGGTCGGATACGATGAGCAGAAGCATGTGTTGAACAAGAGCGCATACTCACGCGCACGTGAAATATGGTCCAAAGTCATGAATGAAACGCTCAAGGTGAAGCCGGAATTGCTCTCAACGAAGAAGTTCGAGCGTCCTGACGGCATCGTGCGCATGACGGTCTCAGGCTACAGCGGCAAGCTGCCTAATGATCTGACACGCCAATCGAATAAACAAGTGACCGACATCTTTAACCGCAAGTACATTCCTACTGAAGAAGAGGATGCTCTTGTGAAAGCGAAGTATGTAACGTATGATAATGTGAACTATGTACCAAACCCTGCTACACCAGAGGATATGGTGCGTGAAAAGGTCATGGTGAAGCGGGAGAAGCCGATTCAAGACCTTGTAGAAGAACTGAAGACTGCGCTTAACAAGCTGTCATCCAGCAGCAAGCGCCGCTCCATTGAAAGCTATCTACCGGAAGACGCGGGAAATGATGCACCGTCCAAGGAGGATCCGCGAGCTGATGACGGCAGCGCTCCTAGCGCGCCTGGATCTGTTGTTGTAGAGTCTGTCAACGACTCTACGGTTCGTGTTACATTCGCAACAAGTCCAGAGAAAGATATCGTCGGTTACCGTCTGTATCGGTCATTGAACGGCGGACCATACCAACTTCAAGGCTCGGCTCCAGTTGGTGATGAGATGCGCTTCCTCAACTACGCTTCTGCATCGAACAGCTATAGCTACTATGTAACTGCTGTTGACGTAGTTGGCAAAGAGTCAGCGCCTTCCGCATACGCAGCATGGGGTGCTGCCAGCACGACACCAGAGACGCCTGGCGGTGAGGTAACCGACCCTGGCAGTACGGATCCGGGCGAAGGAGAAACATCTGGCGAACCTGTCGACCCAGTGGACCCGACAGATCCTTCTGAGCCGGAGGAAGAAACTCCTCCGACTACACCAGTGGACAAAGTACCTGACGCGCCTAACCAAGTAAGATCCAGTGTAACGGATCTCGGAGTGAAACTTACGTGGAAGGCATCCAACCATAACACGGAGTCTTATAATGTGTATTACAGCTCGACGCGGGATGGCAACTACGAACGAATCGGTGCCAGCCCAACACCGGAGTTCGAGATCATTACGTTGAAGCCGGAAGGCTTCTACTACGTCACAGCAGTCAATGCTGTCGGTGAATCCAAGCCATCACGCCAAGTGCAGGTTGGAGAATAGATCAACAAGCAGGGCCGTCTCATCGAGACGGCCCTGTTATAATATGAAGCTAGTTGAGCATCTCCTGTCGTTGAATCAATCGCTGCAGGTGCATCGTTAAGAAGCCTACCTCTTCCATCGGAACCGGCTTCTGCAGTCCATCTGCAATCTTATTAGCGAGAATGACCGCGCGAGCAAATACATCCTCGTATTCCTCTCGGATCTGGACAAGCAGCGGATTGCTCAACGTTCGCCCCGCCTTGACTCTATCGATCAGTCCCTTTAAGTGGCTAATGAAATGTACCGTCGACAGCGATTCGTCGAATTGAATCCCCGTTCGTTTCCCTTCCTCCAGCACTTGGGAAATAAGCTTGACTTCTGCCATAGGCTTCCCTGCTTTCTCATTTTGCCTTGCACCGTGAAAGTGCATGGCTAGAAACGAGATCTCGTCCTGCGGAAGCTTAACATCAAGCCGTTCATTCAAATAATCCACTGCTCGTTCAGCAACACGGTATTCGTCTCGGTATAGATGCTGAATCTCAAACATAAACGGATTGCTAATATGAATGCCGCGTTTCGTACGTTCGATTGCCAGATTGATATGATCCACTAGCGCCGAGTGAATCGTCTCAGAGAACGTGCCCTCGAGATGTCCTTGCGCGTAAGCGATGACTTCTTCCACGACTCCGATAATATGAACATCAACAGCCTGTAAGATGTGCTCATAATGCTCAATCACGGCTGACGTTTGCAACAGAAACTCTTGATTGATCTGGTTCTCGGCAATGATCATGCCCGGTTTATTATGAAAACCGATACCCTTACCGAACACAATCGAGTTCTTGCCCGTAGACAGCTTGGTCATGACGACGTTATGAGACAGCACATACACGATCTTTCGTTCAATCATGCTGCTCCCTCCGTCGAAGCTAGTCTCATCATAACCACTCCTTACTCCATATCTACAGATCAATCTTATGCCTGTCGAGCAGTCTGTACTGTAATCAACTGTTCAATCTTCTCTCGCATTTCATCCGAGTCGGTCCCCATTATAATATGAATATGATGGCTAGATATTCTCATCAATCCGTATGCCCCGATCTGCATGAGCGCTGCTTCGTTAATCAGTGTATCGTTTCGAACATGCAGCCGCAGTCTCGTTATACACGCATCAACGTCCACGATGTTCGTTATACCGCCGACATGAACCAACAGCTGATCCAGCATACCATTGGAAGATCTCGTCGCATTCGGAGAAATGACTGCAGCAGGCAGCGGTTCCAGCTGCTCGCGCCCAGGAGTCTGAAGCTTAAAGTGGCGAATGCAAAGCATAGCCGTTCCGTAATATAAAGCGAAATAACATAGACCAAGCAGCAAAAGCATCCATTGGTTCTGGCCATTCTGCCATGTAATGATGAGATCAATGAATCCAGCAGAGAAGCCGAAACCTGCACGCATATGTAGCAGTGTGGTAATGATCATCGATAAGCCTGTAAATAGCGCATGTATTCCGTACAACAATGGCACAGTCAACATAAAAGCAAACTCCAAAGGCTCAGTTATGCCAGTTAAGAAGCTGGTAAGCGCCGCAGTCAGCATCACGGAAGCGATGCGCTTTCGATTCTGTGAATGAGCTGCATGCACGAATGCAAGGGCATAGCCTTGAAGCCCGAACATCATCACAGGGAAGAATCCCGTCATATACATGCCCGCGGTTGGGTCACCCGCATAATAGCGCCACAAATCGCCATTGACAACATTTCCGTTCGTGGAAACATATTCACCAAGCTGAAACCAGGCGATATTGTTTAGAATATGATGCAAGCCTGTGGGGATCAGCATTCGATTAATGAAGCCATATATTCCCGATCCCCACGCCCCTTGCTGTGTCATCCATATGCCAAAGTCCTTAATGTAGTTCTGAAGCACAGGCCATACCGCTCCGACAGCGAGACCAACGATAACCATCACGAGTGAAGTTGCAATAGGCACAAATCGTTTGCCGCCAAAGAAGCCAAGGGCGTCAGGCAGCTTGATCCGATGGAATCGCTTGTACATGATCGTCGTTATGGCGCCGCACAACATCCCCCCCAGCACTCCGGTATCCAGCTTCGCTGCTGCACTCGCTTCATAGAAAGTGATCACTTCACTGAATACAAAGTACCCTACCGCTGCGGCCAGTGCCGCAATTCCGCTTCCACCTGTCAAGCCGATCGCGATTCCAATCGCGAAGAAGATCGGCAGATGATTGAATATAGCATTGCCTCCCAGCTTGCATACGCTCACAATCGCTGCAAGCCATGGAGTATCCACCTGCATGTCACCGATACGCACCAGAATCGAGGCAGCAGGAAGAACTGCAATCGGGACCATCAATGAGCGCCCCATCTGCTGAACGTACACGAATATATTTCGTTTTGCTGCCATTCGCTTCATCATTCCTTCTTATTTAACTGCTCCAGCCATCATCCCGCTCGTAATTTGACGTTGATAGAGTATATAAATCATCAATACAGGTATAATCGAAATGAGCAGACCCGCAAACAATGCGCCCCACTCTGTTCTATATTGCATCTCTTCCATCATGACGGCGATTCCTACGGGGAGTGTATACTTCTCTGGATTGCTCACGATTACCGTTCCGAGAACATATTCATTCCATATATTCAATACGTTCATCATCCCAACTGAGATAAGTCCCGGCTTTGCCAAAGGCAGCATGATCCGAAAAAACACCCCGTAATGCGAGCTGCCGTCAATCGACGCTGCTTCATCTAATTCTTTTGGCATTGATTTGAAAAATCCTACTAGTACAAACACGCCAAACGGCAAGTTAGCTGCACTATAAACGAGGATGAGTCCGAACAGCGTATTGTTCACCCCAAGATCAGAGAGCAAGAAGAACAATGGGATTAAGCCCAGAATGATCGGAATCATCATGCTGGCTAGGTACAAATTATATAGAGCCTGACTGCCGCGGAAGTGGAATCTCGCAATGATATAGGATGTAGATGAAGCTAACAACAATGCAAGCACAGTACTGATCGCCGTAACGATTAATGAATTCATAAAATACGTACCCAGATTATAGTTAGTCCATACGTTGACAAAGTTCCCCCATTGCAGTGGAAATTCCGGCAAACTCCAAGGAGATTGGAGTATAAACTGCTGATTCGTCTTTAATGCCCCCATAACCGACCACAATAGCGGGTAAATCACGCACACCGTCCATACCGCCATTATTACATAAATCAGAATACGCATGATTGGATTGCTGCGCTTCTGCTGAACCGTATTGTGCACCGTAATTGCCTCCTTATGGCGTCAGCCAGACATCTCGATCGAATCCCGCTTCATCAAGCGCTGCAAGGCTAGTGTCGTAATGAGAGACAGTGTCAGGATTAACACGCCGATAGCCGATGCATATCCGAAGTGAAACTGTCTGAAGCCCATTTGATATAAATAAGAGCCAAGTACCTGCGTCGCATTATCCGGCCCACCCTTGGTCATAATCCACACGATAACGAAGGACCCATTCAAAGTCGTCATCACTACCCATAGAATGGATACCTTCACCTGCTCCCATATGAGGGGAAGCGTGATTCGCCAGAACTGCTGGCGCTCCGTTGCCCCGTCTATGCCGGCTGCTTCATACAGATCCCTTGGAATCGTTAGAATCGCCGCAATAGTCAGCACCATGACGAAGCCGATCCCTGCCCAGATGGATGGCGGCAGCAGCGACCACATAGCTGTATCCACATCACCCAACCATGGAGTTTGCACCTTCTCTCTCGTAAACAGTGATAGGAATTGATTCAAGAAGCCGATGCTCGGATTGTAAATATAGCTCCATAGAACACCGATCACAACCACCGACAATATATTAGGGATGAAGAAGACAGACCGGAAAAAGCCGGTTCCGCGCAATCGGAACCGAGTCAGCACGACCGCAAAGAATACGCCTAAGCCGACAATGCCTATGACTTTCCAGAACACTAGGAAATAATCATTTAGTATAGCTGTACCAATAATTGGATCCTTGACCAGCTCCTTGTAATTATCCAAGCCGATCAAGTTATGTGTCTCCGATCCGCCTGACCAATCGGTAAAGCTGTAGTACAAGCCATGAAATATCGGATATATCATGAATAAGCAAAAGAACAGCAGCGTAGGTACGGTGAACACGAACATAAACACTTTCCGCTTCGTCTTCCATTTCAACCCGCCTGCCCGCAGAGCTTGATCTATAGATGAATTTCTCGCAGTCGGAGCATCGTTCATGTTCAATCCCTCCTTATTGAAAAATAAATATGCGCCGCACCGATCGCATTATGCGGAAGCGTGCTACAGTATACGGCGCACATCTCCAAATATGATCACTTCTTAATCTGTTTGGAAGCGCAGCTTATTACCCTTTCAGCAGCAACCTATTTCCGATATTTCGCAGCTGCTTCTTCCATGCGGTTCATCCAATCTTCCGGCGTAATCTTACCGATCATCAAGGCAAGGGTAGAATCCTGCTTCACCTTGTCTACATCTGCATTCAGTTCTACGAAAGGAGCGACAATAGTCTGATCTGAGCTATATACTTTCATTGCTGTCTTTACGAGGCTGCTCGCTTTCGAGTTTTCCAGATCTACCTTCAGGTTGCTCATAGCGCCTGTCTCTTCAGCCCAAGCGATCGCGGATTCCTTCTGGAACAGGAACTCTAGGAATGCTTTTGCCGCTTCAGGATTCTTCGCTTTCTTCGAGATGCCTACCGTTGCGGTAAATGGAATGGCGACAGACTTACCGGCTGGCGCTTGTGTGATTGATGGCAGGAATGAGAATTGGAAGTCCGCAGGAACATCCTTTTTCATTTCATTTTCTAGCCATAGACCGTTAGGAATGAACGCATTCTTATGCTGCAGGAACAGCATCTGTGAGTCTGTGTGATTGATTGCAGCAGAAGCGGGATCTATAATGCCGGAATCCCGAATCGCTACCATCTGATCCAACGCCTTCTTCACCGCATCGCTCTTGAAGACGCCTTCTTTCAGCGCTGCCATATCCTTCAATATAGATGTGTCATTATTGTTGTTCACGACAAATGCGGAATCCAGAATTCCGCCATGGAAGTAGTAAGGGTACATACCCGTATGAATCAGAGGCGCTGTAACTTTTCCAGAGTCCTTAATTATCTTGGATACATTCATGAAGCCTTCGAAGTCTGCAGGCGCTTTCCAGCCGTTATCATCGAACAATTTCTGGTCATAGAACACGCCCCAGGAGCCAAATACGAATGGAATCGTATAGATCTTGCCGCTATAGTCAATTGGCTTCAAGTACAGTTCATCAAGGATTAAGTTGCCGTCAGCATTTTTCGCTTGCTTGATATAATCCGTTAGGTCCAGCAATTGATCGTCAAGCACCATCTGGGTTGCGTTAGAACCTGCACCGTCAATGTACACAAAGTCAGGCGTATCCCCTTGAATCCATCGCGGCTTCATCTGTTCATTAATCTTCGGACCTGCCGATTCCTTGATCTTCAAGTCAGGATACTGTTTCTGGAATGCTGCTATAATACGCTTCCAACCTGCGTCACCATAACCGCCAACGAAATATTGAATCTCGAATTCTCCAGAAGTTCCACTCTTCTTCTTCTCACCGCATCCAGCTGCCAATGTCACAAGCAGTGCACTAATCAATAGCAGCACTATCGTTCTGTTCCACTTTTTCTGTGGCTTGTTCATTCCATTACCCCTCTCATGAGCGTATTTATTCGTAAGGAAACGCTGCGAACGGCAAAAAGGGCATACGTTAAGAAGCAGTCGGATTCCGACTCAACTTCCATAACGGATGCCCTTTCGGTAACATGTTATGTTTGCATGTAATGTAATTGTCCATTCGTTCAGCAATTTCGCTTCACTAAATGGGATAATATACCTCTTTATACTATTTGTCAACGGTGGCCAAGCCTACGTCTTAGTCTTAGTCTTAGTCTTCGATCGTCGACAAGTCCCCTGTAGGCAGGTTCAATTCCCAAGCCTTCAATACACGGCGCATAATCTTGCCGGAGCGCGTCTTCGGCAGCTTATCCTTGAACTCAATTTCGCGTGGAGCAGCATGAGCGGACAAGCCTTCCTTCACGAACTTCGCGATGTCAGCCTTCAGCTCATCAGATGGACTGAAGCCTTCACGGAGCGAAATGAACGCTTTGATGATTTCTCCGCGCATCGGATCAGGCTTGCCGATAACGCCTGCTTCAGCAATTGCAGGATGCTCGATCAGCTTGCTCTCGACCTCGAATGGACCTACCCGCTCGCCCGCTGTGTTAATAACATCGTCGACGCGGCCTTGGAACCAGAAATATCCTTCTTCGTCCATATAGGCGGAGTCGCCGGAAACATACCAGCCTTCCCACTGGAAGTACTCCTGATACTTGGACGGGTTGTTCCAGATCTTGCGCATCATCGATGGCCAAGGCGTGCGAATCGCTAAGTTACCCATGCGATTCGGCGGCAGCTCATTGCCTTGGTTATCAAGGATTGCAGCTTGAACGCCTGGGAGCGGACGCCCCATAGAGCCTGGCTTGATCGGCATGCTAGGATAATTGCAGATCAATTGAGCGCCCGTTTCGGTCATCCACCATGTATCATGAATGCGTTGATTATATACCTTCAATCCCCAACGAACGACTTCCGGGTTTAACGGCTCACCCACGGAAAGAACATGACGCAATGAGGACAAATCATAATTCGCAATAAAGTCATCTCCCGCTCCCATTAGCATCCGAAACGCAGTTGGAGCGCTGTACCATACGGTTACGTTATACTTTTGAATCGTGTTATACCAATCCTGCGGACTGAAGCGGCCGCCGCGTACAACGCTCGTTGCGCCGTTCAACCACGGCGCGAATATGCCATATGAAGTTCCGGTTACCCAGCCCGGATCGGCTGTACACCAGTAGATGTCGTTATCTTGAAGGTCAAGAACGATCTTACCTGTGTAGTAGTGCTGTATCATGGCATTCTGTACATGAAAGACACCTTTTGGCTTGCCAGTTGAGCCGGACGTATAGTGAATAATCAAGCCATCTTCGCGATCCATCCACTCAATCTCCGTCTCTTCTGCAGCAGCCAACATCTCAGCGTGATAATCGATTACGCCTTCATCCTGTCCAATATCATCGCCTACGAGAATGATATGCTTGAGCTCTGGCAGCAGATCGCGATGTACGCGATGAACAAGTGCAGGCGACGTTATAATCGCGACCGCCGAGCTGTCCTCGAGTCGATCCTTTACCGCCGTCTCCATGAATGCTTCAAATAATGGACCTACAACCGCGCCTACTTTCAATACTCCAAACAGGCTAAAATAGAGCTCCGGCGAACGCGGTAAGAAGATAAATACCCGCTCTCCCTTGCCAATGCCATACTTGCGCAGGACGTTTGCGAATTGATTGGACTTGCGGCTAATGTCCGCGAACGTATAAGACTCATCGCGCGTCGCATCGCTGTACAGCAGCGCTGTCTTATCGCCGCGACCTTCCGCTAGGTGACGATCAATCGCTTCATAAGCCATGTTGACTTTACCTGTCTCATACCAAGTAAAGTGCTTCTCAATGCTGCTCCAATCAAAATTAGCCTGCGCTTCCTCAAAGCTTGCTAAATTGGAATTTGTGGCGGTCACCGCCACATTTTCTCCTTGAACGTTACTCATTTGGTTTCATCCTCCTGTTTCTGTACATCTTCATGACATAAATAATGGTATTTAACCGCTTACATTAAACCGATGTCGTAGGACGATGATGTTGTTCATGATGTCAAGGGGAAATGTTTGAAATTTTTAAAACATATTCATTATATCACAACCTATTATTTTCCGCCTATAATTTTCCTTTTCAATTGTTCCTTTTTTTGTTATAACCGAATTGAAGCCTAAAAGGAGTTGTCGCCCATGGAACATCATAAATGTTACAACGCCGAGATTATCCCCTATCAGGACAATATGGTGATCATCGAAGGTCCAGTAAAGCCGGAGGCGCTGCGAGCGCTTGAGATGCATCCTGGCCTTAACGCATTTCGCAGACCGAACGAACAGAAAGAAGCGCTGATAGAGATTGCCGACCTGCCGGAAGGGCGCATCATTATAGCTCGCTTCGGTCAGATGATCGTAGGATACGTGACCTTCCATTATCCAGACGAGCTCGAACGCTGGTCTGAAGCCAAGATGAACGACCTGATTGAGCTGGGAGCCATCGAGGTGGCCAAAGATTTCCGCTCTCTCGGACTCGGGAAGAAGATGATTCGTCTTGCCTTCACAGATGAGCAGATGGAGAATTACATCGTATTCACAACTGAGTATTACTGGCATTGGGATCTGGACGGCACAGGCTTATCTGTGTGGGATTATCGTAAAATGATGGAACGATTAATGAAATCAGTAGATATGATCTGGTATGCGACGGACGATCCTGAGATCTGCTCGCATCCTGCCAACTGCTTGATGGTGCGCATCGGCAAGAACGTGCCCCTCTCTTCCAAGGAGCAATTTGACCGAGCACGCTTCCAGCAGCGGTTCATGTACTAATATGTACTGGGGAGGAAGCAGTTCATGAACAGTCACACAGGAGCGGTCTACGTGTTCCATCCTGACGCGCTGAAATATCGCTTCAATGCGGAACACCCATTTGATCAGACGCGATTAATGATGACTCACGATTTGCTGAGCCGGATCGGAGCCATACAGCTGGACAAACATCTAGTCCCGGCGTCGGCCTCATTGGAAGCGCTTCAACTCGTTCACCGTTCCGATTATATCGAAGCGGTTCAGCAGTTGAGCAAGCCGCTACCTGATCCCGACTGGATCGTGCGAGCCGATGCTTACGGACTTCATACCGAAGATACACCATACTTCGAAGGCATGCATACTGCCGCGGCCGCTATTGTTGGCGGAACAGTCGCTGCATGCGAGTCTGTTATGTCAGGACGAGCTGAACATGCCTTGCATCTAGGCGGCGGCCTGCATCACGCTTTTCCCGATAAAGGCGCAGGATTCTGCGTGTATAATGACGCGGCTGTAGCTATTGAGACGGTCAGGCAGAAGTATCAAGCTAGAGTCTTATACATCGATACGGACGTGCATCATGGGGATGGGGTCCAGTGGTCATTTTACACCGATGCGAACGTCTTGACTTATTCCATTCATGAGACAGGCAAATACTTGTTTCCTGGAACAGGCTTCGTGCATGAGCGCGGAGTTGGCGAAGGCTTTGGAGCTTGTGTTAACGTGCCGCTTGAGCCCTTTACCGAGGATGAGTCTTGGCTTGAGACATTTGCAGCGACGATTGAGCAAGTTGCCCGCGCCTTCAAGCCTGATCTAATCGTCAGCCAGCACGGCTGTGATGCGCATGCCTTCGATCCATTGTCACACATGCACTGCAGCATGAAGATATACTCGGAGATGCCGAAGATTATTCATCAATTAGCACATACCTATTGCGATGGAAAATGGGTTGCGTTGGGGGGCGGCGGCTATGACATATGGCGAGTCGTTCCGCGAGCCTGGAGTCTGCTATGGCTGGAAATGAGCGATCATCCGCTCGCCCAGCAGCTTGCAGTCGATCCGTTGAAGCCCATCGACGAGGAGTGGGTACAGAATTGGCAGACACATTCGCCTGTTATGGTGCCGACGACATGGCTGGATCCTGTAGATCATTGGGAGCCGATGCCTCGACGCGAAATTATTCGTCATAATAACGCTAAAGTAAAAGAGCTTGCACTTGAATATATGCGATAAACAATAAGAGCTGTCGGCTTGCCTATAAGAAATAGGAGACCACAGCTCTTATGAATGAATTACATATTACTAAGCATATGTTGCACGATTCGGAACGAATTCTCAGACGCCTTCACCGTAAACTCCGCAAAATTGACATGAGCAGAACCGTCCGCTTTATCTGACATCGAACGTATGATGACGAACGGTACAGCGTTCACCATACAAGCCTGTGCCACTGCCGCGCCTTCCATTTCCGTACATGCCCCTTGGAACGTCTCATGGAGTTCGCGAACCTTATCCCGACTCGCAATAAACTGATCCCCAGACAGCACAATTCCGAGCTTATACGAGTTCGGCACCAACTGCTGGCACACACGTTCAGCTAATGATACTAACCCTTCATCCGCCATAAATGTGGAGTTCGCCTGGTATGGGATCTCACCTAGCTTAAAGCCAAGCGCTGTTACATCCATATCGTGCTGAATACACCCCGTAGAGATGACGATATCACCGATATCCAAGTCAGGTGCCACGGCGCCTGCAACACCCGTAAATATAATGCGCTCAACATGAAAACGATCAATCAACACCTGTGTTGTAATCGCCGCATTCACTTTGCCGACACCTGATTTGCATATAACGACTTGATGGCCGTTCATGTTCCCAGTGTAATATCGATTGCCCGCTTGAGCGTCTTCTTTCACCGTGTCTACTTGCTGCAGCAGCAATGCAATTTCCTCATCCATCGCTCCGATAATACCTATAATCATACTTCATAACCTCCATAGACACGTTATTCACTATATGGCTTGGATATCTCCCAAACATGCAAAAGGCCCCGTATCCCGGGGCCTCGCGCCGCAGTGCAAATTATTCGTTCACACTGCTTACCGATAGACGTAAGATCGTCTCATGTGGCAGCGTAACCTGAGCATGCTCCACATGTTCTTTCTTCATCAGCTTCGTCAATAGACGCATCGCTACCGCACCGATGTCATACATCGGTTGAGCAACTGTAGTTAACTGAGGGCGAACCATAGATGCCATGCGGACATTGTCCACACTGATGACCGAGAAGTCTTCAGGTACATTAAAACCAGCATCTTGGATACAGTGAATTGCGCCAATCGCCATTTCATCTGTTGCAGAGAAGATCGCCGTCGGCTTCTTTTTTAATCCAAGGAAATATTTCATCGCTTCAATTCCGGATTCATATCGGTAGTTGCCGATACGAACCAGGTCTTCCTTGTACTCGATTCCTGCTCCTTCAAGCGCTTTCTTATAACCTTGGAAACGAGCGTAACCGTTAGCAGGATC
This sequence comes from Paenibacillus sp. EB106-04-04-XG159, assembly GCF_058791835.1. Taxonomy (NCBI): domain Bacteria; kingdom Bacillati; phylum Bacillota; class Bacilli; order Caryophanales; family Paenibacillaceae; genus Paenibacillus; species Paenibacillus sp. EB106-04-04-XG159. Next base: position 343,859 of record NZ_JBYTDY010000002.1, on the reverse strand, counting down.
CTGCAGCGTACCGCTGATCATCGCGATATCGCGATGTCCATGACGAATCAGCGTATTAACTGCGTCAAATGCCGCCGCTTCATGGTCGATATCGACAGACGGAATAGCGCCATTATCATCCTTCGTCGCACATAGTACAATCGGCACAGATGCTGTGCGGAATGCCTGTATATGATCTTCAGTTACAACGCCGCCCATAAACAGCAGTCCGTCAACTTGCTTCTCAAGCAAAGTGTTGATTACCCGAATTTCCTTTTCCTTCTTCTTATCCGCATTACACAAAATAATATTGTAATGGTACATATTCGCGATGTCTTCAATACCACGAGCGATTTCTGCGAAGATAGAATTAGAAATATCCGGAATAACAACTCCTACTGTAGTCGTTTTCTTACTAGCAAGTCCACGGGCAACCGCATTCGGGCGATAACCTAAACGCTCAATCGCTTCATACACTTTCTTGCGAGTTTGAGGCTTTACGTTTGGATTGTTGTTTACAACCCGGGAAACAGTCGCCATCGAGACTCCTGCTTCTCTCGCTACATCATAAATAGTTACCGTCACGATACTTCTCTCCAATATGCAAAGTATTTAGTTCGTTATCACAACTTAACATTTATGATACGCTATTTTCAGAAAATCCGCAACGACACGTCCTGTTTTCCACGAAAATTGTCACAGATTAGCACAGTTCAGACAGTACAGGCTCCAGTTTATCATAACGAATGGCGTAATGAGATTGGTTCCACAGCACTTTTTGGTCCTGCAGCACAAGAACTTGCGGTGATTCATGCTTGATACCCACTAGATTCGCACACGCAAGTGACACATCACGGTTCTCGACTACATAAATCAGACCGAACGTTATCCCGCGGTCTTGAAAGTCTGCCTCGATCTTCTTCATCTCTTCATTCGCTGCAGAACTTATAGGACAACGAGTGCTATGTTTAAACAGCACGAGCGGTTTCCCTTCCGATTGCTGGATCATCTCCTGCAATGCCTCTTCCGATTGAATCGCGATCATGGATCTGCCTCCTCATATATACAATAGCACTCTGCAATCTCGGCAATGATTAACCGTTAATTTGCGTACTATCCTATTTTAACCCTACTCTGATTGGATCTAAAACAACTAACTTGTCTTAATCTGCGTTCAACATCCTCCATCCAAGTCATATCTCCCCATGTCTGCGCCAGCAAATAAACGTCAAGCAATTGATTTACACGCTCTTGAGCTATTTTCTCGAACGATACAGAAAGATTCTCGTCCTCATGCTCAAGATATTCTTTATATACGCTCGCTAATTCCTGCTGCTCATCGAACTTAACCTTGATGCGTTTAGACGACGTAGACGGCGCATTTTCATTCACCTGCTGCATAATGTCAATGACATCCTGTTTAATCTCTGTCACGAGTTCGGAATGCTCGCAGCTTGAACAGGTATATACAGGAACGTGCATAATCATAATCTTTCTTGCATATACAATCGTGCGTAGTGTTACTTCCATTTCTCGTCCACACTGGCATCGTTTATTCACTTTCATTCACCCCTAGATAATATTTATAAATATATGTGTATAAGTGAATATTAATTTTTCTCTATAAACGAAAGACAATAACCTATATTTCTGCTTCGATTGTCATTCTCCTGCTTAGGTAGAACTTGAATTTATTTACACTACTAGAAATGCATCTCCGTATGGCAATGATATATATCACTTTTCATAGCTTGAAATTACTAATCTATATGTACTTATACCTATATATATCTATAAACACAACTGGAAAATAATAATTCATTTGAATTGAAAAGGGATAAATTGGCACTAATTTCGCGCCTTAAAATGTAAAAAGTATGGCATCAAGACATGGGCTTTCAATCCCAGTGCGACTGTACAGATAGAAAAAGCAGCTCCCTAAGTAGAATAATCTACATAGAGAGCTGCTCTATTCCCATTATGTCGTTATGGAGCTGCGCTGGAAGCCGCATCCTCGTTAGAAATTGGCGGCGCTAGTTCAGGAGGCGACTCCAAGCCCAGAACTTGCTCCAGCTCGGCTTTACTTCGGCATGCATACGCTTGCTCCGTGACCTGCAACGACTGCTCATATTGAGCCCGTCTCACCGCAGCCTTGACGCGCGGAATGGAACGCGATGACATACTCAATTCGTCAATGCCAAGCGCAATCCATAACGGTACCGCTCGCGGATCGCCGGCCATTTCTCCGCAGACGCCTACGGATATTCCACGCCGCTTCGCACCTTCTACCGCATGGCGAATGAGGCGAAGGACTGCAGGATGATAAGGATCGTACATGTGCGCGATCTGCTCATTCATCCGATCGACAGCCAGCGTATATTGAACCAAATCATTGGTCCCTATGCTGAAGAAATCAACTTCCTCAGCCAACAGATCAGCGGTCGCTGCAGCAGAAGGTACTTCGATCATAATGCCGATCGGAAGCATCTCATTAAACGGAAGCTGTTCTATGCGCAGTTCACGTTTCGCTTCCTCCAGTATCTCCTTAGCGGCGATAATCTCTTCGATTGAGCTGATCATGGGAAACATCACTTTAACTTGTCCATGCGCGCTAGCGCGCAGTATCGCCCGAAGCTGAGTCTTGAACACATCTGTACGATTTAAGCAGATGCGGATCGCGCGATATCCGAGAAACGGATTATCCTCTTCCGGAATCTGCAAATATTCCATCGGCTTGTCGCCGCCAATATCAAGCGTACGAATGATGACCGATTGATCTGTAAACGCTTCGGCTACTTCGCGGTATACCGTATACTGCTCGATTTCACTTGGCGGATAAGATCGATCCATATATAAGAATTCGGTTCGGAACAAACCGATACTCTCAGCGCCGTTATGAATGGCGATATCCAGCTCACGAGTTGAGCTGATGTTAGCCGCTAGATGAATCCGATGCCCATCTATCGTTTCCGCAGGCAAATCATTCATCTTGGACAGCTCTTCAGCTTCCTTCACATACTGATCGCGTCGTTCCTCATACCACGTGCGGATATGGTACTCCGGATTCAGGAATACAAACCCATGCTCCCCATCCACGATGACCGCGTCTCCCGTTTGAATCGGCTTGCTCAGCTTGCCTTCAAGACCAAGCACCAATGGAATGCCGAGAGCGCGCGCCATAATAGCGGAGTGAGAGGTTCGTCCACCTTGCAGCATGACAATGCCGAGCACATTTTTCGGATTCAAATGGACAAGCTGTGACGGCGACAGCTCCTTAGCGACCAATATATAAGGCTGAGTATCCGTTGGAAGTGTGATCTCTGGCGCGCCAAGCAGATGCTTCAACAGACGGTTGCCCACATCCTTAATATCAAGTGCCCGCTCCTTCATATACTCATCATCCAGCAAATCGAACATCGTGACGAAATGATCGATCGCCTCTTTCACGGCAACTTCGGCCGCCTTATATTGGCGTTGGATAATGCCCTGAATCTCATTCATGAATATCGGATCTTCCAATATAGCCAGATGAGCGTCAAATATCGACGACTCTTCCGTTCCAACCATATCTTTGATCTCTTTCTTGATGAATTCTATCTCATCCTTCGATGATCGGATCCCTTCATACAATCGCTCGAATTCCCTTGCCAGGTCGGTAGGATCCATCTTTTCTTCCGGTACATCCCACTCCCAAGTTGGAAGTACAAAAGCCTTGCCTATTGCAATACCTGTTGAAGCACCGATACCTTTGATTTTTTGGGTCAATGCTTCTCACCTCCGCGACTTTCATCCATAAGAACTACAGACAGAATAGACGCCTGCCCTTTCTTAACCGCACCATATGGAGCAATGCTCCAAGATGCGACTTTGTTACTATTCGTAATGACCATTGGCGTAGCCAACGACAAATTCTTCTTCTTAATATATGCCATATCAAATCTAATAAGCAGCTGTCCTGATTTCACTCCATCACCTTCCTGCACAACAGCCTGAAAACCAGCGCCATTTAACGATGAAGTTTCGATACCGATATGAAGCAGCACCTCTAAGCCTTCAGGCGTTTCAATCCCTATTGCATGCATGGTCGGATAAATGTGGCGTATAACGCCGGCTACTGGAGATACAAGCTCACCCCTGTCCGGATAGAAGGCGACACCATTCCCTACAATCTTCTTGGCGAAGATCGTATCAGGCACATCTTCGATCGGAATCATGCGACCCTGCACTGGCGCAACGAACCATACCTGCTGAGCATTGCGCTGCAGACGCCTCAGCATTTCATCGCGAATGACCTCAGAATAAGTACCGAATACCACCTGGACATGACCGCCGCCCAATCGTATGACTCCAGCCGCTCCTAATGTGCGCAAGGCATGCCGATCAATCAGCTTCTCATTGTTGACTCGCAACCGCAGGCGTGTGATGCAGGCTTGAATATCAATTAGGTTATCCTTGCCTCCGAGCGCACGAATAATAAGCGGTGCCCGATGCACGAGATCACCAGCCATATCGTCCAGCAGACTGCCATCAACCCGGCCAGGCGTAGGAATCTGAAAACGTTGGATCGCAAATCGAAACACGACATAATAAACAAGCCCGAAAGCGATACCGATCGGAATTAACCACAACCCGTGTGTGGAAAGATGGAAATTCATCACATAATCGATCGCCCCGGCGGAAAATGAGAATCCATGCAATATACCAAGCTCCGCAGTGAGCCACATGGCAGCGCCTGATAGCAGCGCGTGTACGATAAACAGCAGCGGCGAAGAGAATAGAAATGCGAACTCTATCGGCTCCGTGATGCCTGTAAGCATCGATACAAGCGCGGCATTATAATACGTTTTGCGAACCTTAGGCCTTAAATCCTCCCTTGATTCATGCACAATCGCCATTGCGACAGCCGGCAGGCCAAACATCATGATCGGATACAGCCCTGCCATATACATTCCTGCAGTTGGATCGCCAGCGAAGAACCTTGGCAAATCGCCCGTTACCGTTATTCCCGCTGCATCAGTATAGCTGCCAAGCTGAAACCAGATTACATTGTTCAACAGGTGATGCAGCCCGAAGGCAACAAGCACTCGATGAAGCACTCCGTACAAAAACACGCCGAAGCTCCCCATCTTGACTAATTCTTGCCCTAGAAATTCGATCCCTTGGTTAATCGACGGCAGCGCCAATGTCAGAAGATAGGACATCCCTACAGACACTAACGCCATTACGAGTACAACAAATCGTGAACCGCCAAAAAACTGTATGTATTCCGGAAACTGTAAGGTACGGAATTTTTCATGTACGAATCCGGCCATTAAGCCGAATAAGATACCAACAAAAATTGTCGGCTCCGGCGCGATCACACTCGCATCAACCCATAAACCAGGTAAACGCGTGTAGATAAATATACCGATCAAGCCAGCCAATCCAGCGATCCCTGAATTGTTGGACATTCCAAGAGCCACACCAACCGCAAAGAAGTATGGAAGCAGGCCAATCAGCGTCCTGCCAGCACTGGAGAACCAAACAGCAGCGTCATCTAATCCAAAGAGACCGAGCAATTGCCCAGCCGCGAGGAGAACTGCAACAGCTGGCATCACCATCATAGGCTGCATAAGCGAGCGTGAAAGCTGCTGTAATGACCCTAACTGATTCAACTACGATCCCCCCTTGATCAATTGAATGAATTACTGAATATTCATTGGTTGGAGTGTCTCGATGTCTCTATAATCGTGAAAAGCCGAAGCTCAGCCCCAGACTTTCGGGAGCGTCACTCCGGCTCTACGTGAAATAACGCGTCAATGGCTTCATTATTATAACACGGATGAGCGTTATCACCTATTAACTTCAATCATTCTTTTTCCACAACGCCGTCTGGGTGTCTTCTATTTGCCTTTTGGCAGCAGAATAGCGTCCATAACCTTAATGCAAGAGTCCATCACGACCTGCAGACCATGTTCCTTTGCATAAGCCGCAGCTTCCTCATTCACAACACCTTGCTGCATCCAGATCGATCTCGCACCGACAGCTACAGCATCCTTGGCGACATCCAAGCAGTACTCACTGCGTCGGAATACGTTGACGATATCGATAGGCTCAGGAATGTCCTGCAGTGTAGGGTAACACTTCTCGCCTAATATCGTCTCAGCCTTAGGATTGACCGGTATTATGCGATAGCCCTTATACTTCATAGCTTGAGCTACCATATGAGAAGTACGGCTGGGATCATCCGACAAACCGACTACAGTGATCGTCTTGCTGTTCTGCAGCAGCTGCTTGATTGTATCTTGAGAAGGGTGTTCATAGGCCATTTCATATTCCTCCATTCCACTATTCCATTCATCACTCAGAATGAATATAGATTAAGCTTCAATCCATTCTACTTGAGCGCCTAGAGCTTGTAAATGATCGAAGTAGTTCGGGTAAGACTTCGCTACATGATGCGCATCCTTGATGCGAATAGGCTGTTTGGAGCGCAAGCCCACTACTGTGAGCGCCATGATGACACGGTGGTCGAAGTGAGCATTGATCTCCACTCCTCCTTCAACACCTTCCGGACGGCCGTGGACAATAATCTCGGCCTGGCGCTCTTCCACATGGGCTCCGGCTTTGCGCAGTTCGGTCACATAATCCGTTATGCGGTCGCATTCCTTGTAACGCAGATTCTCTACGTTATAGAAGCGGGATGTTCCCTCCGCAAATACCGCAGCTGCTACCATCGCCAATACCGCATCTGTGGCGGCGTCGCCGTCGAATTCAACCGCCTTGAGCTTGCCTGCGCTCTTGACGTGGATATTGTTCTGTTCGTGCGTAAGCGGCACTTCCATCATACGAAGCACATCAACGATCGCGCGTTCACCCTGCTTGCTGTCGGGAGTCAAGCCGCGCAATACGACGTCTGATTGTGTCACCGCTGCGGCAGCTAGAACTGCCGCTGAACCAGGATAATCACCCTGAACCGTATAATCACGCGCTTGATAGCGCTGACCGCCCGGAACGCGATAATGCATCAGATCATCGCTGGCTTCAATGACGATCCCCGCTTCTCGCAGCACCTCCAGCGTCTGACCGACAACGACCTTGGACTTGAGGTCATCCGTAACTTCGATCGTGCTGTCTTCAGGCAGAAGCGGTGTTAAGAATAATAAGGAGCTCAGGTATTGAGAGCTGATGTTGCCCGATACCGTGATCTTCCCGCCGCGAAGACCGCCGCCGCGAATCGTAATTGGCAGCTTGCCGTCACGGTGCTCGACTTCGGCGCCCAGCTGCTCCAGCGCTGTGATCAGATCATGATGCGGACGCTTGCCTAGCGATTCCGGATAAGCATTCACGAAATTTACTTCCGGCAGAAGCGAGGCGATACCCATCAAAAAGCGCAATACGGCGCCTGCATTCCCCACATTTAGTTCCTGAGAAGTCGGAATAAGCTGTGGACGGCTGCCGAATCCCGTTATCACGATCTTCGTCTCATCTTCCACCAGCTTAGCGCCCAGATCCTGCAAGCAACGGCGCATAGCATCGCTGTCTTCACTGTGAGCTGGATAATAGATAGTGCTTGTACCTTCCGCCAAGGCGGCAACTAACAGATACCTTGTCGTATAATTTTTAGAAGAAAGTGCTTGAATATCGCCTTGCAGCTTATCTGTTGGTCTCACAATAACATCCATAATCCCACTCCTTAATTATCTTGGATCAACACCTATATCTATGAATACAGATTGACAAAATAAATACTGCTTCGTATCATTTCCATGAGAACATATGATATATGTCACACTTCAAGCGCATAGCTTCCGCCAACAATATTATTCACCATGATGAAGGAGAACTGTCGATGAATCCAGTTAAACAGATCAACGTCGTAGACTTAATGGCTCGATTGGCCGCTGAGCCGTCTGCTGAGCCGACTATAGTAATGATTGACGTCCGCGAGCACGAAGAAGTCATTCACGGCATCATTCCAGGAGCCAAGCATATCCCGATGAATGAAATTCCTGCACGTATTGAAGAGCTTCAAGAGCATGAGGAAATCATCTTTATCTGCCGCAGCGGTTACCGCAGTGATCGTGTATGCGAATATTTGCAGCGGCAGGGATATAATGGCGTCGTTAACCTAGAAGGCGGCATGCTTGCCTGGATGAACGCGGAAGGTCCTATAGCGTAATATTAGCGCTATTAAAGCCCATATATGCAGCAATGACCGCTTCCGTAATCTGTTCTACCCTCATATGATCGGTAGCTACGGAAGCATGAGCAAAGTCGTACTTGCCGCTGCGCTCCGCCATTAAGCTTCTCACACGCTCTGACGCGTCACCCTGCAACAGTGGACGGTTGCGATCGCCCCTCACGCGCTCGATAATCGTAGCCGTCTCCGCTGTCAGATGGACAACGCAGCCGCACTCGCTCATCACGCGGCAGTTCTTCTCCCGCAGCACAGCGCCTCCGCCTGTAGCAATCACTAACCGCTGCTGCCCCATCAAGCGGGACAGCGCAAGGCTCTCAGCGTCCCGGAAGTATGCTTCCCCCTCCTGCGCAAATATGTCCGGAATGCTTCGTCCTTCCTGTCTTACAATCTCTTCATCCAAATCAACAAAGTCATACTTCAGCCGATCTGCGAGACATACACCGACGGTTGACTTGCCTGTACCCATAAATCCAATTAACACGATGTTGAATGCGCGCGCTTCCGTCAGCATCTCACTTCACTCCTAGCGTTAAACTTCCCATATGATACCATAGCGGTAATTATTTCGACAATCACCATGTATAAAATGCTTATTACCAACGTATAGATGATAGTACAAGCTAAAAGGCTTATATTCGCTAGTGCTTTCCCTTCCCGCAATCTAATAGAGGAGTGAATGAAGATGACTTCACCCCCAGCCCCTGGATCGGGCAACAACTCTGCATATCGCATGTTCACCGCTCATATGGAACGCATCATGGACCCGAATCATCCCTTATGCAGAGATGATATTATCTGGCTGTTGAACACGATCAAGAACAAGTTAACCGAAGAAGGAGCTCATTCGTCACTTGCCAATGAGACCTTGCTGGACAGCTATCGATGTTATGCAGAGCTATCCATGTTATTGCTGCAGCGCAACTCAACCTCCGGTCAGGAGAGCGAGCGTCTTCGCCGTTATATGAAGAGAACAGCCAGCATCATGTTGGGGCCATCGAACGATGCTTCCCCTTCCTTATGAAACTGTATGACAAACGCCGGGCCTAATGGCCCGGCGTTCATATTAGCTGGCATTACTCGTTGGACAGCCAGTTGTAGTGGAACGTACCTTCTTTGTCCACACGCTTAAACGTGTGAGCGCCGAAGTAGTCGCGCTGCGCTTGCAGCAGGTTCGCTGGCAGGCGCTCTGTGCGGTAGCTATCGTAATAAGCGAGTGCAGAAGAGAAGCCTGGAACAGGCACTCCGTATGTGACCGCTGTAGCGATCACTTCACGCCATGCGCTTTGATACGATTCAACTACATCCTTGAAGTAAGGATCAAGCAGCAGGTTCTTCAATTCTGGATCACGGTTGTAAGCTTCTGTGATATTTTGCAGGAACTGCGAGCGAATGATGCATCCGCCACGGAAGATCTTCGCGATATTGCCAAGCTGCAGATTCCAGTTGTATTCTGCAGAAGCTACGCCCATCTGGCTGAAGCCTTGAGCATAAGACATGATCTTACTTGCAAACAGCGCGCGGCGCACTTTCTCGATGAACTCCGCTTTGTCACCGTTGAACACCGGTGCTTCAGGACCGGAAAGCACCTTGCTGGCAGCGATGCGCTCTTCTTTCATCGCAGACAGGAAGCGTGCGAACACGGACTCTGTAATCATGGACAATGGCACGCCAAGGTCAAGTGCGTTCGCGCTTGTCCATTTGCCAGTACCCTTCTGTCCAGCAGTATCCATAATGACGTCAACCATAGGCTTGCCTGTTTCGTCGTCATACTTGGAGAAGATATCAGCAGTGATCTCGATCAGATAGCTGTCGAGCTCGCCTTTATTCCATTCTGTAAAGATCTCATGCAGTTCCTTCTCCGATACGCCTACAACCTTTTTCATCAGGTCATACGCTTCACAGATCAACTGCATATCTCCATATTCGATACCGTTATGAACCATCTTCACATAGTGGCCAGCGCCGTCAGATCCGATGTAAGTGCAGCATGGCTCGCCGTTTACTTTCGCAGAGATCGCTGTCAGGATCGGCTCGACCAATTTATACGCGCTTTCTTGTCCACCCGGCATAATCGCTGGACCGAGCAGCGCGCCTTCTTCGCCGCCGGATACGCCTGTACCGATGAAGCGGAAGCCCTTGCCTTCCAAGTATGTGCTGCGGCGCTGCGTATCAGGGTAATGCGCGTTACCGCCGTCAATGATGATGTCGCCTTCATCCAAGTGTGGGATGAGCGATTCGATCGTCGCATCAGTCGCCGCACCCGCCTGAACCATGATCAAGATCTTGCGCGGCGTTTCGAGCGAAGCCACGAATTCCTCGATCGTATATGTAGGCGTTAAGTTTTTATCTGGTGCTTCAAGCATGAGAGCATCCGTCTTCTCACGGGATCTGTTGAATACGGAAACTGAGAATCCACGACTTTCAATGTTAAGGGCCAAGTTCTTGCCCATTACCGCTAACCCGATAACACCGATTTGTGTCTTTGACATATAGTACTTCCACCCTTTATTTATTAGATTATGGTTTGCATTATTGCTATTGTACTCTTTTTGAGGATAGAAGTGAACCCCTGCAGAGCGGCTTGTCCATGCCAATCTTCTCCCACCCAGACAGCAAAACACCCTGCAGCTATTCAGAAAGCGTTACCATCTGAACAGGAGGGTGGTCAACATGAATTCGAATTGAACCAGACTATACTTCTAATTGAAGCATCTCGCTTCTCAGCACATTCAACAGCTCCTTGCAGCGTTGAATCTCCTCCTCATCTTGCTCCATAAGCGCTTTATGAAGCGCGGACAATGTATGATCAACTTCCTCTGTCAATGATTCGATACGCTCTTCAGCACGCGTCGAGCGGAATGTCCGCATCATCTCTTCCGTCGTGACCACAGGCTTTTTCTGATACAGTATTCGCTGTTCTAGACCGCATATTTCAACGAGTCGAATTCTTTCGCCAAACATGATGCTTTCAATAATAATATGCCGGTCTTTAAACCGTTTTACAACCGCATGACCTCTCGCATCTCCGATCAACTTCTCCATGAATTCTGCCAGACGCTCATCGCGTATCGTATAGTCTCCCACGATCTTATAGCGTTGATGCATACGTTGAAAGCGAAGCTTGACGAGCTTGCGTCCTGTTCGTATGGACACAATGAACAGGCTTTCATTCTCACTCCAGTATAAAGAGTATCCTTCTTGAATCAGATCCCGAATGAGGTTCTGGATTTGCCGGCGGTCAAAGCGCAACTCTAAATTGCAGTACTCTACTTCCTCGCTGCGATTCACGGCAATCCCTCCTTGACACAGCATCGATATATAATTCCATCATATGATGATGTGACTTGGATTATTGACTTGAATTTATAAATTGTAGCAGCTTTGCTTGCTTCCGTGCGTCAAGAGGAATTTCAATTATGCTATTATGGTATAATGGACAGCGAACTGATTGTTCGTCCCTGTGGGATAGGTTCGAGGAGGAGATTACGAAGATGACATTTAACGGTTTCCATGCATCAGACTTCGATACGTTTCAGATTGATGGTCTTGAGGAACGTATGAAAGCTATACAAGAACGAATTCAGCCTAAATTTCGCGCGATTGGTGAACAGCTGGTTGGAGATGCCGCGCTGCTTGCAGGTGAAGAAATGTATCTTCACATCGCCAAGCATGCTCGCCGCACGGTAAATCCCCCTAAGGATACATGGCTCGCGATCGGACCGAATAAGCGCGGATATAAAGCTCATCCCCATTTTCAAGTCGGGTTGTTCGACGATCATGTGTTTATCTGGCTGGCATTCATATATGAAACAAACCATAAATCCGCTATTGCAACTACACTGCTTAATCAGCTCGACGAGGTCCGTGAAACGGTTCCAGCTGACTACGTATTATCCCTTGATCATATGGATAAACGCGCGGTGCGCTTCGGGTCGCTTGATGATGCATCGTTGCAGCAGACATTGCTCCGTTTCCGCGATGTAAAATCATCCGAATGGCTGGTCGGCAGACATCTGCTGCCGAATGATCCCGCGCTGGCGGATGGACATGCCTTCATGAATCTTGCGTCTGAAACCATTCACACCCTCATGCCGCTGTACAAGCTGGCAGTTCAATCGGCATCCTAACAATTCTTAAATATTCTATCCGCATAAGCAACATACAGCTGCTAAGCTTTTTCACACTGGAGCTTAGCAGCTGCTACGGCTTCCCTCACTCGCACATCACCCATTTTTCTGCGAATATAAAAATTCACTGACACTTTCATTAGCTATCAATAACCAGCAGCACACCACTTCAAATATTATGATGGCAATCACAACCAAGATAACTACAACTGGCATATTCCCAAACTCTTTAATTACAGACAAATTGATTAATACCCCAAGTCCCAATCCGATGATGAACAAGTACCTGACCCAAGATACACCCGCATATAAAGCAATGGATAATGCAATTGTAACGATAAAGCTAAATAATCTGAAATCAATCAATAAAGAAGTGATAGCGCTTAAAATATTCAGTGTAGCAATCGTAAATACGATGGCCCTTCCTTTCCAGTACATTCTTTCTCGCTTTCTCTCGTAGTTCAATATCTCTTGCTGTTTCCATGCATCCATCTCCCTATCAGCCGTCGAGTTGGACAACTTATGAATCATACAGCACCATCCTTCGTCATTTACATAACAAAACGGCACCCCACACCCTATCCTAGATGTATCGGCACCGTCTTGATCTTGTCGTTTATGCTGTTGTGCTATTGGAGCTCGCTTGATCTATAGCTGCGAATCGGACTACCAGACCGATCGCCAGTACCGATAGTACCGCACCGACAACATACGGCAAACCGGCTTGAATGTTGAATAAGGCGGTCGCGATCAGCGGACCTGCAATTCGTCCAAAGCTGTCCATTGATGAATTGAGTCCTGATGCCACGCCCTGACTGACAGTCGTCTTCTGAGTGATTAGTGAAGTTACACAAGGTCTGATGAGAGCATTGCCAATTCCGAATACGCACAGGAACACCGTCGCATTCCACACATTGCTGGAGAACAGCAGCAAGATGAACCCGACTGCAGATATTATCAGCCCGATCACGATCGCATTCTTCTCTCCGCCCTTCTTAATATGTCTGCGCACGATCCCGCCTTGTACAAGCGCTCCTGCCAGACCGCAGAAGAAGAACATCCAGCCGATGTCAACCGCTGTAATGCCAGGAATCTTAATCGCTTGGAAATACAGCAGCGTCGCCTCAAGCCCCGCCAGAGCAAATGTAACAAAGAACGATAACACATACAGGTACTTCATTCGTCCGGTAAAGGCCGACCAGCGTGACGGAGCAGGCTGATGCTTGCTGCGCCGTTTCTCTGCCGGCAGCGATTCCTTCAATACCACCATACCCATTACACTAGTTATGAAGGTCAGTGCAGAAGCTGCAAAGAACGGTACAGGGTTGCCAAATTGACTCAGCAATCCTCCGAACGCCGGACCAAATGTAAAGCCAAGGCCGATCGCTATGCCTACCATCGCCATACCCTTCGTACGATTCTCATCTGTAGTAATATCCGCCACATAGGCAACAATAACGGCAGTCACGGCGCCAGCGAACAAACCGCCCAGCAATCGTGAAGCATACATCATCACGAGGCTGCCGCCTGAAAGTCCAAACATCAGATAGCTCACCGCAAATCCAAATATTCCGGTTAGTATAATCGGTCTGCGGCCGACACGTTCGGACAAGCCTCCCCACAGCGGTGAAACGATGAAAGATACTAATGAGTATAGGGACAGCATGAGCCCTAAGTGCATCTCATTTGCTCCTGTTTCCGTTATCATGAGCGGCAGTACTGGAATAACGATGCCGAAGCCGATAAATACCATCATCAGCATAAGTACTACGACTGTTAATTGTTTTTTCATATACCTTACCTCCGTAAGCTAATCCTACCACATTTTTAAAATGAGCAACATGTATGTTGTAAGAAGCTTCCTATCTATATCCGAACATTTTCAACCTTAACCCAATAAATTATACTTGCATTCACGATTGTTTTTGATAAACTAATCCTTGTTTGTTTGTGACGTCTCTTCTAAGAAGAACGTATCTTCATCATGAAAGGTTGTGAAACCGCGATGGATCATCATCGAACTCCCCTGTTTACTGCTTTAACAAGTCATGCTGCCCGCAACCCGGTGCAGTTCCACATTCCAGGCCATAAGAAAGGTGTCGGGGCCGACAGGGAATTCCGTGAGTTTATAGGTAATGAGGCATTTTCTATCGACCTCATTAATATTGCGCCGTTGGATGATCTGCATCAACCCTCCGGTGTCATCGCGGAAGCGCAACAGTTGGCAGCCGATGCATTCGGCGCTGATTACACGTTCTTTAGCGTGCAAGGCACAAGCGGTGCCATAATGACGATGATCATGTCGGTGTGTGCGCCTGGTGACAAGATTATCGTACCGCGCAATATCCATAAGTCGGTCATGTCGGCTATCATCTTTGCAGGTGCTAGACCCGTATTCGTATCTCCGGCGCGAGATGTGAACTTGGGCATTGACCACGGCATAACGACCCGATCTGTGAAGCGAGCTTTAGAGAAGCATCCTGACGCGAAAGCTGTACTTGTTATTAACCCAACATACTACGGCATATGCGCTAATCTGAAGGAAATCGTGGACCTGGCCCATTCGTACGAGGTTCCAGTGCTCGTGGATGAAGCTCATGGCGTATTGATCCATTTCCATGAGAAGCTTCCAATGTCAGCTATGCAAGCTGGGGCAGATATGGCAGCAACCAGTGTTCATAAGCTTGGCGGATCCATGACACAGAGCTCGGTTCTGAATGTCAACACGAAGAATGGTCTAATTAACCCGCAGCGCATCCAAACGATTATCAGCATGCTCACGACGACTTCGACATCGTATGTGCTGCTTGCATCCTTAGACACATCACGCCGCAATCTGGCGTTGAACGGCCATGAAATAGCCGAGCACGCGATAGCACTTGCTGAATACGCTCGGGAGTCTATAAATAAAATCCCTGGCTTATACTGCTTCGGAAGAGATATATTAGGCGGCGAGGCTACTTACAACTACGACCCGACCAAGGTCACGATTCATGTTCGTCATCTTGGACTTACCGGATACGACACGGAGAATTGGCTTCGCGATCACTATAATATTGAAGTTGAATTAAGTGATATGTACAACATTCTGTGCTTGGTTACTCCTGGAGATACCCAAGATACTGTCGATATCCTGCTGCAGGCGCTCACTGAATTGTCACGTACCCACAATAATCAAAATGAAGTACATGAGCTTGTAGTTAAAATACCGGATATTCCACAGTTGTCCTTGATTCCGCGCGATGCTTTCTACGGAGACACCGAGCTCGTGCCGTTCAAGGAATCGGCAGGGCGCATTATCGCTGAATTCATATACGTGTATCCTCCTGGCATACCGATCTTATTGCCGGGCGAGGTCATTTCACAGAAGAACATCGATTATATATGTGACCATATCGAGATCGGACTTCCTGTGAAAGGTACTGAGGATCGATACATTGAATATGTAAAGGTAATTAAAGAAGAGCAAGCTATCTTTGAATAAACGCTTCGAATATTAGAGGGGCATTCCCATTGGTCAAGCACTAACGGGAATGCCCCTTCTCACTAACTTCATTCCATTATGGTAGGATTCAGTATTGATCACGCACTTCCAGAGACGGAACTCTCGTGCGCAATATGTTCCCCGCTTCTTCCGCAGCCACAAGATCATTCAGCTGAAATGACTTCATCAGCAATTCGGGCTTCAGATCATCTTCACACAGCAGAGTCGATCGTCCTGTTTGCATACATACGACCAACGTCTTGCCGATAAAGTGGTTGGAGTAGATGAGTGCAAAATCATAACGCCCTTGTTCTGCAGCCCAACCAATAAAGTTCACATTAGCTTGCTCCGATACTTCGTATAGATTCTGATACATGCCATCTCCTCCTTCATGAACGACGGATTTCCCCGAAAAAGGACTTGATCGATTCAGGGCATAGATGAAACGATTTGCTTCGCTTAGCTCAAAGTGCTAAGCCTGACAGCGAGAACGAATAAGCATCTAATGTCTTGGAATACGATGATAGCAGCATAAGTTATTTCCTAAATATACCATATATAATACTTGCCCTACAACAGTCAATTAAAGATTAACCGATCGACTAGCAAACCTAAAAACATGAAAATATTGCCATAAAAAAGCAGTGGTGATATGATGTTGTCAGAGTGATGGGAGGGTATATCATGAGTCAACGCGCAATTATTACATTGGTAGACGGATCTGCGGTTGCTTCCGTTTCACTGGATCAATTGAAGCAGCAGCTGCTCCATTATAAAGAGCAAACCGCACTCACAGGCAAGCAGTTGGGTTGGGAATACGAAGATGCCGCTTTCCCTTATACAATTGAAACGAAGCCAGGCCATGAACATATCGGCTTTGTCTTACAAGGTACCGACCCTCGCTATAAGCATTTGCTGATCGGAGTTGGACAGACTGAGGTGGATGGGACTGAACGCCATACGGTAGAGCTTGTCCTGACAGATGTCGCCACGCACGGCGACAAGGGCAAAGGCAATGAGTTTATGAAATATTTAGCCAAGGTGTGGAAAGGTGAACTTACGTTATTCAACGGTCGACGCATGTACTTCAATCCACGCAAATAACTCCAGCCAGGCCAAATACAGACGAAAGGGGCCTCTCAACGGCATTATACCGGAGAAGCCCCTTCATCATAACTATTGATCTTGTGAAGCTACGAGTTCTTCATATGCTTTCTGAACGCGTTCCCACTCTTCATCATCTTCAATAGCGTTAAGCGCCATATCTTCGCCTTCTTCGTCAACACGTACGATTACGCCGTCTGCTTCAGGATTATTGCGTTCCAGCAGAAGAGCATACATATTGTCTTCAACGTTGAACGTTTCGACCCATACCATATCCTTCTCATTGCCTTCATCGTCGATAAGTGTGATTACGAAGTCCTCAGCGTCATGTTCGTGATCGTGTCCACATCCACAGTCTTCACCATGGTTATGATGATGCTCGTGCTCATGATCGTGGTCGTGTCCGCAGCCACATCCATTATTATGTTCACTCATTGCAGTATTCTCCTTTATGTACAAGTGATGTCTGACATCCATTCGTATCGTAACACGTAATATACAGCAGGTCAACGAGACCAGCCTTCACCGAACGGTCCCATACTTATGCGGCATATGTTATTATTGACGACTTCAGCTATTCACATGCACACAATCCAACAGAACACGTATGCCAAGATAAGTAATGCTCATCCCGCTATTAATTTATCTTATCAACCGCTTCAACTGTCATTTCCGACATCAGCGCATATTCACCATTCTTCTGACGCAGGAAGCACTGAATCTTGTAGTCTCCCTTATGCTTGAATTCATACTTGTAATCATCGCTTCGGAACCAGAAGCTTTCCTTGCTTATCGATAATGGCGACTCTTGAATCTTCGAAGTCTTTCCATGTGGATCCGTGATGGTCAAGCGAATAGAATCGACATCAGACTTCAAGCTGTCCACTTGCGTAAAGACGGAGAAACTCACCTTGCTGCCTGTCTCGACTTTACCAAATATCGTCTTATCACGGAACAACAGCATATTGACATTCGGTTTATTCAAATACAAGCGCTTGTTATCTGCATCCCAGTATACGAATGCTCTTAGAGTATCTTGTAATTGCCTTACAGACATGTAAGTTCTGCCATCAACCACTAAACCTCCTTCAGGTATAGATTGACCATTAATCTTAACTTCTACTTTGTCTACAGAACTTTCTGCTCCAGCAACAGGAACGACAGATAGAAAACTTCCTCCAATAATGGTACCTAATAGAGCCAGTGTGGCAATTCTCCTGCACTTCATGTTTGTAACCTCCAACAAGCTTAGTTGTATAGTTATACTCGATTTATGCAGGAGAGTTGCGCATATGTGGACAAATGAGCAACTAATATAATTCATATTTATATTCTGATTATGCTGATCGATAAATTACAGCAATCCGTCGCGATCCAGAAGCGTCAAGATGCGATAGAAGTCGTATGACGACTGTTCGGGATTGGTTAAGATTCCTTTCTTCACGGCCTTGCTGACACTTGGTTTCGCCCATTCCGGGATATCCTTCATCTTCTGCATACTTTCCAAGGCATTCAAGCGCTCGTCCAGCTTAGCAGCGGCCAAACGCAGCTTCTCAAGCTCTTTCTTAATCTCCTCCATGCTGCCATCACCTCCGGTTGTTTGGCTTAATTCCTGATAAAGCCTAGCCCAAGGAAACTTAGGTCCTGGACAGCTTGCTTTGCGAATAGGGTCGATCTGATAATGCCCAATGACACGCTCGGGCGTCAATGGTATAGTCGTATTCCATATTTGTTGAACCATGTGCTGAATGTGTCGATGCAGCCATACGCTCGCCTTGAATTGCTCCTCCGTCAGATCACCATCGAAGCCTTCATGCTCGATCGATACCGCATATAGATTGGGATTAACCGACCTGCTCCTAACATACACCGATAATGCGTGTGGGATCTTGTCCGACGTGATCCCTTGTGCCCAAGCAGCCCGCTCGATCGCGACGTACTGATGAATATCTCCGCGCTTCGATATTCCATAGTGCGCTGAAGACACCTTATTGTCCGATGTCGTAAACCATGAATCCATGCTGGACATCGAGCCTGCGGAAATGTGATCGACGATAACCTGGGGGACTTGTCCCTTACGATCACTTGAATTCGTATAAGCATTTCCTTTCCATAAAATGTTCAAAGTGCAGACACCTCTCTCCTATAGCTTCATTCTTATTTCGGATGAAACTGAATCGACGTATCAGCAGAACGGACTCAAGTCCGGGGTGTATGCTGCGCATACAAACCCCAGACCAATCGGATTGCTCGTATTGAAGCAACAGAGAATATTCTTCTGAAGCTCAATCGCCTCCTATTTTTGTACGAGTCAAGATGCATGGCACTCCTTTGCCAATCTCACCTGGCTGGGACATTCGTTCGGCATACCGCAATCCCCGTAAGCACGGTGTTGGGCACACAACACATCTGTCCGAGGTGACGAGCCGCATCGTATATTGCGCACGTCCGCCGGACAGATTCTTTTTCTTCTTAATCACTTTGCCTTTAGCCATTAGCCACACCCACTTTACACGTTCAACACGGGAAACTCGTTTCTCCTCGTTCACTATATGCAGACTAGAGCATCGTTGCTTGTGCATATACCCACTAAAAGGTAAAATGATAGTAATTTTCAATGAAACGGAGGATTACACGATGACCTTGCAGCTTCAAATGCTCGGAACAGGGAGCGCGTTCGCGAAGGCTTACTGGAACAATAATGGGATATTATCAAAGGGAGAGGTCTCCTATCTCATCGATTGCGGCATTACGGCACCAATGGCTATTCACCATTTAGGTCGATCCTTCAATGACTTTGAAGGCGTAATCGTCACACATATGCACGCTGATCACGTCGGGGGGCTTGAAGAATATGCCTTTCAGATGAGATTCAAATACGGACGCAAACCCAAGCTCATCATCGCAGCCCCGTTGATACAACTCTTATGGGAGCAAACATTAAAGGGTGGTCTGACACAAGACGGAATTGATAAGCTGGAAGATGTATTTGAGGTATGTGCGGTGGAGCCTGAGACGAGCTATCTATTGATGGAAGGGGTACAAATACGATTTATTGAGACTCCTCATATAGAAGGAAGACGTAGCTACTCGCTCCTATTCGATGAAGCCTTCTTCTATAGTGCCGATATGCGCTTCAAGCCGGATCTGCTCATAGCTCTTGTCGAGCAGGGTGTTCAACGCATCTGGCATGATTGCCAATTCATCGAGCCTGGCGAAGTGCATGCGACGTTATCGCAGCTGTTATCGCTGCCGCTTGCTGTACAGGAAAGAATCTCGCTTATGCACTATGGCGACGAGCGGTCGATGTATGAAGGCCTGACAGGCCCGATGCCGTTTATTAATCAGCATGAGATATATACGGTACTGAAATAGTGACGATTGGATGAACCTCCGTATGTTTATAGGCTGTATCAGCCACAATAGATACAGGAGGCGATAACATATGGAACAACCGTTCAACCCGCAAGTAGGTTCTAACCAGCAAGCTCAGGGCGCACCGCAACAGTTGTATTCTAATCCGTTAGCGCAGCAGTCCGGTGTGCAGCAAGAAGAAGTTGTAGCAGTAAGAAAAAATGGTGACGGAGATATTGTGGAGCTGAAGTTGACTTCAGGGCGAGTCGTTGATTATAAGACCGCTCAGACAATGGTAAAGAACAATGAAATTCAACATCTGAACGTATTCCGAGGCCGTGATCATGAAGAGCATCTCCGCTCTGATGCGGATGGACGCAAGGATAACAATCTAGACAATCTGCCACTCTTTTAGGCATTTCTCACCTTAACCCAAGAGCAATCTTGGGTTATTTTGATGTGCGCAAGCTCTGTACTAGAGTCATTACACAAGCACAAAGTCCCATTCCGAATCGAATGAGACTTTGTGTTTACTTTATCACTTAACTATACTGCTACAGCTTCTTTTCCATTCGCACATGCAAAATACCCGCATCGTAAAACGGCTCCTCAGATACCGTCACATAGCCGAGCGATTGGTAAAAGCCTTCCGCATGGCACTGTCCATCCAGCATACTTTTCTCCATACCGTGAGAACGAGCGATCTGCTCTAGACCGATCATTAGCGATCTGCCAATTCCTTTGCCGCGGAATGGTTGACGTACCGCAACACGCTGCATCTTCGCTGTGCTCTCGTCCAACATCTTAATTCTGCCTGTCGCCGCGTACTCTCCATCTTCCATTAACAGAACGTGAATAGCAGGAGCATCGAGTGTATCATATTCGTCACACTCCTCTTCCATCGGGACATTCTGTTCTTTCACGAACACCTCGGTACGAATCGCTATACACTGCTGCAATTGTTCTTCCGTCTTCACTTCAATGAGTTCTGCTGCCATACGTGTTCGGCACCTCCCAGTATTAAACGAACTTATATTATACAAAAATTTGAATATCATGTATAGTTAGATTATCCAACATTGTCCAGATACCACGACAAGATTACAACCTGAAGCGCTAATAACATTTCCTCAGGAGGAATCACTTCCATGGACCCGATCACAGCAACTATTATAGCTGTCGTCATTATGGTTATCGGCATGGTCGCCCTGCTGCTAGTTGTGACGAGAAAAGCATATCATCACAAGTGGGATACGGATGATAATACCGGATATCCACCGCCAGCGGAGTCTGAACAGCAAGAGAACACTCGTACATAAGTGTTTTCGCATCGCTGCACCTAACAACACAACCCCGCTGCTTCATCACTGAAGCGCGGGGTTGTTTTAGTGCTGCTTATTTTCGATATATACTGTCTGGTATTGTGTTGCTCTCGTATACATTTTGGATAACTCTTGGATTCCTATTATAGTCTGTAACCTGGCTTGTTCTTATCTGCGCTCCCCCTGATGGAGCACACCCCAATATTAAAACTGCAACCATAACTAGCATTAACAACACGCACAAGCCGCATCGAGTTCGAGACAAACTAGAACCTCCGCTCATTTTCAAGGATATTGTTCTATTGTCTCCGCAAGCTGGTTCAATTAAACGTTCCGATATACATGAAGTTATGATTCTGTCCTATCCATTATTGAGGCTTATGATCCTCGCTAACGGTACGCAGCCATACAAACTCTTCATCATATTTGATACTGTCACTAGTAATAAACTGAAACAACTTCCAACAAATAACGGCTACCATAGAGAATAAGCCTAGCAGCCATACGAACAATATAGCCCCTCCCGCCATCTCTCTGCCCCTTTCACATGTCGAGTCATCCAACAGGCATATCCGCCTGCTATTCACCTATTTCAACATATGAAAAATGATCTTGGTTTAGAAGCGATAGAAGCTAGCTGCAACAGTGATTAGATAACTTAGAATAAACAAATAAAAAAGGAACTTCCCTTTCGTAGAATAATCTACTTAGGAACAGTTCCTTCTCCTAATGATCTGTAGTGGGCTCGAACCACTGACCCCTACCCTGTCAAGATAGTGCTCTCCCAGCTGAGCTAACAGATCACATGATTAGTGATATCTAAGAATATATCATAGGCATAATCATGTGTCAATGCACATATGAGCAGCTACAGCGTTAACGGCAGCTGCCAGTCAATCGGCTGCGCTCCCCATTTCTCCAGCTCTGCATTGATCTTAGAAAACGGCTTACTGCCAAAGAAGCCGCGATGCGCTGATAACGGGCTTGGATGCGGTGCTTGCACGATGGCATGACGCTTCTTATCGATCATCTTAGCCTTTGCTTGCGCATGGCTCCCCCACAGCACAAACACAATAGGCTGCTCACGTTCATTGAGCAGCTCAATAACTCGGTCCGTAAAATGCTCCCATCCTAATCCCTTATGTGAATTCGCCTGTCCCTCACGAACTGTCAGTACTGTGTTGAGCATCATCACACCTTGATTCGCCCATGAAGCTAGATAGCCGTGATTCGGCATCTTCGTACCGACATCCTCCGCACTCTCCTTCAGCATGTTCAACAATGAAGGCGGAATACGCAGCCCGGGAAGTACAGAGAAGCTGAGACCGTGCGCTTGATTCGGGCCATGATAGGGATCTTGTCCAACGATGACAACTTTCGTATTGGCGTACGAAGTTAATTGGAACGCTGTAAATATATGATCGAACGGAGGATAGACGGTATGCTGTTCATATTCCCGCTTGAGCTCTCCCCACATTTGCACGAAATAAGGCTTTTGCACCTCATCTTGCAATTTATCAGACCAATCATTTTCCACATTCCAACTCATCACAGCACACTCCTCTACTATGTTGAAGCTAGCGCAATTCCGCCAGCCAGTTCGTATTCTGATACATCCAGGAATAAAAAAACCCTTCCGCAGTGTGCGAAAGGAGTTTCGTTACATTTCATATCTTATGTATCGTTTCACAGAGTTGTAATCAATAAATGGTGCCGAGGACCGGGATCGAACCGGTACGGTAGTCACCTACCGCAGGATTTTAAGTCCTGTGCGTCTGCCAATTCCGCCACCCCGGCACAATAATCTCTGAAACTATGAAAAAGCATGAAATGGTGGGCCCTGAGGGACTCGAACCCCCGACCAATCGGTTATGAGCCGACCGCTCTAACCAACTGAGCTAAGGGCCCTCGCTATAGGGTCGTATAATAATTGGTTGCGGGGGCAGGATTTGAACCTACGACCTTCGGGTTATGAGCCCGACGAGCTACCGAACTGCTCCACCCCGCGTCATTCTCGCTCGACCTCGTTCATCGGCGACAAGTAATACTATACAACATCCGCACATGATCAGTCAAGAACTTTGCGAAAATAATTTCAAAACAACTTACTCACCTCCAAACAAACTATCTTACCCCGTTATCTCGCTCAATATGTTTACTCTCAGATCAGCAACAGGGTAAGACAGCAGTGTCGTACGGGTTGCACACTCATGGCACCATTATTGCATTCGTCAATCATGACGTCCACATCACTATCAAACATGAAAGATGCTGTACCTAATATGGATAATTAGTCACGCAAAAAACGAACTCCGTACTTCCCCTTCTTCGAACGAAATACTTCGATGTCTTGAGGCGTACCAAAGCCATACAGCCATGCATCATGCTCTAGCCGCTGCTGCAGTACTCTTGCCTGAAACTTGGAGTCATAAAGCTTTCCCCAATAAATCCAATACATCACTCATCCACCTGCTTTATCAATAGATTCATCTTTGTAATCTGTAATTTGCCCAGATCTGCAAATATCAATCGCATAGTTTAGCAAATGGCGGGACTGTCCCTGAAGAGTTATGCTAAGGAATAGACTTGTGGAATTGTGCGCTTGTATGGGAGCAATAGATGCGCTTTGACGGACAAAAGGGGCTGCCCCCAGTCATCTGCATGACTTCAGGACAACCCCTTCAGCTGAATCAGCCTACAGGTTTATTATAAACTCCGTCTTGTACCCCATTCTGATTGGCCTTAATCTGTTTCAAAGCCTCGTTACCCTGCTTCTCCCACTCAGCCAATGCATCCTTCACTGATTTCGTTCCGTTGATGACTTCCTGGAACTGCTGACGGCCGATATCTTGAACCTGCCAGTAGTTTCCGTACATCATTTCATCTTGCTTCGCATTAGCTGTCGATAGAGGTTTTACATTATAAAATGCTTGAATGTTGTAATCTGTTCCTTCTCTTGGCTTAATGAACGATTTACGTGACACCATCTCATAGCTGCTGCGGGAACGGACCTTAGCCCACTCCGGACTATGAATATACTTGATGAAATCCCATGCATCATCAGCATTCGGTGCGCTGTTGTTGATCGCGAAAATGTTGTTCAACTGAACACTTGCAGATACTCCAGGATTCTCAGCATGAGTTGGTACCGTCACAACATCATATTCGAATGGAGTAAAGTTCTTGATCTTGCTGGCATTGCGCATCGCATTATATACTTCGTTGTTCAAGTAGCTGAAATCTGTAAGCACCATTGCAACTTTGCCAGAGAGGAACATGTCGTAATCGAACATACCTGGTTCTTTATTACCCATATCCATCATCATACCATTATTTTGAGTCGGCACGATCTGATCCGTTCCCAGCTTCGCGACAGTGGTCCATACCTTCTCCCATTGCGGAGTATTGACGGTCATCTTCTCTGCATTATCATCAAACATGCGAAGATTCAATGGTTTAACATAGTTATTAATGATCGACCAGAACAGGTCTCCGCCTTGGTAGCGTTCAAAGGCAAAGCCGTACTTGCGATCCGCTCCTTCACCTTTAGAAACGTTGCGAGCAAGCGTAAAGATCTCATCCCAGCTCATACCATCTGTAGGAACCGGAACTCCCGCATCCTGGAACAGCTTCTTATTATATAGCAGTGCGCTTGAATAGAAGGTAGGTGTCAGACCGTACAGGTTGTTGTCACCCATCGCTTTCAACCCTTCGAATACAGCCGGTACGAAATCGCTTGTATCTATCTTCTCAGCTTGCAACTTTGTATCCAATTGCATCAGCAGCCCTTCACGAGCCAACTGTTGGAAATGTCCTGTATCCGTCACGATGATATCGACTGGGTTATCGCCAGTCATCAGCTTCTTCACCGCTTCCATACGATCGGGTTCCTTCATTCCGCCTTCTTGATTCATGTTGTCGAACTGCATCTGGCTGTAGTCAATCGCAGGTACGATATCAATTCGAACATTCTGATGCGTCATCTCATAGATATCTGTAAACTGCTGGCGGAAGTAAGAATCATCATAGCCTCCGTACATAATTCCAATTCGGAGAACGCGCTCTTCATTCTCCTTACTCTCTTTATTATTGCTGCAAGCAACGAGCATAGGAAAGATTAACGTTAAGACCAACGTAACACTAAGAAGCTTGCGGACCCACATTTGTTTCTTCATCTGGTTACCCCTCCAACTTATTTGGTGTTCGAATAATGATTTGTTCCCCATTGAATTCCATCGAGGCTTTGTCTTTAATGTCTAACGCTTCAAGGAACTCTCTAGGAACTTGCAAGCGGCCTGCGCGATCTACAACAACATAAGCCTCATGAACTTCCTGCAAACCTTTCTGCGGATTCGAGAAACCTTCGTTCCCCTCAGCATTCAAGTTAGGATTGCGCTTAATGAACTCTGTGCTCGTTAAGCCGTCTCGAATCGCTACGACCCGATCCACCTTGCTGGCAAGCGAGATATCATGGGTTACAATGACGATTGTTACTCCCAATTCGCGATTCATCGTTCTGAATATTTCCATGATGCGATCAGAAGTTTGCGTATCTACAGATCCTGTAGGTTCGTCAGCCAGCAGAATACGCGGGCGATTAGCGAGCGAGATCGCCAATGCTACACGCTGCTGTTCACCGCCAGACAGCTCAGTAAGCTTGTTATTGAGGCGGTGGCTTAGTCCAACCCACTCCAGCAATTGCTTTGCATATGCGCGATCCACCTTGCCGGACAGCATCATCGGGACTTCAACATTTTCAAGTGCAGACAGATACGGGAGAAGGTTGCGCGCGTTGTTCTGCCAGATGAAGCCTACTGTATCACGCTTGTATTTCACCAGCTGCTCATCCGTAATCTTCAACAGATCCCAATCTCCGACCTTCACAGTCCCGGCGGAAGGTCGATCCAATCCGCCAAGAATGTTCATAAATGTGGATTTCCCGCTGCCGCTGTTGCCAATAATGGCGATCATTTCGCCTTGATTGACGGTTAGATTCAAGCCCTGGAGCGCGACTACCTCGAGATCATTCGATTTGAATATTTTGACTAGTCCTTCACAATAGATCATGGCTTAACGCTCCTCTCCCATCTTCACAGCCTGATGCACACGCAGACGACGGATATGAATGAAGAGCATAGAAGCTCCCAACAGCATCATCACGCCGACTACAATATAGAGCTGCATCGTATCTTTCGCTTCGAAGACGATACGGAACGGCGGTACTTGCATCTTTGCATTTTCTGTAGCTTGCAGGAACGGCAGGAATAGACGGCTTGTGAATTTGCCGATGATGATGCCTAGACCAATCGATAAGCCTGCTGTAAATACTTGCTCCAGCAGAAGCATGCCTGTCAGCTGCTTGCGAGACAGCCCCATCGCGCGCAGTATACCGAATTGAACACCACGACGAGATAGATTGAAGAACCAATACAGCAAGTAGCCGATTAACGAAATAATAATCGAGATCAAGAAGCCCATGCTCAATATTCCGAATACACCGCCTCTTGTCGGATGCTTGCTCTGTGCCGCGAGTTCAGTTCGAACATCCTTAACCGACGCGATCTCGATTCCTGCTTTCTGCAGCTGCTCAATAGCTGGGGCAAGCTTCGCTCCATCCTCCATCTTAATCCATACTTCATATGGTGTGATCGGAACCTGATCATAGATATAATCTATATTCGTAATGAAGAACGGCGTTTGCTCTGGATACTGGCTAGGCCAATACGGCAGAATCGCCACGACCACGAAATCAAGCATTTGATCTTGAATCGAGATGCTGATTACATCATTTTGTTTCAGTTGATATTTCTCTGCAACATTGGACGGAATGATTACCGCTTGTTCCGTGTATTTACCCAATACATTCAGATATTCAAACGGATGCACAGGGAACAAGTCATTGCGGAACCATGCAACCTTGGCAAAGCCATCATTCTCAATGGCCATCAGCTTGCCCTGCCCAATTGAACGGCCGGATACAATGACATTAACCTTAGTCTGCAGCACACGTGTAGCTGCTTCCACACCTGGAAGCTCCTTGAATACCTCAAACGGAGGTTCATTGTAAACGATGTTCTTAATCTGCGGCGGTTTGCCGCCGCCACCTCCTCCGCCACCGCCTCCTGTAGGAGGTTTCTGGTTCGGATCCGCTTCAGCAGTCGATTCCCATACGGTCTGAATAATAACATCCGTACCATATTCATAAAGGGTACGCTCTGTTGAATTCAGATCGATTGTTCTTGCCGCTGAAGAATTATACACACCGAGACCTAGCGTAAGTATCAGTAGAATCATCAGCGGATAATAGGACTTCGCAGATCGGGACAGTTGGACCAGAGTAAGATACAACGGAGTTGGCAAATACTTGCCGCCTATCCATTGGAACAGCCTGAGCAGCCACGGGAAGATGCGCAGGAAGAACAACCCTGCCGCGAATATCGCCAGCGCTGGCACGAAGAACAAGAACGGCTGCACTTGCAGCTGGTCTGAACTCATTCCTGTCTGGAAGGACAGCATCTGCTGTTGATTGGATAAATAATATCCGTATCCAGCGATCCCAAGCAGCACAATATCCAGATACCACCGCTGCCAAGTTGGCTTCTTATCTTTGCGAGCCATCTTCTGTCTAAGACCAACGATGGACGATCGCGCAAACATGACTGCAGGTATGACACTAGACATCAGTGCAATCAATACAGCAGCAACTCCAAACAATATCGCATCCGTCGAGAAGCCGACTGGAATCGACTGGCGATTAACGAACTCCAGAAATCCATCCGCTGATCCAATCGATTTGGCCATAAACCAACCTATTAAAGGTGCCAGCAATAAGGCAATTCCGCCCAATATGAGACCTTCGATCAGATACATTAAACTGATCTGCTTGGTGCTCGCTCCGCGGCTGCGCAGCACTGAGATATCGCTCTGCTGCTTCTCCAGCGCTTGATTCGCATTCATGGCAATGAAGTAGAACACCATAGCTATCATAGGCGCCGCAAGTGTGAACAGCATCATCTGAAGCTGCACACTCTGAGTTCGGAACTCTTCAAGCAGATTCTTGAATGACAGTTCAACGTTAGTACCCTTCAGCTTCTGGTATAGATCAATTTCTAAACGATCCAGCGTGCTGTTAAGCGATGCCAGCTGACTCGTCTTGATCTCACGCAGGTCGAATGCATAGTACCAGCTGGATGAAAGCAATGGAACCTGATTATCCTTCAGCACGGTTTGATTAAGAGTGTTCTCCGTGACATACATCGTGTTCATCATCGTTTCAAATCCTTGGTACCAATAAGGATCCGTGTCCTGAACCGCTTCGAACGTTCCGACAATCTTTACGCGCAATGTCGCGTTGGAACCTCCATAAGTCGGATAATCGAGTTCATCTCCAACGTGAAGATCATTGCGATACATTGCTTCTTCCAACATAACGACTTCAATAACACCATCTGTAGCACCGTCTTTGAAAGCTCGACCATTCGTCCATTCGATCTTGTCTTCCAAGCCGGACATACTGGCGATAGACATCGTGCGCACACGGCTCGCATCAACCTTGGATGGATCTACAGGGATGACTTCGGTCGCGCGAAGTAACCGGGTGTTCGCAAATACTGACGCAGGGAACCCTATATTCTCCTTGACGTCTTCGCGTATGTATGTATTGACATCCTCTAACCCTTTAAGATCTGTTTTGTTGCCGCCAGTTGCTTGATACTTCATCAAGAGAGAGCCCGCTGGAAGACCCTCGCTGTTCTCCTGCAGCGACTTCGCTACAACGCGCTTAAGCGCGCCATCAGCATACATCGGAATGCTCACCGTAAAGGATACAGCGACGATTAGTCCGATTAGCGTGCTTAAGGTGAGCCAGCGGGTATTCCACATCTTTCGGAATAGGAATCGAATCAGTGGGATGCCCATTATCTACCCACTACTTTCTGTCCAGGTTCAAGTCCCTTTAGAATTTCGACATGTGTTGAAGTCTGTTGTCCTACTTCAACATCGACTTCCCGTTTGCCATTCTCGTCAACAACCTGAACATAAGTGCGGGAACCAATCGTTCTAAGTGCTGACAACGGTATCAGAGTGACGTCTTTTCTGCGCTGCACAATGATCTTGCCGCTGAGCGGAGTGCCGCGCTGCAAGCCTGACGGAATTTTCTCTACTTCTATTACTACATAATTCTCTAATCGTTCCTGCTGAACATTTCCACCCGGACCGCCATTGTTGTTCGGAACGGTTGCAGGCAAAGATTTAACCTTGCCCTTCAACGGAGTATCCACGTTATTAATTCTAACTTCCGCTTCCATACCAAGAGCAATCTTCTTCTGATCATCCTTGGACATATCAGCCGCAACTGTTAAGCGCCCTGTATCGGCAACAATAGCTACTGTCTCATATTCCTTGGTCATTTGACCCTTCTGCATGGATAGCGACATGATTGTGCCGTCAAATGGAGCCGTTAGTGTACCTTTCGCAATATCCTCTTCCAGATCAGTGATGGCTTGCCGTTTTTCTTCAAATGCGATTTGAGCCTCTTCAAATTGAACCGGATCCATCTCATCCTTCTGACGAAGGGTTTCCTTCATCTGAATCTCATCCTGACGGAGCTGCAATCGCTTATTGCGCAAATCCTTCTCCATTTCTTCGAGATCCAGCTCCGCAATAGCTTGACCCGCTTTCACGGTATCGCCATTGCTTACATAAACATCCTTAATTCGCTTGCTGCCAAGTGTAAAAAATAATGGCTCTTCTTGCTCAGACATGAGCTTACCGCCGAAAGAAACGGATGTCTCCAACGTGTCCTTCACTACATCGAGCTCAGGCTTCTTCGAAAGCGTCGGAGGCGTAATCACTGGCAGCACCTCTTCTACTTCTTCATCCGGAAGCAGTGAACATCCTGCAGTGAATAGAAGTGTGCCGCACATAAACGCAAGCATCGCTTTGCGCCACGGACGTTTCAAAGTAGATAGATGATTAGGAGACGAATCTTCCGTCGACCATTTCATAGACATGATCTGCTACCTCCAAAATTGTGGGATCGTGAGTGGCCATGCATATTGAGATATTTTCCGTGCGAATAATATGTTGAAACACACCCATGACCTGTGCCACCGTTTGGGTATCCAAATTCGCAGTTGGTTCATCAGCCAGCAGAAGAAGCGGTTTATGAGCTACTGCTTTCGCAATCGCGACACGCTGCTGCTCTCCTCCCGACATCTCTGAAGGCCGATGGTTCATTCGCTTGCCAAGGCCAACAAGCTCTAAGCAATGTCGGACGCGCTTATCCCATAAATGACGCGGTATCTTGGCCATTCTGAGCGAAAGCTCTACATTTTCATAAGCAGACAACATCGGCATCAACGCGTAGGCTTGAAATATAAACCCAATATCATATCGCCGCATAATAGTTCGCTTATCGTCATTCCATTCAGACAGCGTTTCTCCTCGAAACTGTATTTCCCCTTGCGTCGGCAGATCAAGCCCGCCCAACATGTTCAGAAGCGTCGTTTTGCCCGAACCTGACCGTCCTCGCAAGATGACGAGCTGGCCGGAACGAACCTCCATATTAATCCCTTTGAGAACATGCAAAGTATTGCCGCCTACTTCAAATTCTCGGGTGACTCCTTGCACTTCCAACAATGGCTTATTCGGATCGTATTCCTCTCGAGTCGGCCAATCGTGCTGTACATTGGCAGGATTAGATTGTGTTATGTATGGCGCATCTTCTTTTGATTCTGCTGTTGGGCGCTGCTCTTCTGCCGATTGAACTGGGCTTTCGTCTGCAGCCTTAGGCTGTTTCCTTAAGCGGAGTTTTTTTAACAATACTGGTGCCCCCTTCAACCTCTGACAAGTTCCTCCTAAATACTTCTACAGTATAAACGAATCAATTGTTTGAAAAGTTACAGTGTTTGTTACGTTTTGGCTTGGTTTTACATTTTTTCATAATAATTGGCCTAATATCTCTAATAACAGCTAAAAAAGGCAGCCCTCTCGGCTGCCCTTTGTATCACCATTTTCTTGTATTCAATCTGCTTGCTGCCGTGATAACACGTCTCCTAATTCCCTAAGTTATTAGCTTGATCCAGTACCTGCTGCAGCTGCTTCTCCAGCATCGGAAACACCTCAGGAATCGGCTTTCCCGCGATTAATTCATCCAGAGCTTGATTCATCAGTTCGTACATCTCTTTATAAATCGAATACGAAATATGATACTTATCGAGAGTTTGAGCTAATGAGTCGACTGCCTTAGGTTTCAACATTGTTAACACTTTAGCATATTCCTCGCTCACTTCATTTAAGTGCGTCATGCGTGTCGGCAATTGACCTTCTATCATCTTCGTCGAGGCCTTCGCCATTTCAGGACTATGAATGAACTTCATTAGCTCCCAAGCGGCATCTTTATGGTCTGAAGCTTGATTAATAGCAAATACAGCCCCCGTCGAAATATAAGCCGATTCTTGAGGATAACTAGGATCAACAGGCATCGTAACTATTCCCCAATCGAACGATTCTGAGCCCTTTTTCAGTATATTTGCATTCTCCAGCGTGTTGATCATCCGAGAATCTTCTATTAATATAGCTGCTTTCCCCTGCATAAAATCGGTGTCATAAACAGAATCATTGCTGCTTCCATCATTCTTATGATCCTCAAATCGTATCGCTCCGCTGCTAACGGCACTTGCTGTTATTTGAAATAATTCACGCCACGATTGCGTGTTGATCAGCACCTTCTCACCGCGCACATCGATCAACTGAAGATTAGAGCCTTGAATAATCGATGACATCAGCTCGCTTCGGTCGTGATACGGATTGGCAATACCATATACCTGACCCTCTTCTGACTCAATATTCACGAAGCGTTCTCCAAGCTGCAGCAGCTCTTTCCAGCTCATTCGATTCGTTGGAAGCTCAACCCCATATTTGTGAAATAAATCGGCATTATAAAACACTACTTTCGTGTTATAGGCCGGAGTAAGCCCATATAATCCTCCTCCGCCTTGTTCACGCAGCATATCGATCAGACCAGGCAGCATGTCATCGAGGTTATACCTTTCCTGCTTTATAATGGCGTCTATATCATACAGCCTGCCTAGCTCCGCCAGCCTCTGTATCATCGATAGATCAGTCATAATAATATCCGGCTGTTCTTGATCAATAAATTCAAGGAATCGTTCTTCCTCGTTATCTTCTTCTACAGAATCTCCACCGTTCATGAGCAGCGGATCCGTCTCGATCACTTCAATCTCAATCTCTGGATGCTCCATCGCAAAGTACCCGCCGTACTCCAGATAAAACTGATCTTTATCATGGTACATGACACGAAGCTTACTTAAGCTCTGATCAGATGATGGCTCCGATAGCGGATTACCAACCGTACAGCCACTCAACATAGTGACGGAAATACATGCAGCCAGCCATTTCAGCCATAGTCGTTTTTTCATACCATAAACCCCATTTCTCCCTTATGTTATCACATGGTACAGTGAGGGTCACGATATCATTTAATAAAAAAACAGCCCATCTCCTTTTACGAGATGAGCTGCTATGATGAAGCTAAGTCCTATTTGCCCCAAGTTGTCGGATCTTGACGCCAAGCTTTTAGCAGCTCCATATCTGCTTCTTGAACAACCCCCAGCTCTAATGCAACTTGCATCAGGGCAGTATAGTTGGACAACGTATGAAGCGGTATGTTAGCCTCGGCAAATGCTTCGATCGCTTTGTTCATCTGATAGCTGAAGATCGCCAATACCGCGAGCGGCTCAGCGCCTGCTTCACGAACAGCGAGCGCCGCTTTGAGAGAGCTGCCGCCTGTGGAGATCAAGTCTTCAATGACAACGACCTTCTGACCCGGACGAATGATGCCTTCGATCTGGTTCTGCTTGCCGTGACCTTTTGCTTTATCGCGAATGTAAGCCATTGGCAGACCAAGCTTGTCCGCAACCCATGCCGCGTGCGGAATTCCTGCAGTTGCTGTGCCTGCTATCACTTCCGCGTCAGGCGCAAGCTCGCGCACGAGAGATGCAAAGCCTTCCGCGATCGCATTGCGAATCTCTGGATAGGCCATCGTCAGACGATTGTCGCAGTAGATTGGAGACTTAATGCCGGACGTCCATGTAAATGGCTCATTTGGGCTAAGCGCCACCGCTTTAATGTTGAGCAGATGCTTTGCAATCGTCATTTCCAGGTTGTTCGTTGTCATATTAAACCAGCTCCTTCAAGATTGATTCTAATGCTTCACGCGGATTCGGCGCTGCGGTTATCGGTCGTCCGATGACCACATAGTCAGTTCCTTGATCAAATGCTTCCTTCGGCGTCATGACGCGCGCCTGATCTCCAAGAGCGCTGCCAGCAGGTCGGATACCAGGTGTAATCGTTTGAAACGCCTCGCCGCACGCACTCTTAATCTGCGTCACTTCCTGCGGTGAGGCCACGACGCCGTCCAGCCCAGCTTGTTTCGCCATAACTGCATAGCGTACGACGCAATCCGATACCTCGCCGGCAATGCCGATCTCTTCGTTCATGATGTGAGCGTTCGTGCTCGTCAGCTGCGTTACCGCGATGACAGCAGGCTTGCTTAACGAAGCGTCGCTTGCGAGCGCTTCTTCCACTCCAGCCATCGCGGCTTGCATCATCTGGACGCCCCCTGCCGCATGTACGTTGAACATATCGACACCGAGTTTCGTGATGCTGTTTGCGCCGCCCTTAACTGTGTTCGGAATATCATGCATCTTCACATCCAGAAACACTCGGTAACCGCGCGACTTCAATTCACGTACGAAGTCTGGTCCTGCCGCGTAGAACAGCTGCATGCCGACTTTCATATAACACGGGATGCCTTCCAGCTGTTGAATCAGGGATGTCGCCGCTTCAGCATTCGGATAATCCAACGCTACCATGATTCGTCCCGCCATCTGTTCTCTTGTTGTCATCGTCATTATTATTCAGCCTCCAATGTTTCAGATCGACATGCCGTCATGTTCTCTCCTAGCCGCTATTCACAATCCGAGGAGGCCTGTTAGGGGCCTCCTCGTTCAAGGAATTCGCGCTAATTCGAATTATGCGTTGATTCTCGGCATTGCAGTCGATGAGAAGTTGAGCTGCTCCAGCATTCCGAGAAGCGCGCGCACTGTATCCAGTGAAGTCATACATACGATACCGTTCTCTACCGCTTCACGGCGAATGCGGAATCCGTCGCGTTCCGGCGTCTTGCCCTTAGTTAATGTATTGATGACGAAGTGCGCTTCACCGTTGCGGATCAGATCCAGAATGTTCGGTGCGCCTTCGGACAGCTTATTGACACGCATGACGTTCAGGTCAGCCTCTTCCATCGCTGTCGCAGTTCCGCCTGTTGCGATAATCTTGTAGCCAAGCGCGCTGAAGCCCTTCATCAGCTCAACCGCTTCATCTTTATCCTTGTCAGCAACCGTGCACACGATCGCACCTGTCGCTGGAATCTTCATACCTGATCCGATCAAGCCCTTATAGAGCGCCTTCGCGTATTTCACGTCGCGGCCCATTACCTCGCCTGTCGATTTCATCTCAGGGCCGAGTGTAGGCTCTACGCGGCGCAGCTTCGCGAAGGAGAACACCGGAACCTTGACGGACACATAGTCAGCTTCAGGCCACAGACCATCGGTGTATCCAAGCTCAGCCAGCTTGCTGCCAAGAATGAGCTTCGTTGCCACATTCGCCATCGGAATGTTCGTCACCTTGCTCAAGAACGGCACTGTGCGTGAGGATCGCGGATTCACTTCGATTACATACACTTCGTCGTGGTAGATGACGAACTGGATGTTAACCAATCCGACAGTCTTTAGCTCTTTCGCGATTCGAATCGTGATATCGACAACCTGCTGCTTCAGCTCGTCTGACAGATGCTGCGGAGGGTATACCGCAATCGAGTCGCCGGAGTGAACGCCCGCGCGTTCGATATGTTCCATGATGCCTGGCACCAGCACTGTCTCGCCGTCGCAGATCGCATCTACTTCGACTTCTTTACCCAGCATGTAGCGGTCAATCAATACCGGATGGTCTGGATTAATCTTAACTGCCTGCTCCATGTAGCTGAGCAATTCGTCATCCGAGTACACGATTTCCATTGCGCGTCCACCAAGTACGTAGGACGGGCGAACGAGTACCGGGTAGCCAAGGCCTTGCGCTGTTTCAACTGCATCGTCCACAGATGTCACTGTCTTACCCTTCGGCTGTGCAATGTTCAAGCGTGACAGCAGAGCTTCGAATCGCTTGCGATCTTCCGCCTCATCGATGCTGTCCAGGCTAGTGCCGAGAATCCGCACACCCTCTTTAGCAAGCGGAGCCGCAAGGTTGATCGCTGTTTGTCCGCCGAACTGTACGATGACACCGACCGGCTTCTCCTGCTCGATGACGTTCATTACATCCTCGAAGAAGAGCGGCTCGAAGTACAAGCGGTCTGATGTGTTAAAGTCTGTTGATACCGTTTCAGGGTTGTTATTTATGATAACTGCTTCATATCCAGCGTTCTGGATCGCCCATACCGCATGAACAGTGGAGTAGTCGAATTCGATACCTTGACCGATCCGAATCGGACCGGAGCCGAGTACGAGCACTTTCTCCTTCGTGGAAGGCGCTACTTCATTCTCAGTTTCATAGGTTGAGTAGTAGTAAGGCGTTGTCGCTTCAAACTCTGCCGCACATGTGTCAACCATCTTGTATACTGGCACCAAACCTTGTGCTTTGCGCGCTGCGCGAATGTCCGCTTCCGTCGTCATCGCTCCGTCTGGGAATGCCGCACTGCGAATTTCTGCAATGGAGCGGTCTGTGAAGCCCATGCGCTTCGCTTCGTATAGTGTCTCTTCCGAAAGCTTAGCTTCGCTAGTAAGCTCATCTTCGAATCGAATCATGCGCTCCAGCTTATCCAGGAACCACCAGTCGATCTTCGTCAAGTCTTGAATCTGCTGCAGGGAATACCCGCGGCGATAAGCTTCCGCGATCAAGAACATGCGCTCATCATCCGGTGCTTTCAGGCGCGCTTCAAGTGTCTCTTGATCCAGCTCGTCAGTTCCTTTCAGGTAAAGACGGTGTACACCGATCTCCAGCGAGCGGATCGCTTTATGAATCGATTCCTCGAAAGTGCGGCCGATGGCCATGACTTCGCCTGTCGCTTTCATCTGCGTGCCTAGCTTGCGGTTCGCTTGCGTGAACTTATCGAACGGCCAGCGAGGAATCTTCGAAACGATGTAGTCAAGTGTCGGCTCGAAGCAGGCATAGGTTTGACCTGTTACCGGGTTAACGATCTCATCCAGCGTGTAGCCGACCGCGATCTTAGCTGCCATCTTCGCGATCGGGTATCCAGTCGCTTTCGATGCGAGCGCTGATGAGCGGCTGACACGAGGGTTCACTTCGATGACATAGTATTGATAGCTGTGCGGGTCAAGCGCGAACTGCACGTTACAGCCGCCTTCGATGTTTAAGGCGCGAATAATCTTGAGCGATGCGGAGCGCAGCATCTGATACTCGCGATCTGACAGTGTTTGGGATGGCGCTACTACGATACTGTCGCCTGTGTGAACGCCGACTGGGTCGAAGTTCTCCATGTTACATACGACGATACAGTTGTCGTTCGCGTCGCGCATAACTTCGTATTCGACTTCTTTCATGCCGGCAATGCTCTTCTCGATCAAGCATTGTCCGATCGGGCTGTAGCGGATACCGCTTGCTACGATGTCGCGAAGCTGCGCTTCGTCATCACAGATACCGCCGCCTGTACCGCCAAGTGTATAAGCCGGGCGAACGATGATCGGGTAGCCGATCTCATTCGCGAAGTCGACAGCTTCTTGTACGGAAGTAACGATAACACTCTCAGGTACTGGCTGCTCCAGCTCGCGCATCAGCTCGCGGAACAAGTCGCGGTCTTCCGCGCGCTCGATCGCTTCAAGCTGTGTGCCCAGCAGGCGTACATTTTCCTGTTCCAGAATGCCTGCGCGAGCCAATTCTACCGCCATGTTCAAGCCTGTTTGCCCACCAAGCGTTGGAAGCAAGCCGTCTGGACGCTCTTGGCGAATGATTTGAGTTACAAAGTCTAGGGTGATCGGCTCGATGTAAACCTTGTCCGCCATGTTCGTGTCCGTCATGATGGTTGCTGGATTGCTGTTGATTAGGACTACTTCCAATCCTTCTTCTTTCAGCGCTTGACATGCTTGTGTCCCAGCATAGTCAAATTCCGCCGCTTGGCCGATAACGATAGGACCGGAACCGATAACGAGTATTTTTTTAAGTGTAGTATTTTTCGGCATGTTATTGTTCCCCTCTCAACTGAGCTTGCAGCTCCGCTTGACGCGGCAGCTTTGGATTGTTGCGCTTATGTTCACGAATCATGTTCAGAAATTGATCAAACAGGTAACTGCTGTCGTGCGGACCTGGCGCTGCTTCTGGATGATACTGCACTGTAAATGCAGGGTATTTCTTATGTTTAAGACCTTCTATCGTCTTATCATTGTTGTTGATATGTGTAACTTCCAGCTCTGTTCCTGCAATCGACTCGTCTACTACGGTGTAGCCGTGGTTCTGAGAAGTGATGTAGCAGCGGCCGGATACAAGCTCTTTAACTGGATGGTTGCCGCCGCGGTGACCGAACTTCAAGCGTCCCGTATCCGCGCCGCAAGCAAGTGCGAACAATTGATGTCCTAAGCAAATGCCGAAGATTGGAATCTCACCGATCAGCTCTTGCAGCATTTTCACAGCGTGCGGTACATCTTTCGGGTCCCCAGGGCCGTTGGACAATTGGATACCATCTGGACGCAAGCGGCGAATCTCATCAGCTGTTGTATCATGCGGTACGACAACTACGTCACAGCCGCGTTGAGTCAACTCGCGGAGGATACCGCTCTTCGCACCGAAATCTACCAATACGATGCGCTCGCCCTTGCCGGAGCTCGCGAACACTTCCTTCGTCGAAGTGCGAGCCACTTGATCGCTTATTAATGGTGTAGTTTGCATCATCTCTTGCAGTTCTGCAGGCGACTTGTCTCCTACGGACAAGATCCCTTTCATCGTACCGTGGTGACGCAGGATGCGAGTGAGCATCCGTGTATCGATGCCGCTGATGCCCGGAATTCCATACTCCTTCAGAAGTCTATCTACAGAGTATTCAGCGCGCCAGTTGCTCGGAATCTCTTCATGGCGGCGTACCACGAAGCCATGCACATATGGACGAATCGCTTCAAAGTCATCGCGAGTAATTCCATAGTTTCCGATCAGCGGATAAGTCATCGTTACAATCTGTCCACAATAAGAAGGGTCAGACAGCACCTCTTGATAACCTGTAATACCTGTATTAAATACGACTTCCCCGACTGATTCTCCATCCGCGCCAAATGCTTTACCTGTAAACAGGGTACCGTCTTCCAATAACAATGTTGCTTGCATCTTCGTCACTCCTCGCTTGAATCGGTTTGGCTGAATCTCAACCAACCGTTATCTATCTATTCAGTATCTTATCTATAAGGACAATTTTAGGTATTACTAGAGTTACTCGTATCAAGCTACTCGGACCATACAACCTTGCCGTCAACCAGTGTCATGACTGTCCAGCCTTTCAGCTTCCAGCCTGTGAATGGCGTGTTGCTGCCTTTGGACAAGAACTGCGTCGGATCAACTTCACGCTCTGTATCTAAATCTAGTACAGTCAGATCAGCAGGCGCTCCTTCTACCAGGCGTCCAGTAGACAATCCGAACACCTTAGCAGGGTCTGTAGTCATGCGACGGATCAGCAGCTCAAGCGGCCATTTTCCTGTAGCTACGAACTTCGTATACATGAGCGGGAAGGCTGTTTCCAATCCTACGATACCGAATGGCGCGAGCTCCATCCCC
Source organism: Paenibacillus sp. EB106-04-04-XG159 (assembly GCF_058791835.1). Lineage (NCBI taxonomy): Bacteria > Bacillati > Bacillota > Bacilli > Caryophanales > Paenibacillaceae > Paenibacillus > Paenibacillus sp. EB106-04-04-XG159. Next base: position 304,457 of record NZ_JBYTDY010000002.1, on the reverse strand, counting down.
TTCGCTTTCTCTTCTTCACTGTGCGGCGCATGATCCGTTACGAGAATATCGATTGTTCCATCCTCGATCGCTTGAATGCAAGCTTCCACATCGCGCGGTGTGCGGAGCGGCGGATTCATCTTCCAATTCGCATCCATGCCTGGAATATCTTCATCTGACAGCAGCAGGTGATGCGGGCATACTTCAGCAGTTACATGAATGCCGAGCTGCTTCGCCTGGCGAATCAAGCGGATCGATTGCTCCGTGCTCACATGGCAGACGTGGTAGTGAACGCCTGTCGCTTCCGCCAACAGGATGTCGCGACCTACATGTATCGCTTCCGATTCGTTCGGAATCCCCTTAAGTCCATGCTTGCGCGCAAATGCGCCATCCGTTACGGCAGCGCCCTTGACAAGCGAATCGTCTTCGCAGTGTGCGATAACCGGCATGTCAAGCGACTTCGCACGAGCCATTGCATCCTTCATCATCTGCGCGTTCTGAACGCCTACGCCGTCATCCGTAAAGCCGATGACTCCAGCAGCTTTCATTCCTTCAAAGTCAGTCAGCTCTCGACCCAGCTCATTTTTCGTAATCGAGCCGTAAGGGAGCACTTTCACGATTCCCTCTTGCTTCGCTTTATCGTGTATGAGTTGTACCGTCTCCGCTGTGTCGATCACAGGGCGTGTGTTCGGCATGCAAGCGATCGTCGTGAAGCCGCCGCGCGCTGCAGAGCGCGTTCCTGTCGCGATCGTTTCTTTATGTTCGAATCCCGGTTCGCGAAGATGCACATGCATATCGATAAAGCCTGGGCTTACAAGCTTGCCTTTGACGTCAATGATTTCTGCTTCGCTAGGAAGTGCAGCAGCTGCTTCTGCTTCTGTGATTCTTCGGATGACCCCTTCTTCAACCCAGATGTGCGCTGAAGTCAGGTTCCCTTGTTCGTTTAGTATGCTTGCATTTGCTAGAATCAACATGTAATGGTTTCTCCCTTCGCCTAGTTCCGGTTTGCTCTTTATTCACTGCTATTTCGTTATCTCATCATATCGTTTCAATACTAGCGGACTGCTCGTTCCATAACCGCCATTCGAATCGGCACTCCGTTAGCCATCTGCTCGAAGATGTAGGATTGAGGACTTTCTACTAACTCGCTATCAATCTCAACATCTCGGTTCACCGGCGCGGGGTGCATGATGATCGCGTGTTTCTGCATGCGGCTTGCTCGTTCTGCAGTCAATCCATACGCTTCACGATAATCCGCTGCTGTCGTGAACATCTTGTGATCATGTCGCTCCAGCTGTACACGAAGCATCATGACAACGTCTGATTGCAGCGCTTCTTCCATCTCTACATATGGAGCATCTAGTTCTTCTGCTCTCATATTGCTCGGTGCGCAGAAGGAAACGTTAGCTCCGAATTTGCGCAGCGCCCACAGATTGGAGCGGGCGACTCGGCTATGCTCCACATCTCCGACGATTGTTACATTTAAGCCGCGTAGTTCGCCGAAGTGCTTGCGCATCGTATAAAGGTCAAGCAGCGCTTGCGTCGGATGCTCGTTGTTGCCGTCGCCTGCATTGACGAGCGGCATCTTCACGCGTTCCGCGATCTCTTGCAGCATGCCGACCGGCTTCAAGCGGATGACACCTGCATCCAGACCCATTGATTCCAGGGTGCGGACTGTATCATATATGGACTCGCCCTTTTCTACACTGGAAGCAGCAGCCGAGAAGTTAATCACTTCCGCTCCTAGGCGCTTCTCTGCTACTTCGAAGGAGGATCGGGTGCGAGTGCTGTTTTCAAAAAACATATTCGTTACGATCCGATGCTTCAGTGCATCGTGAATCTTATTCGGCTGCATCTCCCAGTATGCAGCTCGTTTCAAGATGGATTCGATCTCATCACGGCTTAGATCTTTTAGCCCTAACAGGCTGCGTTCGTTTACTTTGCGTTCCAGATGTATCGTAGCCATTGATGATTACCCCCGTTGATGTATGATTTTGACTTCATCGATTCCATCGACTTCTTTTAGTGCTACTTCAATTTCTTCTGTCTTCGATGTTGGAACGTTCTTGCCAACAAAGTCAGGTCGGATTGGCAGTTCCCGGTGGCCTCTATCTGCCAAAACAGCAAGCTGAATCATTTGCGGTCTGCCTTGATCCATAAGCGCATCCATCGCGGCACGGATCGTCCTGCCCGTATAGAGCACATCGTCACACAAGATAATCGTCTTATCATGAATCGAGCACGATAGTTCATTTGCTGCCAAGACATCTGATTCCATCACTTTGCGATCATCCCTATATCGTGTGATGTCCAACTCGCCTACTTGAACGTTTGCGTTCTCTATGACTTGAATTCGTTCCGCGATTCGATTCGCAATGTAGATGCCTCGCGTGCGAATCCCGACTAGCATGCAATTATCTATGCCTTTGTTTCGTTCTAGAATCTCATGAGCGATACGCGTCAGCGCGCGTCGGATAGCTGCTTCATCCATGATGATGTTGTAATCCGCCGTACTCATAATTGAACTGCTCCTTCCGTCTGCTACAGGCCTTTTGCCAACTCAGCTTGGTTTGGTTTGGCTTGGCGGGCTTTCTTGTAAGTATTCGTTTCAATTAGATGAACTTATTACTTATTTCTTGTTACGTCTCCATGCAAAAAACTCCTTGCCCAGAAGGCAAGGAGTCGTGAAGTCAGATGGATAAGGGCGTAGCGATACACAGGCATATTAAAATCGGCCGCATACTGTTCATCACCCTCTACTCTCTGATAGAGCGGTCTATGTTACGCGTCCGACACCCATGCACGATCCCTTTTCGTTAACGAGCGTCACCTTGCCAGTCTCTCGGACTGATTTAAAGGTTCCTTATGAAGTTGTGTTTATTATTTCACTTCTGCCTTCCGGTGTCAAGCTATTATCATATATATTTAAAATTTAAATGTTGGTAAATGAAGGCACTTTGTATGTATCTGTAAATTAGAGGGGAGTCAAGCATGCCTCACTTCAAATTGGTTAACCTCGCTTGCTGTTTCCACGCAACCCTGATTCCACACTGCCGTAACACGGAAAAACCCCGGTATCTCATCCAGACTAGCGACTTTACTCGCTGTAACACGGTATTTCCGCGTTATCTCACACCTGCTGCTCGATCCGCTGCTCACCACGCAACTGTAACACGGAAAAAACCCGGCATCTCATCCATACTAGCGACTTTACTCGCTGTAACACGGTTTTTCCGCGTTATCTTCCACGCGCCGATCTCACGCGCCTCTCTCAAGTGTTTCCCCCCCGTTCCCGCACTCCACTCCACAATAAAAAGCACTTTCGCTCACGCTGCCTAAGCTCAAGCCTCATGCTTTAGCCTACACAGCAATGAACAGAAGTGCTTCATCATCGCTTAAAATATAAATTCAACATCCGTCAAACGGCGCTTCAACTCGTCAATTACTCGCTTCTCTTCAGATTCACCCTTCGCTTTGAAAGTAACGGAGAATCGAATATAGCGCCCCGCATCATCCCATGGCACCGTAGAAATCAGCTTCTCACGAATCAAGTACTGCGAGAAGTCCTCTGCTGTAGCGAACTCAGAACCGTTCTTGACTGCCTTAGGCGCTTCCACGTAGAGGAAGAAAGAGCCCTTCGGTTTCTCTGCACGGAAACCGATCTCATTCAGCGCATCCACCAGCATATTGTGACGGCGGGAATACTTCTCCGCGATCGCTTCCGTAATTTCTGGATGCTCTAGCCCGTATATCGCCGCTTTCTGAATGGCGATAAACTGTCCGGAATCATTGTTGTCCTTCACATCGCCGAATGCCTTAACGATCAGCGGATTGCCTGCGATGAATCCGATCCGCCAGCCCGTCATATTGTATGACTTCGACAACGAATGAAGCTCGACGCCAACATCCTTCGCGCCAGGAACGCTCAGAAAGCTTAGCGGCTTCTTGCCGTCATATGTTAGCGCAGCGTACGGCGCATCATGAACGACAATCACTTCATGCTCCTTCGCCCACACGACAACCCTCGCAAAGAAATCAGCTGTTGCTGAAGCTCCTGTTGGGTTGTTAGGATAATTCAGATACAGCAGCTTCGCGCGTTTGCATATCTCATCCGGTATGCTGTTCAAGTCTGGCAGGAAGTTATTCTCCTCCGTCAGCTTGACTGTATACACCTCGCCGCCCAGATACTTTGTATGCGTACCAAGCACAGGGTACCCGGGAACTGTCATAATCGTAACATCTCCAGGGTTGATGAAGCATGATGGCAGCATAGCCAGCGCAGGCTTCGAACCGATGGAATGAAGCACTTCAGTCATCGGATCGATACCATCCACACCGAACACATCGCACAGGTATTTTGCCGCAGCTGCTTTAAATTCAGCAATTCCATTATCCGCATAACCGCGATTCTCTGGCTTGGCCGCTTCTTCTGCGAGCTTAGCTACGATACCTGAGTCAGCCATTTCGTCAGGTTCGCCAACGCCCATATCGATTAATTCCACATTCGGATGCGCGAGCTTCGCCGCAGCCTTCGCACGTTTAATCTTTTCGAATTTATAAATGTTTGTATCTTTTCCATAGTCCGCTCCACCGATGCGATCAGCGAAAATATTCTGAATGTATGTCTGCTCGTAATGTTCTATGCTCAAATTAGCCACACCCCTTATCTGCTTTCCCTATTATCATGAAGCAAAGAGGCCGCATACGGAATGGACGATATAAGCAACATTTTGTACTCGTTGCATATATCGCTTCATCCCGCTGCGACCTCTCCCAAGAGTGTCCTAACGGTTGCGTATCGATTGCAGCAGCAGTTCCATGTCGTCTGGAATCGGCGCTTGGAATTGCAGTGTTTCGCCTGTAGTCGGATGGACAAAACCAAGCGTTTCAGCGTGCAGCGCTTGTCCATCCATCGTAAGGCCGCGTGTACCGCGGCTGTACATCGGGTCGCCTACGAGCGGATGCCCGATGAATTTCATATGCACCCGAATCTGATGGGTGCGTCCCGTCTCGAGCTTCAGCTCTACAAGTGTAGAATCGCCGAAGCGCTCGAGTACTTTAAAATGTGTAACCGCATGCTTCGCATTGCGCTCTGTCACCGTGTACATCTTACGGTCATGCTCATCGCGACCGATAGGCGCGTCAACTGTGCCTTGATCATGGGGCACATTGCCGTGAACCAGCGCAATGTATTTGCGAATGACCGTATGCGCTTTAAGCTGCTCGGCAAGGGATACATGCGCGCGGTCATTCTTCGCCGCCATCAAGAGACCGGACGTATCCTTATCGATGCGGTGCACGATACCAGGGCGCAGTTCCCCATTGATCCCGGACAAGTCCTTGCAGTGATGCATCAGCGCATTCACGACTGTACCGGAAGTATGTCCCGGCGCAGGATGAACGACCATTCCGCGCGGCTTATTGATCACAATGACGTCCGCATCCTCATAATAAACATCCAGCGGAATATCCTCCGCCGCGATGTCTACGGGCTCCGGCTCGGGCATATGAAGGGTAACAACGTCACCTTCCATACATTTCGCATTTGCCTTTACCTGCTGGCCATTAATGAGAACATGTCCATTTTTAATCCACAGCTGAACCTGTGAACGCGACACATTTTCCTCGATCGATTCTGTTATATATTTGTCTATCCGTTCCTTCGCATATTCAGCAGTTACTGTCCATACCAACGTGTCTTGCTGATCGTCGGCCTCTCCGAATTGCTGTGAAGAATGATGTTGTTCATTTACATTCATTTGCCTTCTTCAACCGTTCCTTCCTGTTGCTCATTCATCTTATTCTCACGTCGCACAGCTAAGAATGCATCAAGCAGCACTAAGCCTACACCGATGCAGATTGCGCTGTCCGCAATATTAAAGATTGGAAACGTGTATGAACCGAAGTTAAATTGCAGGAAATCGACAACTTCTCCAGTAATCACACGGTCCACAAAGTTTCCAAGCGCTCCGCCCAATATTAAACTCAAACCAATCGGCAGCACTTTACCCTGTTCAAATTTAACCTTTTGCAAATACCATATAATACCTACAACAGCTACGATCGTTACAACAATGAAAAACAAACGTTTGCCTTCCAGCATACTAAAGGCAGCTCCTGTATTTCGATGGGATGTGATCAGGAAGAAATCTCCAATCACTGAGATTTTATCTCCTTCTTCCATCATTGTGGCAATCAACCACTTCGATCCTTGATCCAACAGCAGCACAATTAGTGCAAGACTATACAAATACAACACGGTTTGAAGTCACCTCATTTATTAATACATGTCGATTCCTTGCTTGCTCCGCTCATTGTACCATATTCCTAAAAAAAACGTCCAATCCAAGCCAAACCAATCGGCATTTACCATGTGGATTCGGCTTCTGTCTGCGCATCCTATTACAGAATGAGACTGCATGCCAGGAAGGAGAATGAGGCATGTCCCACATAACCTCAAACCAGCTTCACCAACTTCGAGCCAAGCTGTTGGATATGAAGAAACAATTTGAACAGCGTGAAGAAAGCGCTGAACGCTTTGGCTTAGATTCATCCATGCGTGAGAATACAGGCGAACTGTCAGGCATTGACAACCACCCTGGCGATCTCGGCACCGAGATGTTCGAGCGCGGGAAAGATCTTGCGTTGAACGAGCTCCACGAAACTCAATGGGAGCGAATTGACACCGCACTTCAGCGAATGGACGAAGGAAGCTATGGTACATGTACAGTTTGCGGCCAAGATATTCCGTTCGAACGACTGGAAGCCGTCCCGGAAACGATGTACTGCATCGAGCATAGCCCTAAGTATTTTTCCGCTAATCCTCGTCCTGTGGAAGAGGAATTCTTATCACCACCATTTGGACGTACCAGCTTAGATGAATTGGATACGCAAAATGGATTCGATGGTGAAGACGCGTGGCAAATCGTTGAATCTTGGGGTACCTCCGATTCACCAGCAATGCACGAGGAATATGACATCTTCAGTTATGATCAGATGATGATCGAAGCCGCAGATGAGTTAGATGGATATGTAGAACCGTTCGAGAGCTTCGTAGCAACTGATATTACCGGCAATGATCTCGTTATCGTTCGTAACCATCTGTATGAAAAATACATGAGTGATGGCGAAGGCGAACCCCTGCTCGAAGAGGATATCCATTACGATGAAAATGATGAAAACGATGATTAAGAATGTACACGGACAGAGCTGCAGCGCTGTCCGTCCTTTATACTGCCTAATATAACCTTGTGTCCAGCTGCAATTGCACGATGCGAACAATTTCTGCAATGAAATCTCCGATGATCGGCAGATTCAATGCCACAAGATGCTGCAAGAAATATAAGATAAAAGCAGTAATGACGGTCAAGCCGATCGCGATTCCAACTCCGCGGCCAACTCCCGCGAGCATGTTCAGCCACAGCAGCCGTCTCGGCGTATGCATAAGTTCTGTATATTCCCTGATCTTGGACTTTTCCAACAATATAGCCAATTTCATGGTCAAGACATGAATTTCTTCAAGTATCTCTCTCTCGCTCTTGTCAGAGTCATCGATCGTGTCCGCTAATTCATTCGTTACTATGTCCTTCCGTAGATCTTCAAACTTCTCTTTCTTGCGTTTACGCAAGAACAACTCCCCCAATCCTCGGGTCATCTCCTATTATGTAAAGAGAGCGCGACCGCGCTGCCTCAAGCCAATGAAGCCTCGTGATCGACGCTCTCCCCTAATACGTGAAGTTCATCCTGCACATATCCTTAGTTTGACACGCGATTAACGAATTGATACGCCAACCGTCTTGCTGCCAAGCTCAACCTTATCCATTCCTTCAGCTGTCCCAAAGGATAATCCCGATACGAGGACATTATCTCGCAGCGTAGATTCAAATGCCGTAATTGCCGCCTTCAGCTCGTCATCGACATCCAACACGATATCGACACGCTTCTCGATCGGCAGATCCAGCTTCTTACGAGTATCTTGGATGGCGCGGACAACTTCTCTTACCCAACCTTCCTGCTCAAGTTCAGGCGTAATGTCCGTGTTCAACGCGATCGTCATCTTGTAGCCGGATGCAGATGCGAAGCCTTCCTTCGCTTTCTTCTCGATCAGCAGCTCTTCATGAGTCACGACAAGCACTTCGCCTTCTGGACTTGTGAATGTGAATTCACCGCTGTCTACGACCTTGCGGGCAGCTTCAACGTCCATATTGCGCAGCTCGTTCTGCAATGGACCTACATTCTTGCCGTACTTCTTACCGGCAACCTTGAGATTGAGCTTCAAGCTGAAGTCAACGAAGCCGTTATCGCTGTTCTCGATTCGAATATGCTTCACGTTGATTTCATCCTTGATGACATCTTCGTAGCCAGCCAGATCAAATTCACGATCCATCGAGACGATGAGCTCAGACAATGGCTGACGAGTCTTAATGCTTGTTTCGTTCCGCACATTGCGCGCAAGCTCAACGATCTGACGTGCTGTTTCCATGTCGCGCTCCAGCTCTTCATCGATCATGGAAGCATCTGACTTCGGATACTCAGCCAGATGGACGCTCTCCTTCTCGCCGCCCAGATTGCCATATACTTCTTCAGCGATCATAGGCGCATAAGGTGCGATCAGCTTGGCGATCGTCAGCAGCACTTCACGAAGCGTTTGATAAGCAGACAGCTTATCTTCCGTCATCTCGCTGCCCCAGAAGCGGTCGCGTGAACGGCGGATGTACCAGTTGCTCAGCTCATCTACATATGTTTCAATCGCTTTCGCAGGATTCAGGAAGTCATTCACTTCCAGCCCTTTGTTAACGAGCGCTATGAGCGATTGCAGACGAGACAGGATCCAGCGATCCAGCTTGTTATTCGAACGCTTCGCCGGATATGCACTTGCATCATAGTTATCGATGTTCGCATACAGCGCATAGAATGCGTGTGTATTGACCAGCGTATCGATAACCTTGGATTTCGCTTCTGCCACGATCTGCTTCGAGAAGCGCTTCGAGTTCCACGGCGCACTGTCAGACAGCAGAGCCCAACGGAAAGCGTCTGTACCGTATTCGTCAATGATTTCCCACGGGTCAATAACGTTGCCCTTAGACTTCGACATCTTCTGACCGTTCTCATCCAGGATATGTCCGGTTGCAATTACGGCTTTATATGGAGCTACACCTTTGTACAGCGTCGATACAGCCAGCAAGCTGAAGAACCAGCCGCGCGTCTGGTCGATACCTTCACAGATAATGTCTGCCGGATATTGTTCTTGGAATGCTTTCTCGTCGCCAAATGGATGATGATGCTGTGCGAACGGCATAGAACCGCTGTCGAACCATACATCGATCACTTCTGATGTGCGTTCCATCACGCCGCCTTCACAATGCGGGCAATGAAGCTTCACTTCATCCACATACGGCTTATGAAGCTCTAAGTCTTCCGCAATTGGCTCAACGGAACGAGCGCGAAGATCCGCATGGCTGTCTGGCGCGTACTGGCCTTTACAGCTTGTGCACTCCCATACGTTGAGCGGCGTGCCCCAGTAGCGGTTGCGGCTAATGTTCCAATCCACCAAGTCTTCCAGGAAGTTGCCGAAACGTCCTTCACGGATGTGAGCCGGGTACCAGTTAACTTGATTGTTATTCGCGATTAATTGATCTTTAACCGCCGTCGTCTTAATGAACCAGGATTCAGTTGCATAATAGAGCAGCGGGGACTTGCAGCGCCAGCAGAATGGGTAGCTGTGCTCATACTTTTCTTTGCTGAACAGCGTGCCATGCTCGGACAAGTATTTGACGATGTCGATATCGCAATCCTTCACGAATCGTCCAGCGAAATCGACGATTTCATCCGTGTAACGACCGTGCGAATCTACGACGTTCACAAAGCTAAGGTCATGCTCGCGGCAACTCTTATAGTCATCTTCACCATGAGCCGGCGCCATATGAACGATACCTGTACCGCTGTCATCGGTTACGAAGTCAGCACCAACGATGTAATGGCCTTTCTCTGGCTTCACATAAGTGAATGGCGCCTCATAGGATTGGCCGACAAATTCAGCGCCTTTATGAGTGGAGATAACTTCATAGTTCTCTTTGAGCACATCTTCAACGAGATTGTTAGCCACAATGAATACTTCACCGTTCAGTTTCACGCGAGCATATTCCATCTCTGGGTTCATAGCCAATGCCACATGAGAAGGCAAAGTCCACGGGGTTGTCGTCCAAGCCAACACGTAGTCTCCGCTGTCATTCAGCTTGAACTTCACGGTCGCGGACAGATCCTTAACTGTCTCATAGCCTTGTGCCACTTCATGAGAGCTAAGTGTTGTCTGGCAGCAAGGACAGTAAGGGCTCACGCGATGGCCGCGATACAGCAAGCCTTTCTTATGAATGGTGGACAGGATATGCCATACACTCTCGATGTACTTGTTATCCAGTGTGATGTAGGGATGGTCCATGTCCGTCCAATACCCGATCGCTTCTGTCAGTTCACGCCATTTATGTTCATATTCAAATACGCTGTCTTTACATTTCGTGATGAACGCTTCTACTCCGTACTTCTCGATTTCCTGCTTGCCAGAGATGCCGAGCTGCTTCTCTACACCTAGCTCAACTGGCAGTCCATGCGTATCCCAACCCGCTTTACGAACGACGCGATATCCGTCCATCGTCTTGTAGCGGCAGATGAAATCCTTTATAACGCGGCCAAGCACGTGGCCGATATGCGGTGCCCCATTTGCAGTAGGAGGACCTTCATAAAATACGAAGTTTGGCTTCCCTTCACGATTTTCAATCGTTTTCGCGAATATGTCTTCGCGATTCCATTTGTCCAGCACACGCAGCTCGCGAGAGCGGGCGCGTTCTTTGACGTCTACTTTTGATACCACAGTCATCTTCCTTTCTTGATAACAGCCCGTATTCAATCCATTTCTTCAATTCCTTCAATAAAAACAAATAAAGCCTCATCCCAATAAGGGACGAGGCTTGCTCGCGATACCACCCTTGTTCCGCATCATTCAAGCAATCTCAAGCATCCGGTAAGGATACCGTCAATCCTGCAATGCGGCACTCAGCAGCGCCTGTCGGTAATCATAATGCCATATACCGAACAACTGGCGCGCCCTGATAACGGCAGGGAACCGATCAAGCTTACATACGATCGAGTATGTTGCACTGAACAATCGTCTCAGCAAGATGTCTCAGGGATGATGTCCAGCAGCGTTCTGTTCATCGGCTCTCAGCTTTCACCGACTCTCTGGTAGAACTGCAACACACTGCGGCGCGTTCCCGTCAATGACATGACGTTCATGAAGTTGTAAATCATACTAACTCGAAATGATGAAAAAGTCAAACCTTCTGATCGACAATTAATATAACTCTTTAACTTCCGCGCGTTCCAACGCTTCCCATCCGTCTTGACCGAGCAGATCCAGCTGCGCTTCAATCAAAGTACGAAAACGAGCGCGATAGATAGAGGCTTGTTTCTTTAGTTCTTCTACTTCCATCGCCACCTTGCGCGATTTACCCAAGGCTTCGTTGATGATCCGATCTGCGTTCTTCTCTGCTTCCTTGAGGATAAGCTGGGCTTCCTTCTTCGAGTTGCCCTTCACTTCATCCGCAGCTTCTTGTGCTACAATAATCGTCTTGCTCAACGTTTCTTCCAGATTCACAAAGTGATTGAGCTTGTCCTGTAGAACTTGTGCATGGTTTTGCAGCTCTTTATTTTCACGCATCAATGCTTCATAGTCTTTAATGATTTGATCTAAGAACTCATTGACATCGTCTTCGTCATATCCTCGCAACTTGCGTCCGAATTCCTTATTATGTATGTCCAATGGTGTCAGTGGCATCGTGTGCACCTCCTAAGATTTACGAACCCCTATTGCTAGTGAGTACATTTATTCGACATCATCCTGCATAATCCTTCTGAATCTTGACAGTTTCTTCACAAATAAATGCCTGCAGTAACCCTGATGCGGCCGCTCTTCGATACACCTGTAACTTCTATCACCTTAAAACGTCCAAAACCCTTCAGCGATACGACATCTCCTGATTTCAGCAGTTCAGCAGGATCTTCAACCGTCTTCCAGTTCACTTTGCATCGGCCGGCTCGAATCGGTACTACGATCTTCGTTCGGCTCAATCGGAACATATCGCTTGCGATTCCGTCAAGGCGCATAGATGCAACGAACAATTGCACTTCCTTAAGCTCTGTATGTACGGGCTGAAGCTCGGTTATCGGAATCACATCGGTCATCACAGATACGCGGTGAACTTGACGCAGATGCGTATCGAGAAACGACGCGATATCTTCTGTGACGACAATATGACATCCATGATCGTGAGCATGAATGTCGCCGATCTTCTCTCGCTTGATGCCAAGCCCAAGCACCGCTCCCATAAAATCGCCGTGCTCCAGCTCCAGCCATTTCTGATCGGCAGAGTGGACTGCAAGAACTTGCAGCCCCATCGGCTCTGCCTCCAAATATACATAATCCGGAGCGATGCATGCACGTTTCCGCTCGGCGTCTTCCCAACCACCGTCGAAACGTACATGAACGTCCGGATTTCGGTTGACTAGCGATTGCAGAATCGAGATCTGACGAGGATCTAGAAAGCCGGTAACCCGAACCTCATGGTGATCGGCAGCACGCTGTACCCATTCCATGGCGCGTTCCGCAAAAGCTCGTTCATCGGGATGGAAATGATGAAATAATGGCTCATGTTGGGACATGCTGTTCACTCCGTATTCAATAATCTAAAAAATATAGCCAACGATCGCAACTACGCCCATTTCTACAAACTGAAGGACAAACAACGCAAGGATCGGCGAGATATCCAGCATACCGCCAATCGGCGGTATGAATCGACGAAAAATAGATAGATACGGCTCAACCAGTTTGCCAATGAATTCGCCGACAAAGCTTGCTCGTACATTCGGTACCCAAGACATGAGTACATAAATGAAGATGAGCCAAAAGTATATTTGAAACAGTAAGCGCACATAACCTATAACTTGAAATTCCAATCCAGACAATCAGTTCACCTCGTTTGTTTATAGTCGAAGTCTTCCGCAAACATCTCAGTAATCGCACCTTGAACTTCTACATTCTCAGGCACGCATAAGAAGATGTTGCTGCCGATCTTCGAAATGTTGCCACTTACAGCATACACGGTTCCGCTCAAAAAATCGATAATCCGCAACGCTTGATCGTTGCGAACGCGCTGTAAATTAACGACAACAGAACGGCGGGAGCGCAGATGGTCCGCAATCTCTTGCGCTTCATCATAGGATCGAGGTTCGTAAAGGACAACTTTACTTTGCTTCTGAGAGTGGATACTCACAACATTAGCTCCTTTGCCGCTCTTGCGAGGCTCAAATACCGGCGCTTCCACTTCCTGATCAATTTCTTCCTCCGGCGAGCTCATTTTCTCGCGTTCAATGAACTCTTCCTCATCCTGCATCCCAATAAAATTCATGAAACGGTTCATAATACCCATATTACTCCCCTTCTTTCCCCACCAGGATGGATCCTAGTCGAACCCAAGTTGCTCCTTCTTCGATGGCGACTTCAAAATCATTAGACATCCCCATGGATAAATGTTGAATCGGTTCCGTTAGTGTCTTGTTAATATCGTCACGCAATTGGCGCAAGCTGCGAAAGACAGGTCTTGTGGACTCCGGCTCTGCTTCATATGGAGCCATCGTCATGTAGCCTATCGGTTGTATATGAGGATATTCCTTCAACTTTTCCAGAAATGGCTTTACATCCTGGGGCTCTAAGCCGTGCTTGCTCTCTTCCCCAGACACATTCACCTGAATAAAGCAGCGAACGCGCTCATCAAGTGCCTGTGCCCGCTTCTCAATTGCTTCCGCCAATGACACGCGGTCTAACGAGTGGATATAGCTGAACTTGCCTACTACGTCTTTCGCCTTGTTCGTTTGCAGCGAACCGATATAATGCCAGGTAGCCTCTGATTGATAGGCTCTCCACTTTGCTTCTGCATCCTGCCAGCGGTTCTCACCAATCTGCCGCAGCCCAGCTTGAATCGCGTCTCCTGTCGTTTCAAGCGAAACGTACTTCGTGACTGCGATAACTTGAACGTCGTCGCGGCTTCTGCCGCTGCGCTCGCATGCGGCTTGGATCCGTTGTTCAACCGCTTCAATTCGTTGTACTAATGTCATTCTGTCATCCCTTCTTCCAGCCGATCCAGCTCGCCATACGTCCCGTCTTGCCGCCTTCGGCTCGATGGGAGAAGAACAACTCAGTATGGCAGCCAGTGCACCAAGTAGTACATTCGATATTTGATGGCATAATTCCTGCTTTTATCAGCAAATGTCGATTGATTTCTCTCAAATCAACCACAGCGCGACCATTATCGCGGTACTCCAGCGCGCTCCTTGCATCCTCAGGAAGCTTCTCTAATAGCACTTCTACAGGCGCGATTACCCGCTCGTCCACTTCGTAACAGCATTTGCCGATAGAAGGACCTATAGCTGCTAATAATTGTTCGGGCTGAGAATGGAACGTCTGCTGCATCTGTTCAACCGTACGGACAGCGATCTCCTGTACAGTCCCCTTCCAACCGGCGTGCGCAAGTCCGACAACACGATGGATAGGGTCAACCAATAATAAAGGTACACAGTCAGCATAAAATGAAGCCAAACAAATATCCGACTCTTGCGTTATAATTGCATCCGCATCCGGAATAGCATCCGCTCTCGATAGACGTCCCTTGCCGCGTTCATCGCGAGTAACGATATGCACATGGTTGCTATGTACTTGCTCCGCGCAAGTCCATGCTTCAAACGGCATATCGATCGCATCCATCAATCGGCGGCGGTTAGCAACGACCGCCGCAGGCTCGTCTTGAACATGCAGCGCCATGTTCTGCGTATCGCATGGTGCTTCGCTTACTCCGCCTAAGCGGGTCGTGAAGCCCGCCGTCAAGCCCTCAACCCGTTCCGTCCAATTGCTCAGCTCTAACAAGACCGGCCCGTCTTGTTGAGCGGCATTCCTCATAAACGGTTCCATGTTCATGTATTCACCTCATCTGTCGATTCGGGTAGCGGCACATACTGTAATCCATCTGCCTCCGTTCTAGTTTACCACAGGAGGGGCTGGGCCGCATCCGACCTACGGTTTATACGGCTGCAGGGTATGCTCGGTTTCTTCCATTTTCACCGGACGAGGTTCTTCCATCTTCACCAGTACAACATCCGTTCCGATCTTGACGATATTGCGCCATGGAATGATCAGCTCCGTACCGCCGCCAAACAGACCGAGAAACTTGCTGTAATTGGGCACTACAATAGCTTCAATACGTCCTTGCTTGAGATCTAGTTCCAGGTCACTAATTTGACCAAGCTTCTTGCCGTCCACAATGTTGATGACGTCTTTCGTTTGAAAGTCCGATATTTTCAATCCGCTCACCACACTTGTCATTTGGTCAGGCTGCGCCCGTTTGAACTAGTATATGTGGCGAATGCTCAAAATGTCCTGTCCCACTTTCGTACTTCCAATTGATTTCATCAGCATCTGAAAAAGCCGATGCTTGCGCAATCGGCCTCAGTAGGTATTAAGTGCGGACATGCTTCTGCATCTGATTGATAGCTGACTTCTCCAGCCGCGATACTTGAGCTTGTGAGATGCCGATCTCATCGGCAACCTCCATCTGTGTCTTCCCTTCAAAGAAGCGCATCGATAAGATCATCTTTTCACGCTCATTCAGCTTCCGCATCGCCTCGCGAAGCGCTATTTCTTCTAT
The DNA here is from genome assembly GCF_058791835.1 of Paenibacillus sp. EB106-04-04-XG159. Taxonomy (NCBI): domain Bacteria; kingdom Bacillati; phylum Bacillota; class Bacilli; order Caryophanales; family Paenibacillaceae; genus Paenibacillus; species Paenibacillus sp. EB106-04-04-XG159. Next base: position 288,729 of record NZ_JBYTDY010000002.1, on the reverse strand, counting down.
CCATGAAACGTCCTTGTTCTTGTCATCACTGATCTGATCCATAACATAAATGGGATCGCCCCCGTCATGGTAGATCGGTTCGAATAAAGACACGGGATCTTGTATTGCGTCCAACGCGAACACGACATCCTCCTTCGGCACATTCAGGGCTTCCGAGATCTCAAGAATCGTAGGCTCGCGTGAGTTCTGATTCGTCAAGGAGTCGCGGATCTGCAGAGCCTTATAGGCAATGTCTCTCAAGCTGCGCGAGACGCGAATCGGATTGTTATCTCGTAAATATCGGCGTATCTCGCCGATAATCATCGGAACAGCATACGTGGAGAATTTTACGTTTTGACCTAAATCAAAATTATCAATGGCTTTCATAAGGCCTATACATCCTACTTGAAACAAATCGTCAACAAATTCACCTCGGTTATTAAACCGCTGAATGACACTTAGCACGAGACGTAAATTGCCATTCACCAGCTTTTCCCGAGCGAATAATTCATTTCGTTCCTGCAGAGCCACGAACAATTCGCGCATTTCGGCGTTAGTGAGAACGGGCAACTTCGAGGTGTCGACACCGCAAATTTCGACTTTGTTTCGGGTCATACATCATTACCTCCCAAGGAGAAACATTAATGTTCATTATCTCCTTGGACCCCCGAATTATTCCTCCGCAGACCTCGAACAATAGCAGTTTCATATGAGGGAGACTGACCCCATATATAGAAAACCGCCACCATCAATGATTTGAAGGGGCGGCGGCGATCATAACATTTTATTAAATTCTTTGCGAAGCCTTTTAATGATTCGTTTCTCTAACCGAGATATGTAGGATTGAGAAATGCCCAGCATATCTGCTACATCCTTCTGCGTCTTCTCCTCTCCGTCGGATAATCCGAATCGAAGCTCCATAATCATTCGTTCTCGGTCGCTCAGCTTGTCAAGCGCCTTGTGCAGCAGTTTGCGGTCAACCTGTTCCTCAATGTTTTTGTATATCGTATCATTTTCGGTGCCTAGAACATCGGACAACAGCAGCTCGTTTCCATCCCAATCAATGTTAAGCGGTTCATCAAATGACACTTCCGTACGCGTCTTGCTGTTGCGTCGCAAGTACATCAAGATCTCGTTCTCAATACAGCGTGATGCATAAGTAGCGAGCTTAATCTTCTTCTCTGGATCGAATGTGTTGACCGCCTTAATTAGTCCTATCGCGCCAATGGATACCAAGTCCTCGATGTGAATGCCCGTGTTCTCGAATTTGCGGGCGATATATACGACTAATCTTAGATTGCGCTCAATAAGCATTGCACGTATGGCAGAATCGCCTGTTGTTAGCCTCTCCAGGAGATACTCCTCTTCTTCTCTGGTCAAGGGCGGCGGCAGCGCTTCACTCCCGCCAATATAATATACGTCTCCCCGCTTTAAACCTAACAACAGCAATAAACGATATATCTGAATCTGCATGAACATTTTCATTTTAAACCGCATCGTCGATCCTCCTCATGGGCTCAACTGAATGATATCGAAGACTGGAGATCCCAGAACGCTTCTATTACGACGCCTTCGATGCCGATGGAGCGGAATCTTCCGGTTTCTGCAAGGATGCTGCTATTAATTCTGGATGGATAATCGCCATAAATTGCTCGTCCCTGGATAATTGACCGCTGTCTAACCCAATAATGACTTGTTTGCATACATATGTATGAGAATTATGAATAATCTGAATGTAATCGGGTTTAAAGCCGATCATCCACTGCGTCTTAGCATTAACACCGCGGTAAGGCAGGAGGCGAAGCTTTGCGTCATCGATTGTACAGCTTGAATAGGTTTCGGCACCTACCGCCTCATCTCCGGTTAATTGAGTTAAGGCGTCCCATGATGTCCCTTCAATAGAACATCTGAGCCAGCGTTCAGGCAATACACCTTTCCACATATCCGCATTCGTAATAACGACCGGAGCGCCTGATAGAGGCTCTTTCAAACCGTTGCCTGTATCGATCAATCCACGGCAGGACCTAGTAATCCCTCCAATTCCGATCTCGATGTCAGCCAAGAAGCTCTCCATCTGCTTCTGGGATTGCTGCTGCTTCCATACAGAGCGATAGCATAACACAGCAGCGAGCAGCGCAAGCAGCATAATACCTGCTCCCATCTTCATCTCTTGACTAATATGCCATTCACTTTGATTCGAGATGATGGACCAAGATGAAGCATCATGCAGCAAGTACTGAATGCCAAACGCTCCACCCGCAATGACAAAAGCGTTGAAATAGAAAAAAAGCATATTGCGAAGTAAAAATCCAAGATGTTGATATCCAAACGCAACTATAAGCATACATATAGAAATGAGCACTTTACCAGCTAAGGTAAGCATCTGAGGCACAATCGGCAGAAACAATAAGCCGGCATACGCTGTGCCAATCGCTGTACTACCAATCCAACGCCATCTAGCTAATTGAATTCCTCGCATACGAGCGGTTAGATACAGCAGGGTGCCGTCCAGAATCACGTTCAAACCTAATACGAGATCAGCGTAGACGACTGTCAAAGCGATCCCCCTTTCCTGACTCGGCACTATGTAATGAAAGTTAGTATTAGTATAAAGTGGAGTAGTTTCGAAGTCTGTCTAACGCTGAAAGAGGAATGTCACTTTTTTTGTCGATACAAGTCATTAACTTATCAGCCTTACGGCCGACGGAATGAATCATCTTTAATATCTATATAAATATTGGCAATGATCATGAGATGTGTTTAATAGATGAATGCAGATTGTGATGTTGTACATGCATGAAGAAGTATTCTGGAGTTAATAAGCAGCAGGTAAACTTATAGATTATGTTCTCTATTCTGACTCAATAAAGAAAAGGCTGCCCATTCGTCATCTATATGACTGAACCGGGCAACCTATTATGCTTGATAAGCAAGATCGTTCATTAATCGTGATTATTGTTGCGTGGACGATTATTCCGCAAGAACGTCGGAATATCCAATTCACTCGGGTTTTCTGACATACCGAACTTGCGCGGAAGAACTTCTCGAGGCTCGCGAGGCTCTGGCGCAACATTGCTAGGAGACTTGCGAACCGTAGTAGGTTGAATCAACGGTTTATGCTCGAAGCCTGTCGCTATCACTGTAACCTTAATATCATCCTTCATGTTCTCGTCAATGATCGCACCGAAAATCATATTCACTTCCGGATCCGACGCAGCTGTAACAATCTCTGCCGCTTCATTAACTTCATACAGGGAAAGATTCATACCGCCTGTAATATTCATAATGACGCCGCGAGCGCCATCGATAGAAGTTTCGAGCAATGGGCTCATGATTGCTTTGCGAGCTGCTTCTGCTGCGCGATTTTCACCATTCGCGACACCGATACCCATAAGAGCTGAGCCGCGCTCGGTCATGATCGTCTTCACGTCCGCAAAGTCCAAGTTGATCAAGCCTGGTACCTTGATCAAGTCAGAAATACCTTGTACCGCTTGGCGAAGGACATTGTCAGCTTCACGGAAAGCTTCCAGCATCGGAGTCTTCTTATCGACAATCTCGAGCAATCGATCGTTCGGGATGACGATCAGCGTATCCACTTTCTCTTTAAGAGCTTCGATTCCCAGCTCCGCTTGATTAGAGCGTTTACGCCCTTCAAACATAAACGGACGCGTAACGACACCAACCGTCAGCGCACCGCATTCACGCGCAATTTCAGCAATTACTGGAGCTGCTCCTGTACCAGTACCGCCTCCCATACCTGCAGTGACAAAGACCATGTCTGCACCCTTTAGCGTATTGCTAATGAGATCACGGGATTCCTCCGCAGCCTTCTTGCCTACTTCAGGATTAGCACCTGCTCCAAGACCGCGTGTAAGCTTGTCTCCGATCTGAAGCTTGTGCTCGGACTTAGCGTAATGCAGCGCTTGAGCATCGGTGTTCACCGTAATAAACTCTACGCCCTGTACGCCGTTATCAATCATTCGGTTAACAGCATTGCTGCCGCCGCCGCCTACTCCAATAACTTTTATCTGCGCAAGTGTGTCCATCTCAAATTCGAATTCCAACATGAGTTCTCCATCTCTCCTTTAATGTGCATGGATGGCATGAGGTCTAAACGCTCCATATACTCTATTAAATAAATTCACTGAACATATTCTTAATACGTTCTAAGAATCCTGGTTTCGCCTCTGCTTCAGTCGTTGCCGCTTTGCGCGGCGCAGACTTCTTCGCGCTTCCTCGAGGGCGAATCGCGCGCATCACATGATGCAGCACGCCGACTCCGCTGATAAAGCCTGGATCCCGCACACCAATAAAGTCTGGCACTGCGATACGAACCGACGTTTGCAGTTCAGCTTGCGCCGCATTCAGCACACCTGCCATGGACACTGTGCCGCCTGCTAAAATATACCCACCAGGCAAATCTGTAAAGCCTAATCTCTTAACTTCGTTCTTTACGAGGTGAAAGATCTCTTGAACGCGCGGTTCAATAACATTCGCCAAGAATACTTGGTCGAATTCCTTCTCCACGTTGCTTCCGATTCGCGTAACTTTAAATACGGCATCTTCTGAAGCATCATCAATCCAGGCGCAGCCAAACTTCAGCTTCACCTTCTCAGCTTGATCCGACATCGTACGCAATCCGTACGCAATGTCATTCGTTACGAAATCTCCGCCAATCGGCAGTGTAGAAGTCGCTTGAAGCGTTCCATCCTTAAATATTGAAACCGTCGTCGCACCTGCACCTACATCAACAAGTACAGAACCGACCATCTTCTCATCCTTAGACAAAGCTAACTGTCCGCTTGATAACGGCATCAGGACAAGGTCCTTCACATGAAGGCCAGCCTTCTCCACACACCGCATTAAGTTATGTATAGCTGTCTTAGCGCCAGTGATAATAGTAGCATCCACTTCTAGTCGGACACCGATCATTCCACGCGGGTCGTGAATATCATGCAGTCCATCCACAACAAATTGCTTCGCAACTACGTCGATAATTTCACGTTCTGGTGGAAGCGCTATGACTTCTGCTGCTTTAAGCACTCGAACAATATCTTCTTCGCCAATTTCGCGATCTTCATTCGAAACTGCAACCACTCCGTGGCTTGTTTGTAACCCGATATGATTACCGGTAATCCCTACATACACTTCCGATATTTCAATACCAACCATGCGCTCAGCGTGCTCGATTGCATTGCGAATAGATTGCACAGTCTGGTCAATATCTACAATCGCACCTTTTCGGATACCTTCCGATTCCGCAGAACCGACACCGATAATTTGCAGAGTTCCGTTGTTAATTTCACCGATGATAGCGCGTACTTTGGATGTACCGATGTCCAAACTCACAATGATGTCATTGCTGCTCAAGCCGTGGCACCTCCCAATTCGAATTCAATGGTTTGTTGTATCCCCCGGACACCTTAATATGTATTCAACAAAGTTCAGTCATTCCCTCTTTATTTCTACAACTTTTTTCGTTGACGTCGAAAAAAAGAGATTTCGATGAGGTCTTAAGAATTATACTTGTCCACCAGAACGATGAACATAGTTCAAAATACCTAAATAACGATAGGGAATTGAAGAAATTTGAAAAATCTCTCGAGAAATACCATAAAGTTTATTCTAGCATCATTTCAGTTTATTGAGTAGTGCCTTTTTACTCATCTGAATCTTCTGGCTCTTCTTGAACTTCTTGCCAAAGTTCGCCTTCCTCGCCCTTAGCTAGATTCGTATACGAGATATAGGAATCAGCCTCCAGCATCGTAATCTGACCAGGCTCCTGCGTCTCTACTACACCGCTTAAATACGCAATCTTATCCGGTAGAAAACTGATCGTCGTAACAACTTCAAAGCCAGAACGAGTGTAGAGCTTAATTCGGTCCGCATACGATGAAGACGGAAAGTAACAAATCTCAGAAATGTCTGCAAGCAATCTGTCAGGTATCAGCGCCAACTGTTTGCCCAGCTCATCCTTCAGCTGCTTCGCTGCCGGCTCGTTCCAGTGTGTCAGCATAGGCTTCTCCATTACAAACTTCTTGCTGTTAGACAGCAATACATCAGAACCGTTCTCTAGAATAGCCATTACTTGTCCATCGTCAGTCAATTCATGGGCGACTACCTTATACTCTTGAATAAGCACATCTACTTGACCTGGAAAATGCTTCTCTAAGGTAACATTCTTGATGTATGGATACTGCCCCTTAATTCGTTCTTCCGCCTGTTTCTCCGTCACTCGAAAGAATGGTTCGCCCTTCTTCACACCGCTGACAGTCTGAAGCATTCCTGGATCTGCGTATGTATTATTCACAAATCGTACTTCTGAAATCTTGCTGATAGGCGATCGGAAGAATAGAACGCCAAGAATAACGATAAACAATGTAACTAAGAGCCATAAGAGTTTCTTTCCTTTGCGCTTCTTAGGAGGCTTATCTGGTAATGGCGGGATAGCTCTAACCTGCATCGCTTAAGTTCCTTTCTTACCTGTAATCCCCTCCTTGCGGGAGGGGACTCACTTCCTGCTATGCTTGCTTCATATCAATCGCTGAGTAATCTAGATTCTGATTAACGGAATAGCGTTCAATATTAGCGCCTAGTCGGGTAAACATGTGTTCAATTCGATCATATCCTCGGTCAATGTGATGAACCTGTTCGATCACAGTTCTACCTTGCGCAGCCAGCCCCGCGATTACGAGAGCTGCTCCTGCACGCAGATCAGTTGCCTCCACAGTCGCGCCGTATAATCGAGACTTCCCTTTAACATACGCGCTGCTGAGATCAACCCTGATATCGGCTCCCATTCGGCTAAGCTCATCAACATGCTTGAATCGGCCTTCGAATATCGTTTCCTTCATAATGCTAATTCCATCTGCTAGTGACAGGAGCACCATCAGCTGTGACTGAAGATCCGTCGGAAACGCAGGGTAAGGCGAGGTTACGATTCGCTCTACAGCCTTAGGACGACCGAAACTCGTTACATTGATTATACCATCACTAATAGCAATCTGCACCCCAGCGCGGCGCAATATGTGGATCAAAGAAGTCAAATGACCCGCATGCGCATTCGTCAGTGTAACAGCGCCGCGTGTTGCGGCAGCGGCGATCATCAGAGTTCCCGCTACGATGCGATCCGGCATAATTTCATAACGACAGCCGCTTAACTCCCTAACACCTTCTACTGTTATTGTATCGGATCCTGCGCCGGAAACTTTAGCACCCATCTTATTAAGAAAATGCTGTAGGTCTACAATTTCCGGTTCGCGGGCTGCGTTCGTCAATACGGTAGTGCCTTCAGCCAGTACAGCAGCCATCATAATGTTTTCTGTGGCTCCTACGCTTGGGAAGTCCAAATGAACGTCAGTTCCAATCAATTGCGATGCGCGACACGTAATTCGATTGCCTTCATAGATCAGCTTGGCACCCAGCGCCTGTAGCCCTCTTAAATGCAAATCAATCTTGCGTTCACCGATCGCACAGCCGCCTGGTTGATAGATATGCACTTCCTTATAGCGAGCCAGCATCGGTCCCATAAGAAAGATCGAGGATCGCATTTGACGCATCAGATCTTCCGGAACTTGAGAGGAATGAACCCCCGTGTTGTCAATCGTGATCGTATTGCCTTCAAATGAAGTCCGACAGCCGATTCGGCGCAGAATATTCTGCATCACCTCGATGTCCAGCAGCTTAGGTACGTTATCCAATTGAACGACACCGTCGGCTAAGATGGCAGCAGCCATTATCGGTAAAGCGGCATTTTTCGCGCCATGGATACGAATGGTTCCTGAAAGAGGTTTTCCGCCCTCAATCACCAATTTGTCCAATGTATCACCTCCGAGATTACCACTCACCCACTACTAATACTTCCGGCACTAGCTCTACTTCATACTGTTCAAGAATCGTACCTTGTATATGCTTCATCAGGGTGAGTACGTCTGACGCTGTTGCTTGCCCGGTGTTTACAATGAAATTGGCGTGCATCTTGGAAACCTCGGCCCCACCGACAGCGAAGCCTTTAAGCCCAGCCTCTTCAATGAGACGTGCCGCAAAGTTTCCGGGTGGATTGCGGAACACGCTGCCACAACAAGCCGCGGTAAGCGGCTGTGTCTGCAATCGCCGTTCCTTATTCGAAGCAAGCGCAGCGGATATGTCCGCACGATCCCCTTGCTCCATACGGAACGTCGCCTCCACCACAATTCCTTTACGTTCGTGCAGAACGGAATGGCGGTAAGAAAACTGCATCTCCTCCACGCTATAAGTCACCAATTCCCCTGTCTCCAGTACAATCTCAGCTGATTCAAATATCCGTGACACATCAGACCCATGCGCGCCAGCATTCATATACACGGCCCCGCCAACCGTACCGGGAATACCTCCTGCGTATTCCAGACCGGACAGCCCTGCTCTGCTTGCTTGGACGGACAGCTTGATAAAAGAATATCCAGCTCCTGCGGTCACCTTGTTTCCATCGATATGGAAATAATCCAAGCCATTTTCCGTGTGGATGATGACACCGCGAAAGCCTTTGTCACATATAAGCATGTTTGACCCTCGTCCGATAGTCATCCAAGGAATACCGCATTCATTGAGCAAACGTATGGTTTGGATGATCTCTTGCTTGCCCTTAGGTTCGACCATGACGTCCGCAGGACCACCAATCTTCCATGTCGTATGCTTGGATAGGGGTTCTTGAAGTGTGTATGTTCCTAAGTCTAATTGTGAATATTGACTTATAAATTGCTGTAGCATCGTTGAACCTCCTTGCCTCTTCTCATTCTGTCCGCTCCTTATAAGCATCCCGAATGCTTAACCGTCGAGGTTACACCATCAGGGAGATAGTCACGATTATAGAGTATCTTATGACAGATTATCATGTTGTGTGACAGACGCCCAGTAGGTCATTGGCTCATCTTCTTCAACTGGGATGTCAATCACTTTACATAACAAAAAGCGGGCAAGTATTACTTGCCCGACAAACGCTTGAGTTCAGTTACGATGCGCATTGCAGAATCTGGCTGTCCAAACAACTTCGTTTGATTCGACATATGCTTGCGCTTCTCATCGTGCTTCATCATCCCCTCGATCTGTGCGAATAAGATCTCGGGTGTCAGCTGCTTCTCGGTGATCATGATGGATGCACCGGCTTGCTCTAGTGAACGAGCATTCGCTTCCTGATGATTATTCGTCACATTCGGAGACGGAATTAAGATAGACGGAATACCCAGTACTGTCAATTCCGCGAGTGATGATGCCCCAGCACGACTCACGATCAGTGTCGTCGCGGCTAACACTTCTGGCATATTGCTGATATAAGGAAGCACATGGAGGTGATTGCGCACATGATCGCTCGCTTGCTGCACCGCCTTGTACGTATTGTCGTAGTAATGCTGACCTGTTACATACACGAAGTGGACGTCAGGCAAGCGTTTCAGCATCGGAACCATATCGATCATCGCCTGATTAATCGTTCTAGCTCCTTGGCTTCCGCCTACAACCAACACGATCGGACTGTCCACCGATAGGCCGAGCGACGCGAAGCCTCGCTCACGATTCGCCTCCATAACGGCAGTAGCACGCGGATTACCGCTGAAGAGCACGTTCTTGGCTTTCGTAAAATACGGCTCAGACTCTTTGAAGCTTACTGCTACTGTATTAACGTAACGGCTCAAAAATTTGTTGGTCAGACCAGGTATAACATTCTGCTCATGAATGAGTGTAGGAATGCCCAGCTTCGCGGCTGCATACAACACAGGACCGCACACATAACCGCCAGTACCGATAACTACGTCCGGTTTAAATTTGTTCAACAGCTCTTTTGCTTTTGAAACACCTTTGATGAATCTCATAATTGTCTTTACATTATCAAATGACAACTTACGCTTGAATCCTGTAATTTCGATCGTTTCAAACGGAATTCCTGCTTCACGAACGAGCTTGCTTTCTAACCCACGTTCGGTTCCAATATATAAAAAAGCGCTCTTAGGGTCCTGCTTCTCGCATTCCCGCGCGATAGCAAGCGCCGGATAAATATGACCTCCGGTACCTCCACCGCTTAGCACGACGCGCATGCCGTTCACCTCGCATAACGTGATATGTTTAGTAATATTCCCAATGCTGTCAACATTAAGGTTAGTGATGATCCGCCGTAGCTGATAAGCGGCAGTGTTATTCCTGTGACTGGCATTAAGCCAACAACTACTCCAATATTTATGATGACCTGCACGGCCACAATGCCCACAATTCCAGCGGCCAAGAAGCTTCCGAAGTTATCCGGCGCTGTTAAGGCGACGCGCATCCCTCTCCATACTAGCAGTAAAAATAATAGGATTACAGTTATACAGCCAATAAAGCCGAGCTCCTCAGCTAGAATAGAAAAGATGAAATCGGTCTGTGGCTCGGGCACGTAGCTGTATTTCTGACGGCTTGCTCCTAGGCCTAGACCTGTTAATCCTCCTGGTCCGATCGCATACAATGATTGAATCGCTTGATACCCTGCGCCAAGCGGATCGCTCCACGGATCCAGAAAAGAAGTGATCCGTTTCAAGCGATACGGCGCAGCTAGGATCAAGACGACAAAGCCCACTGCTCCGATAAGCGCCAGCGACATCAGATGCTGAATTCTAGCGCCGGCAATAAAGATGACGAGCAGCGCTGCGCCCATCATCACTGTGCCGGTGCCTAGATCAGGCTGCAGCATAATCATGCCGAATGCCAAGGCCATGATGCCAAGAGCTGGCAGCAGCCCAGTCGTAAACTTCGTAATGTTGTGTTGAGGCTTGGACAAATAGAAGGCAAGAAATATGATCATCGCGAGCTTCATAAACTCAGACGGCTGGATTCCAAACGAACCGACACCCAGCCAGCTGCGCGCTCCGCCGCGAACATTTCCAATTCCCGGAATGAGTACGATCAGCAATAAGCCAAAGCAAATAACCAGTCCTACTTTAGCATAACGGTTCCAGATATGGTAGTCCACATTCATCGTAAAGAACATGGCTGCCAGACCGAGCACTGCAAACAGCAGCTGACGCTTTACAAAATAGAACGAATCTCCATAGTCATGGAATCCCAGTACGGCTCCCGCACTGTAGACCATAACCATTCCGATTGCTAACAACGATACGACTGCAACGATCAGCCACACATCGGGCGCGGTTCTTGCTTTGACCATACGGCACACCTCATCTATCAATGTAGAGGCTCAAACTAGAGTTTGTACAACCCCTCTACTTAAGATTATGCACCGCTTCCTTAAACATGCTTCCGCGAACTTCATAAGACGGGAACATATCCCAGCTTGCGCATGCCGGCGACAACAATACAATGTCACCTGGCTCTGCATATTGCCGTGCCGATTGCACAGCTTCTTGTATCGCAAGTGCGGCGTCTTCTACATTGTCGACGACACTCACATTGTCCAAACCTGCTTCCAGTGCCAGATCTCGTATAACATAGCGCGTCTCGCCCATCGCGACAACTGCTTTCACCCGTTCTTGCAGGTAAGGGATGAGTTCCTTGAACGCCAATCCGCGATCCAAGCCGCCGGCAATCAGCACCACGCGATCTGGAAATGCACCCAGCGCATTCTCTGTAGCAACCGTATTCGTAGCTTTGGAGTTGTTGAAGTATCGAACGCCCTGCCATTCGCGCACCCACTCCAAGCGATGTTCGACGCCATGAAACTCGCTTAGCGGCTTCTTTAACTGCTCTGGCTTGGCGCCAGCAGCAATCGATATCGCTGCAGCAGCAAGTGCATTGTCAACGTTAAAGCGTCCCGACAAGCCAATCTCATCGACTGAGATAAGTGTATGCTCCACACCTGCTTCATCACGGAATACGAGATGACGCTCTATATCACTCTCAGCACCTTCGGAGAAAGGCGGAGAGACGTACGCACCGACATTCACTTCCTTACGGGAAGAGAACATGTAGACTCGAGCTGATACGCAGTCTTTGAGCGATGCAGAAACAGGATCATCCGCATTAAGCACGGCAATATCGGAAGCTGTCATATTCGCAAACAGTTTCTTCTTGGAATCGATGTAATCCTCAATCCCGCCATGGTAGTCCAAGTGTGTCTCTGCAATATTCAGCAAACAAGCGATTTGAGGATGAAACTGCTGTGTACCTTTGAGCTGAAAGCTGCTCAGCTCCAGCACGACCGGTTGATTAGGCTTTGCATCTTCCGCCACACCGATGAATGGTGTACCGATATTGCCTGCTACGATCGGCTGAAGGCCTGCTTCATCCAGCATTCGGCCCACCCAAGTTGTAGTCGTGGTCTTCCCATTGCTGCCTGTAATGCCGATAATCGGCGCCGTGCACAGATGATACGCAACCTCGATCTCGGTTACGACTTCGATGCCAAGCGCAATTGCCTGTTGAACAGGCGAAGCGGAATATGGAATTCCTGGATTTTTGACGAGCAAGGCCACATCCGAATGGATCAGGTCATCAGGATGACCTCCCAATACAACAGAAATGCCCAAAGCTTCTAATGTAGAAGCTTCGGGACATTGATCGCGTCCTTTTTTATCATTAATCGTAACTTTCGCTCCGTGTTTATGAAAGCGAAGCGCAGCCTCAGTGCCGCTCTTGGCCATACCTAATATAACCACTTGTTTGCCTCGGTACATGTCTGGATGATTCATTAATCTACAGCCCCTTGTTAATCCATAATCCGAGTCCTGCCAGCACGATGCCTACCGCCCAAAAGGTGATGACAACGCGCCATTCCGACCATCCCGACAACTCAAAATGATGGTGGATCGGGCTCATTTTGAACACGCGTTTACCTCGTGTCTTGAATGAAACGACTTGAATAATTACGGACAGCATCTCAATGACGAATATACCGCCGATAATAATAAACAATAGCTCAGTTTTAGTCAAAATTGCAACTGCTGCGATTGCTCCCCCGATTCCGAGTGAGCCGCTGTCACCCATGAATACTTTAGCGGGATGCGCGTTGAATACGAGAAAACCGAGAACAGCCCCTACCATAGCAGCAGCGCACACCGCAGCGGATATCTCGGAGGACTGCAATGCAATGATGGCGAATGCCGCGAATGCAATAGCGCTCGTACCGGACAGCAGTCCATCTAAGCCATCGGTGAAGTTAACCGCGTTGCTGATCGCCAGCATCATCAGAATGACGAATACATAGTAGAACCAGCCGAGGTCAAGACCAAGGTCAGTACCTGGAATGCCAACGAACGTGCTGTGACCCGATTGGAATAAGAGTACGCACACGATTCCTGCAAACAGCAATTGTCCGAACAATTTCTGCCAAGCGGTCAACCCCATCGAACGCTTGAACACGATCTTGATGTAATCGTCCAGAAAGCCGACAAGGCCGAAGCCTAATGTTGCAACTAATATTACGTAAAAGTCGGTATCGATTACAGAAAATTTCATAAATGCTAGCGTAAAAGCAAGCAGAATAATGACGCCGCCCATCGTTGGCGTTCCTGCTTTCTTGAGATGGGCTTTCGGTCCATCTTCCCGCACCTGCTGCCCAAACTTGAGGCGTCTAAGCAGCGGTATGCATAAAGGGCCTATTATGACTGATAGTAAAAAAGATATTCCTAGTGTCATTATGATTAACTTGAAGTCCATTCTTGTTCACCTCCCGTTACTGCATGCTGGCTAATGTGCTTCTGTGATCCAATCCTTGACGATTTCCCTTAGATTCGTTCCAAAAGAAGCCTTAACAAGGACGGCATCACGCGGCTTCACCAGTTGCAGCAACGCCTGACGCAATTGTTGTTTATCTTGATAGCTGCGGATCTGATCATCCGCCATATGCTCGCGTGCGCCATTCGCGATCTCTTCTCCTAGACGGCCGTAAGTTAACAGCACGTCGACGTTATCCGGCGTCAATGTTCTTCCTACTTCACGGTGAAGCTCCACCTCGTGCTCACCAAGCTCCAGCATATCGCCAAGTACGGCGATCCGCTTGCCGCCGCGCATCGAAGCAAGCACCGTTAACGCTGCTTTCATCGCAGACGGACTTGCATTATACGTATCATTCAGCAGCGTCCAGCCCTCGTCTGTCACGATCTTCTCAGATCGGCTCCCCGTGATGCTGGCTTCGCGCAGTCCTGCCGCAATCATCGGTTCCGGCACTCGCAGCAGACGACCAACCGCAATAGCGGCCAGCGCATTCATCACATTGTGTTGACCTAGAAGCGGAATCGTGAACATGCTTGTGCCCAGCATAGGTGAAGAGATCGAGAAAGACATTCCATCCTCAAGCTGCATGATGCCGTCTGGTTTATAGTCATTGGAATTATCCATGCCAAATGTAATGATCTCCATATGAGCAGGCTTTACCGTTTCTTGCTCGTGGAATGCTTGACGCAGCAATGGATTATCGCCTTCGCTGATCAGTACGCCGCCATCCTTCAAGCCAGATATAATCTCCATCTTAGCTCGGGCGATCTCTTCTTTTGAACCGAGCTGCAACAGGTGAGCTTCGCCTGCATTCGTGATCACCGCTATATCCGGCTTCGCAATCATCGACAATTCGTGAATCTCACCGCGTCCGCTCATTCCCATTTCCAGAACGATCAGATTCGACTCAGCCGGCATGCTCAACACCGTAAGCGGCAGACCAATATGATTGTTGTAGTTGCCGTCCGTCTTGTGAACGACGAATGCCTGCCCCAGCACAGAGGCGATCAGATCCTTCGTCGTCGTCTTGCCGTTGCTGCCAGTTACCGCCACGACCTTTACCTGACGATGAGTTAAATGCGCTTGCGCCAGATCCTGCAATGCCTTCAGCGTGTTCGGTACGATCACTAATGGCAGCCGAGCTTCAGGCAAAGGTTTATCCGCTTGCCAGAGGGCTGCCGTTGCTCCATCCTGTATAGCTTGTTCGACGTAGTCATGACCGTCAAAACGTTCACCGCATAGCGGTACGTACAAGCTTCCCGGCATGATGCTGCGCGAATCCCTGCAGACTCCTTTCACAAGGATGTCATTGTCTTCTGCTTGCTGCAAGGAGCCGCCGGTCACCGACGCTATCCATTGTAGATTTGCTTCAATCACTGCTTCAATCCCCTTATCGCTTCCTCGGCGACTACGCGGTCGTCGAAGTTTAATATATCTTTGCCAACGATCTGATACGTTTCATGCCCTTTCCCCGCAATCAATACTACATCGTGAGGGCTTGCCATTTCAATAGCTTTCGTAATGGCTTCGCGACGATCCGCAATCATTTCATAGCGATCTAGGGATACACCGTCCGCTTTCAGACCAGCTTCGATATCGACCAGGATCAGGTTCGGATCCTCCGTGCGCGGATTATCTGATGTGACCAGCACATAGTCAGCGTACTTCGCAGCGATCTGACCCATAATAGGACGCTTCTTGCGATCGCGGTCTCCACCGCAGCCAAATACACACAATACGCGCCCTTCAGCGAACTCCTTTACGGTCGAGAGAACGTTATCCAATCCATCCGGCGTGTGTGCATAGTCAACTATAACAGAAAATGGCTGCCCTGCGTCGACAGCTTCCACTCTGCCTGCTACGCCGGGAACAGATTCCAAGCTGGCTACGATGGCAGACAGTTCAATTCCTTCAATCAAACCGGCTGATATCGCTGCCAGCGCATTATACACGTTGAACTTGCCAACCATGCGCAGCTCGACGTGCTGTGACCCGCGGAATGTATCCACGTGGAAGCTAGTTCCCTTGGATGTAATACGGATGTCGCTCGCGCGCACATCAGCGTCTTCATGCATGCCGTACATGATCGTTTCTGCGGAAGTTAATGATTTGAAGTAGGCACTTGCCTCATCGTCCGCATTCAGCACAGCGTAGGAGCGCTCATGCTCCTTCTCAGAAAAGGTATTGCCTAAACGGGAGAAGAACAAACCTTTCGCTTCACGATAAGCATCCATCGTACCGTGATAATCCAGGTGATCCTGGGTTAGATTCGTAAAGATCGCTGTACGGAAACGGCAGCCCTGTACACGGCCTTGATGCAGCGCATGTGAGGATACTTCCATCGCGCACGCTTTGACGCCCTTATCAGCCATATCGCGAAGTGAACGCTGCAATTCATAGGCGCTTGGGGTTGTGCCTGACATCGGATGAGTCTCGCCGGCATATCTCATTTCAATCGTGCCGATCACACCGGATTCAAGTCCCGCATCCATCAATATTTTCTCAATTAAGAAAGTAGTTGTCGTCTTCCCGTTCGTGCCAGTGACACCAATCAATCGAAGCTCTTCGCTAGGATTGTTGTAATAAGCGTTCGACAATACCGCAAGCGCATATCGCGCATCCTTTACTAGCAACTGTGGAATGTCGAGATCAAGCGGACGCTCAACAACAAGCGCCGCCGCGCCAGAAGCTACAGCTTGAGGCGCATATCGATGGCCATCATCCGCAGTTCCTGATATGCAGAAGAATAGGTCACCCGGCTGAACGCGCCGTGAGTCCGCTGCGATTCCTGTATATTCTGTGAAAGACTCCCCAATAACAGACGCTGTTAACAATCGGGAAGTTGCTTCTGACAAACTAAATGATTTCATTTCCCTTATTCCTCCTTCTCGGGTCCCATATAAATTCGAATGGTCGTCCCACGCTCCACACGGGTACCCGGCTTCGGTGCTTGATGAATGACAGTAGCACCCGCACCCGATGCAGATAACTGAAAATTGCTGTTTAAATCTTCGAATAAATCAGATGTCTTCTTCCCAACAAGATTGGGCACTGTAACAAGCGGCACTTCGTCATAGCGGTATTCACGCGGCACCTGCTTCTGTCTAGGCTCGACACCCATGACTTGAAGTGAATCCTCCATAATCCGCTTCACGATCGGAGCGGCAATCAGACCGCCGAATTGAATGCCTTGCGGATCGTCTACCGCTGTATAGATCACGATCTTCGGATCATCCGCCGGCGCGAATCCGATAAATGACACAATATGCTCATTCGGCGAGTATCTGCCGTTAATGACCTTTTGCGCTGTACCTGTCTTTCCGCCGACGCGGTAGCCATCGATAAATGCATTTTTACCTGTGCCTTGTGCAACAACATGCTCCAGCGCGTCACGTACTTGCTTCGACGTTTCAGGCGAGATCACTTGTCTAACCATTTTCGGCTCAATCTGGTCAACTACCAGACCAGTCTCAGGATGAATGAACGATTTCGCCACATGAGGCTGATACAACTTGCCTCCGTTTACGGCGGCCGCAACTGCGGCTATCTGCTGGATAGGCGTCACCGATACCCCTTGTCCGAAAGCTGTAGTAGCAAGCTCTACTGGACCAACTCGGTTCAACTTGAATAGAATACCATTTTCCTCGCCGCTCATGTCAATTCCGGTTTTCGTACCGAACCCAAAATCGCGAATGTACTTGAACAGCGTTTCTTTGCCGAGCCGATTGCCTAGAGTGACAAAGCCCGGGTTGCATGAGTTCTCTACTACTTCCAAGAAGGTTTGACTTCCATGTCCGCCTTTCTTCCAGCAGCGCAGCTTCGCACCGCCAACCTCGATTCTGCCGGGATCGAAGAAATATTCATTCTGCAGGTTCACCTTGCCTTCTTCAAGCGCGGCAGCAAGCGTAATGATCTTAAAGGTCGAACCGGGTTCATACGTCATCCAGATTGGCAAATTACGATTATACACTTCTGAAGGATAATCACGATAATTCTCAGGGCTGTAATTCGGGCGGCTGGCCATGGCTAATATTTCTCCCGAATTCGGATCCATCGCGATCGAAATGATATGCTTCGGGTTCAGATCGATCATCGCTTGATCTAACTCCCGCTCCATAATTGTCTGTATGTCTTTGTCAATCGTCAATTGTAAATTTAACCCATCTCTTGGTTGAGTATACTTTTCGGTCGAATTCGGCATCTGCCTGCCCTTCGCGTCGGCTAAAAATGATACGCTCCCCCTGATGCCTGTAAGGGCCGAATCATAGCGCTTCTCTATACCTGTGAGCCCTTGATTCTCAATACCAGTGAAGCCTAGAATGTGGGCCGCCAGGTCCTTATAAGGGTAGAAACGCTTGTTGTCCTCAGTCACCACGATTCCAGCCAAGTTGAGCTCGCGGATCTTCTCCGCCAATTCTATCGTTATCTTGCGGCCGCCCGGCTTCAAAATGACGAACAACGTACGCTTCGTAATCTCACTGTGAACCTTGTCCACAGACATACCAAGAAGCGGAGCCAACTGTTGCGCCGTCTGCTCCGCATCCTTCACTTGTGCTGGTACCGCAATGACCGTAGGAGAGCTGACGTTATATGCTAACTGCTCTCCGTTACGATCTAGAATCTCTCCGCGCTTCGCAGTGACTGGAACGTCGCGACGCCACAATTCCTCTGCTTGCCGGCTTATCTCAGCGCCTTCCCATAACTGCACATAGCCTAGTCTTATTATAATCGCGATAAATCCGATTGCCATCAAGGCAAATCCGATCAGAAGACGTTTGCGGATTGTCATACCTGACACCTTCACGCCTATCCCCCCCCTTTGTCCAACAATGGTTCATAACCAACCTATTCGGGACAAACTGGGGTTAGAACAAGCTATGGTGACTTGGGCGCTAGTTTGACGTGTACAACCCGTTTATTGTTTTTCGTGGATATATCATAGCCAACAACATAGCCTTCACCTTCTACTTTAACCTCCCATTCAAGCAGGGAGCATATCTCCATCACATCTCTTAAGGATTTGCCCGTCAGATTAGGAAGCGGCAGCTTCTTCGGATCATCTGTCAGAAGGTAGATACGCTGGCCTGCGGCGAGGTCAGTACCAGGCTCTGGATATTGCTGCTTCACCTTCGTACCTGCACCAACCGTTTCAAACACGATGCCTTGCTCGGCAAGCTTCTGCTTCGCCTCGACTGGAGTTAGACCTTGAACATTCGGAGCTTTTCTAGTACTGGAGCCTTTGCTAGTACCGGATGAGCCCTTTTCGTTGTTCGTCTCTTGCGTAGTAGGCACATCCATATAGCGCAGGGACTTGCTTACAATATCCTTGAACATCGGAGCAGCTACGAAGCCTCCGCCGCCATAGAAATCCTGAGGGTCATCCACGACGACGATCAGTGCAATCTTAGGGTCATTGACTGGTGCATAACCGATAAAGGAAACAACCGCTCTAGTACTGTCGTATTCACCGTCAATAACCTTCAATGCTGTACCTGTCTTACCCGCTACACGATACCCATCAATGTACGCTGCTTTACCAGTACCAATTTCTTGGTCAGATACAACTTGCTCTAAGTACTCGCCCACCTGCTTAGCCGACTCCTTATCGATCACAGTGCGGACCGCTTCCGGCTCACGCTCCGTTACCTCGCCAGAAAACGGATCTTCAATCTTGTCTACAATGTTGGGCTTCATTAACGTTCCGCCATTCGCAATAGCGGATATTGCCATAATCTGCTGAATAGGCGTTACGACGGTTTGACCATGCCCATATGATGCTGCAGCCACGTCAGCGGGATATTGAAAATTGATTTTTCCTGCGTTCTCGCCAGGCAGCTCTATACCCGTCTTCTCCCCGAATCCAAAGCTGTCAATATACTCCTTGAATTTTTCCTCCTGCAGCTTCTCGAACCCGAGCTTGACAAAAGCTACGTTACTTGAGCGCTTCAAGCCTTCAAGATAAGTAATCTCTCCCCAGCCGACCCTATTATGGTCATGGATACGGCGTCCACCGGCAACGATGCTTCCTGATTGGAACGTCTCATTGGGATCAAACAGTCCTTCTTGTACAGCGGCAGCCAGCGTAACAATCTTAAAGGTTGAGCCTGGCTCGTATCTTGACATGATCGCATGGTTATAAAAATTGCGGATGTCGTAGTTCCAATACTCATTAGGATCATATGTTGGCGTATTCGCCATCCCTAATATATCACCCGTCATTGGATCTGCAGCAATAACCGTCATGCTGTACGGATTATACTTGTTCTGTACTTCCTGCATCGCTTCTTGGATATACTGCTGAATCGTTCGATCAATGGTCAGATAGATGTTCTTGCCATCCTTGACAGGTGTATATACTTCTTCAGCAGTAGGAAGTTTCGTCCCTTGCCGATCCTTTTCATAATATAGAGTACCATCAGTCCCAGTCAGCTGGCTGTCGAATTGACTCTCGATTCCGCCGACAGGCTTATCCTCTTTATCTATGTATCCAAGAACATGCGCAGCTAGATCACCCTTCGGGTAGTAGCGCTTCTTGTCTTCAATCAAATTTAAGCCGATGTCCGTTACTTTAAGCTGCTTCTTCAGCTCTGTAGTAAACGAACTCAGCTCATCATAAGCTTCCTGATCAATTCTCCAGCCTTCTGGTCTGACTTCACGATAAATATGGTATTCGCCTGTATCCTCGCGCTTCTTGCGCACTAGCTCGTACAGCTGATCCTTCGGCTTTCCCAACACTTTGTTCAGCTCATCGACAATCAAGGTCTCAACATCAATATGCTGTTCGACCAGCTTCGGATTCTTCCGTAGCTCCTGGATCGCCTTAGGATTCACTGTCACGTTATAGGCTGGAGCATCCATTGCCAGCACTTCGCCTGTATGATCATAGATCGTTCCCCGCTTGGCTGGCAGCTCCTGCTTAGCAGACCAGGACGCCTCCGCTTTCTCCATCCAGAAGTCCTGGTTAATAACCTGATACCAGAACAACCTGCTTATGATAATTACAAAAAATAGAATAAATAGTCCGCCAATAAACAATGTTCGCTTCTTAATTCGTTTTACCATCGCTATACCCTAATCAATTTCCAGTGTCTTGTTGCACTTTAATGTCATTAGGCTCTTCCGAATATACCAAACCGTTCTGTGCCGCGATATCAGCGATACGATCCCAATCCAGCTTCTTTTCCTTGGTTGCTTCCAGCACTCCCGCTTCTTTCTTGAGCGCCTCTGTATCTCGCATCACTTGCTGAACATTCCGATTCGTATTATAGATTTCCGTATATCTTCCGATAATGACAATCGCAACCGCCACACAGAATATGATCGTCATCAGATATAACACTTTCTCTCTCCCAGACAGATTCGACTTACGGACGACCGTTTTGGCCGTCTCGCGATATCGTTCCTCTCTCTGGGGCTGCCGTTTCGGTTGAACGGCCAGATTGCCTCTTACATACGCCATCTTCAGTTCTCCTTCCAGTCAACTTTCTCAGCAATTCGCAATTTCGCAGAACGTGACCGAGAGTTTTGTTCCAATTCCTCTTTGCTTGGCAAGATCGGCTTGCGGTTAACCAACTCCAACGTCCCTTGATGATCACAAGTACATATCGGGAAATCAGGAGGGCAAGTGCAGGCTCCGACATACGATTTAAAGGTTTGCTTGCAGATACGATCCTCTAAGGAGTGAAATGTGATCACAGCGACTCTGCCGCCAGGGCTCAAACACCGCACCGCTTCATGAAGCGCATCTTCAAACGAACCCAACTCGTCATTGACCGCAATACGCAGTGCTTGAAAGCTTCGTTTCGCGGGATGTCCGCCAGTTCGTCTGGCAGCTGCGGGAATCCCCTTCTTCACCAATTCAGCCAGTTGACCTGTCGATTCAATTGGCGCCAGCTTGCGTTCTTCAACGATAACACGAGCAATTCGCTTAGCAAATTTCTCTTCCCCATATTCAAACAATATCTTTGAAATTTCCGCCTCTGACCATTCATTGACGATATCATGCGCAGTCAGCATACCTGTCTGATCCATTCTCATGTCGAGCGGAGCGTCATGATTATAGCTGAAGCCTCGCTCCCCTTCATCAAGCTGCGGTGAGGATACACCCAGATCGAACAAGATGCCGTCAACTTGCGGCACACCATCAACAGTAGGAACTCCAGCTTCTAATAAAGCCTGTTCCAGATGACGAAAATTAGTACGCACTAATGTCACACGATCTAAATATGGCGCTAGGCGCTTCTTCGCATTGTCATGCGCCCAGTCATCTTGATCAAGGCCGATTAATCGCCCGGCAGGAGACAGTTTAGACGCGATTAATTCACTATGTCCCGCTCCGCCTAATGTACAATCCACATATATGCCATCAGGTCGTACGGCTAAACCGTCGACGGATTGCTCTTTTAATACTGTAATGTGATGAAACAAATGCAATTCCTCCCAAATCCTCTGTATCTTTCTCAGTTGTCTGCCAGCTTGCGGCGTTAAGCGTTAAATGCTAGAAATCAAAATCAACCAATGTCTCGGCAATGTCGTTAAACGATGCAGCTGACTGATTCATATATTGTTCCCAAGCATCCTTGCTCCAAACTTCCACACGGCTCTGTACCCCTACAACCATGCATTCTTTCTCAAGCTTGGCGTACTCACGCAGATGATTCGGAATGTTTATTCTACCTTGCTTATCCCACTCGCATTCTGATGCCCCAGAGAAGAAAAACCGGGTGAATGCGCGGGCATCTGCTTTCATCAGCGGCAAAGCCTGCAGCTTCTGTTCAAGCTTCTCCCATTGATCCATAGGATAAACGAACAAACACTGATCTAGTCCTCTTGTAATGACGAAAGTGGTGCCAAGACTGTCGCGAAGCTTAGCGGGAATGATTAAGCGACCTTTGTCATCGATGCTATGTTGATATTCGCCCATGAACATTCTCCACCACTCCCCTCTATTATTCCACCACAAGTCCCCACTTTCCACCACAATGCATAACATATTCGCCACTACAACAAAAAATCCTGCTATGCAAGCAGGATTTTTCGAAAATGCATATTTATTTATTGTTCCGTGCCTTTATGCTCATCGTCACGATCCGTTCGTTGCTCTGTTACAGTTTGTTGGGACTCCTGTTCATTTCGCTTCAAAGCTTCTAAGTTAAAGGCTTGATGTCGGTTGGTCTTAGCGCCTTGCCGGTTATGTCTATTCCTGCGAATGATGAGCCAGACTGGGATGGCTAGCAGCAGGATGACGATTAGGAAAGGTGCAAGTGCCACAATGATAAGGATTACCCCTTGGACGACCGCCAATAGCCCGTCAAGACTGTCTTTCAACGTACTGCTGATCTTCTCGCCGAACGTTGCTGTCAATATATCTTGCTTCGCTGCTTTAACGGTCTCGTACATCCTTAATTCGATCGTTGACATCTCGACGTTGTTATCCAGATACCTCATACGGCCGACAATCTGCTCAATAACCTCCTGCTCTGCAGCTAATTGATTGGACAACTCTAGAAGATCCTCCGTAGTAGTCGCTTTCTCCATGTACGAGAGCAATCGAGATTCATTCACACGACGCGCTTTCAGACGCGATTCCAGATCTACATATTCTTCGGTCACATCATTAGCCGAATAGCTTCGCTCGAAGCGCAGATGCTCCAGCTTGTTGATCTGATCCAGCACCGATTGAAAGCCTGAGGAAGGTACTTTGAATACAAATGTGCCTCCTCGTTCGTATTCCGATACTTGATCATTATATTGCAGCGTGTAGCCGCCGGCCAGATGCACGATGTCGTTAATTCGCTGCTTCGCTTCTTCATAGGCTTTAACTTCCATAACCAGATTCGCCTTATAGATGAGCTTGCGATTCATCTGCGTCGGAGCTTCTGCTATGCCGCCGCCAGCAGTCTGCCCGATCGCATTTCCATTCTGATCGCTCATTTCCATCTCGCTTTGCATTTCAGCTTTTGCTTCTTCCGAACGAGGCGGCATCGCCGCTGTGTTCTGAGCACCTGAGTCGCTGTTAGCTGCCTTCTCACTGCTGCTCCCAGCGCCGCAGCCGCTCAATAGCACCGTGATAAGAATTAGCGGACATACGATCTTAAACCATACATGATGTCTGCCTGCTCTTGGATGATTGATCTTGCTTCGCTCTTCTCTCTCTGTCAAATGCATCGCAACAACCCCCTAATCTAGTTCAGAATCAGACTGCATCGGATTCCATATTTTCTCAACGCAAAAAGGCATCGATATGTTGCTGCATACCGATGCCTTACACCAATTATTTATTAGATTAATGCTCCTGCCAGCTCGATAGATAGCGTTGCTGCTCTTCACTTAAAGCATCGATCGAAACACCAATCGACTCCAGCTTAAAGCGCGCTACCTGCTCATCCAGCTCATAAGGAACATTGATTACTTCCTTGCCAAGCTGTTCATAACGTTCATTTACATATTTCAACGCCATCGCCTGCAGAGCAAAGGTCATATCCATAATTTCCGCTGGATGACCATCTCCTGCCGCTAAGTTAACTAGTCGTCCTTCTGCCAGTAAATATAGGCTCCTGCCGTCTGTCAAGCGATACTCTTCAATGTTTCGTCTTACCGTACGAATGCTCGTTGAACGTGCTGCAAGCTCCGGCTTGTTAACTTCTACGTCAAAATGACCCGCATTAGCCAATATGGCGCCGTTCTTCATCACATCGTAGTGTTCGCCGCGAATCACGTCTTTATTGCCTGTTACCGTCACGAAGATGTCGCCTACCTTAGCCGCTTCGCTCATCGCAAGCACCGTGAAGCCATCCATATAGGCTTCCACTGCTCTGATCGCATCGATCTCGGTTACGACAACATGAGCGCCGAGTCCTTTTGCACGCATAGCTACACCTTTGCCGCACCAGCCGTAGCCGACAACAACGACGGTCTTGCCTGCCACAACGAGATTAGTCGTTCGGTTGATCCCATCCCATACAGACTGGCCAGTGCCATAGCGGTTATCGAACAAATATTTGCAATATGCATCGTTAACAGCCACCATCGGAAACTCTAGCTTGCCTTCCTTCTCCATCGCTTTCAAGCGCAGAATGCCAGTTGTCGTTTCCTCCGCTCCGCCGCGAATCCGTTCACGAAGATCCGGACGCTCGGAATGCAGGATGGAGATCAGATCTCCGCCATCGTCGATGATGAGATCCGGTTTCGTTTCCAGCGCTTTGATCAGCAGCTCCTTGTATTCCGCCGGCTCCGGATTATACTTGGCATATACGGTGATACCGTCCTCTACCAGTGCCGCGCACACATCATCCTGAGTGGAGAGCGGATTGCTGCCTGTGATCGTAACTTCTGCTCCACCGGCTTGCACAACCTTGGCAAGGTACGCAGTCTTCGCTTCCAGGTGGAGCGAGATCGTTACCTTCAAGCCTTTAAACGGCTGTTCCGCTTCGAACTGCTCACGGATACGATTTAATACCGGCATGTGAGCTTGAACCCAATCAATCTTTAAGTGACCCTCTGAAGCTAAACTCAAGTCACGAATAATGCTTTTGTTAATCGAAGTTGCTGTAGACGACATCTAACGATCCCTCCAAGTAGCTTATTCATAGACATAAGATCCAAGTTCTTCGAGCATGCGGCATATGCAATTTTAATTCGTATTTACAAAGAGACGATGCGATGCTCGCCCTTCCAAACAACAGGCGTCTCCAACAGCGGCGCAAACCACTCCTTGCCATATCGGCATTCATACATCAGCGGATTCAGCACGCGCTCTTGCGGGCGGTCCTGCGGCCATAGCGTCAGCTTCAGCCGTTCCCATTGACGCACTCCTGCTTCATGCTGCTTCGTGTGAGCATCCTTCGCGCGCTGGTGCAAATAATCGATCTGCTCCAGCACCTTCATATGATTCGTGTCACCCAGCTTAGCAACAGCAGGGAGAGCTTCTGTCAGCACGGCAAGCAGGTCGCGATATTGCTCATCAACACCTTTTCGCAGTGACTCAAACCGAGAATCAAGCTGTATCTCATCCTGCTCGGACAACCAGGCTTCACGCTTCTCATCATAACGGAAGCAGATATCTTCTTCCGTCACTTCATACTTATGAAGCAGCTTCTGCAAAGTACCCTCAACACAAGTAAAGCTCATGCGCGGCCACAGCATCGGCATCCGCATATCGAGCGCGCGGAACGATTGCTTCGTCTGCGCCCAGTACGCGATCTCGCCAGGTCCAAGCACTGTGCCGAGAACTGGAAATAGAAACTCCTGCATCAGCGGACGAGTCAACACATTATTGCTGAAGCGTTCAGGATGCTGCTCCAGCATGTCGAGGAGCTCCGCTTGCGTGAAGCTCACCCTGCCATGGCGGTCAGCGTATCTGTCGCCGTCGCGCAGCAGCAGCAAACGCTCTCCGTCCTCGACGAAGAACAGGTTCGCGCTGTTCTCCGCATGCTCGGCTTGAAGCGGATAGCCCGCAGCTAATACATTCGCTTCGCTCGTCTTAACTGCGAGCGCAAGCTCATCCTGCTGCTTGATCAGCAGCTCAAACATTGGGCGCTCGATGGCTCGCAGTTCAGGCATTGCTGAATCCAACAGAATGAGGCCGTGCTTGCCGAACAATTGTCCGAGCAGCTTAGCGCATGCATCCGTTAGTGTTGCGGCATCCTGGGATGCTGCGCGCAAACGTTCTATCATCTCAGGCTTGAACTCGGAATTAGGCAGAGCCTTATCCAGTTCCTCTATCACGCGCTCCCACTCCTCTTGCGGAATCGGCAGCATACTGATAGGCGAACGCTTATCACTGACAGCACCTAAGCGAATTCGATTCAATGCAGGCTCGTTTGTCAACACATAAGTATGATTAACCTCATCGAAATCATGATCTTCACCAGCAATCCAGAACACGGGAACTACTGGTCGGTTAGTCTTATTCTCGGCCTCACGCGCCATATTGATGATGGAGATCGCTTTGTAGATCATAAGCAGCGGTCCCATAAATAGGCCGCCTTGCTGACCCCCAACTACGACAAGCGCGTCAGGATCTAACAGGCGTCCAACCGCGGCAGTAGCGGCGGGATCGGGATTAACACGTTCCTGATATGCAGTTAGAATACGCACAAGCTCTGTGCGGTCAACACGAATAGACTTCGACTCTTGCAGCCAACGAAGTCGTTCATCCCAGTCCGAGATGGGGTCATACTCATATAGATTGCTAATAATCTGATTAGTGCCATCTATGTAATCCTTATAACATAAATTGGCTGTAGGAATCGTTAAAGTGGGCCATGATAACATAATAAAGCCGCCTCCTTCTAATGTCTTGATTGTACACAATGCGGCTCTTGCTAGTCAAAGCCATTTCCTATACTTGAGCGGTATAAACGATTACACCCATGATCACTAAAAATACGTAGGATACACTCAATAAAAAGAACGAGATACGCCAACTGGCGCGAAACAGCCTCGCGCGATTGACCTTTCCATGCTTGCGATACATCGCACGTCCAGCAAATCCAGCGAAGATCAGCATCATCAGAATAATTCCATACATACCTAAAGAAGAATGAAACAACAATTTAATCAAACTTGCTACGGATGCAATCAAGAACAATGTTGTCACATCCATGGCCAGCTTGAAACTAGTCTTCTTATTGCCCGTTAGATATGACGACAACAGCCATACTGCTGCGAACGGCACAAACGGCAGCAATGCTAATATACCGAATGAATGCGTTATCCAGCTCCACATCCCCTTATAGTCCGCTCCCTTCCTAAAAAGAGTGTTCAATCGGGTTTAAAGCTCTTATAAGCAAATAGAGTGAACGCTGTACAGGTACATCTACTCCATACAGGTCGGCTAGTTTCAACAGCTCGCCTGTTATTGCTTCGATCTCCGTCGGTCGCTGCTGCAGCACATCCGCCAGCATCGAAGAAGTATTATCAGCGGTCTTCTCGCACACTTGTATAATCGACTGCCAATGCTGTTCCTGCAATTGAATGCCAATTGCCGCATAGATGCATTCGACTTCCTCGTAGACCGCGCGCATAATCTGTACTCGTTCATCACCTGCTAACAGCTCTCCATTGCGAATACGAAGAATAGCTGTCAGCGGGTTAATAACCGCGTTGATAAGCAATTTCTGATAGACCATCTCTTCGATGTTGTTCGACACAAACGTTAGAATTCCTGCCTCGTTCAGCAGATTATTCCATTCTGCAATAGACTGGATTCCATCCTCCGTAAGCTCTTTTCCGCTTCCAATCCAGGTCGTCCCATTTCCTGTATGAGAGATTCGATTAGGCGCGACTCGTTTGGCCGCTTCTGTTGTCACAGCCGTCAGCACTTGCTTGTGCGGTATAACTGCGCTTAATCTTTCGACATGCCCAATTCCGTTCTGAAAGCATACTGCGGTTCGCTGAGCTGTCGCAGGCATCTGCTTGAGCAGCTCGAGCATCTCTCCCGTCCAATGCGTTTGCTTGACAAACAGCCCCAACTTGTCCACTTTGAAGTCGGACTTCCGTATGCGTTCTGGCGCTTCAATCAGTGGGTAGGCATGAACCTTATCATGGTGCAGCACACTGCCATCGAGCAGCTCAATAAACAACCCTTCTTCCCGAAGCATCCGCGCCTGCTGCTCTGTTCGCGTCCAGATTCGTACCGACTCTGATACACCTAAGATCTTCGATGCAAACAGCAGTCCCATCGCCCCAGCTCCTACAATATCCATCATCTCACCATTCACCTCTCGAACGTTGTCATTTAACTTATTGTATATCAGCTATTAGGTATTGCGTAACATAATCCGCAATATAGAACATATTCTTGATCCAAATTCATCCGACACCAAGCCAATTCCATACAAAAAAAGCGCCTTACAGAAAGATAGTCCTTCCGTAATACGCTTCTTCTCGAACTGGCTATTCAATTCTCTCCAAATTGCCGTTCGCGTCCATGCGAAACCGCGTTTTATTCTCATCCTCGTCATCCGTCAAGATCGCTAAGCGCCGAGCCCGGTCCATAATCTGAATGAGAGCCTTATAATCATCGTTTACTGTTCGATAATCCGTCTGCACCTCATTGACTTGCTTCGAAAGAATATCATTCTCCGCTTGTAAACGAGATAGCTGTTCATCCTTCTGATCGAGTTCCTTCTCCAACAGCTTGATCTGACGAGCCAAGTCTTGAAAGTTGTTCTTCCATGACCGCAGGAAGCGTAACACCATATCCATAGAAATGGATTCTTCTGATACATCCATCTTGATAGTGTCTTCCTGTTCAGTTAGAGCTATAGATGCAACTTGCGCTCCAACGGGCTGCTTCTTCATATAATTCCGCTTCTGCCGCTGCGCTTTCGCCAATTGGATCGCGGCTTCATATTTCTTACGAACGCAGCTGTTCCAACGGAACCCGCATGCAGCTGAGGTCCGTCCTATCTTCTCTCCTACTTCTTCGAATGCAGCTAATTGTGTTCCACCTTCACGGATATGCCGGAGTGTTACCTCCGCCAGAATCAAATCATCATCTGCAGTCCAAGCATCTTGTCTAATCGCTGTCATACGCGCCCTCCTAACGACATCCATATCATTATGACTCTCGGTAATAAACCGCTTACTCCATCCCTATGCTCATGGTAGAGTTCATAGAATCTATCGGATACTAAAATGTATATCCACTTTTTCTACGAAACATACGTACCTCTTGCAATACAATATCCATGACCTATGTCACAACTGATAACGTATACATAAATTGTTCTTAGATTCGACACATTTACAGTTTACACCAATTCGTATAGAGCTTATAATGTCATTAGCAAAATATGGATGGCCGTATCGAGAGGGGGATGAATCATGGCACGTATGTTTCGCGTACTCGGCTTCTGGACGCTGGTATTTGGTTTAATGGCCTTTGCCGGGGACTTAACTGAGATGGCATTACTGTTCTTCATGCAAACGGCGGTATTCGTATTGCTGGGCTATCTTAAACTGTCTGAACGTACATACATCTTAAGCTTTTGGGCGTATATGGTTATCTGCTTCGTCGGTTTCTCGTATTGGACCGTATTCGAGATGACTAACCCATATTAATCTGCCGCATATATGGATAAGGGGCTGCCGTCACAATGACGACAGCCCCTTGTCTATTTATTTGCTAAGTCGCAGCACCTTGAATCTCTCACTCATGTGATCCGACAACAGCAACTGTCGAATGGCACGATTACGCTTCGCGGCTTCACTAAAGGGATCGCGCGCATCGTGATTGCGGAGCTCATTCAGAAGCCCATTGTCCAGCAGATACTGCTGCTGGCTAATGAGCGGTTGAACCGTGCAGCCCGCCTCTATGAATGCGGCTTTATACACATCAAAGTCCACAAAGGATGTGATATCCTGTGTTCCAACGTTTATATAGGGATTATCATGCGCCTTATGGCGACAATAGCACATCAACGTGCCATTCATTCGATAGGGAGCCGTCAATTCCTCGCTTATATCTCCATAATCGATGTATACTCCCTCTACCTCTTGTAGTGCTGACCACATTTTCATAACCCAAGCTGCGCCTTCTATGTGAGCATCATATATTTGACCGTCATGCAGTTCAATTCGATGCTTCTCGATCCAGTTAATGACCTCCGCCTCCGCGGGCTTCCACACCTCAACAGGCGAATTCGAAGCTTCATTCCACCCGACATAAGCCATCTCGAGCATATCCCCTTGAAGGCGCACGCGTTCGACCGGCAAGGCATCCAGCAACTCGTTGGCGATGATAAATATCGGCTTCCCGCTATTAACCGCTGTGTCGAGAACGTCTTGTTCCTCCCAAGCCGCGACCGCGCCGCCATCAACCTCAATGCCCATTGAGTGAAGCAGATCTCGCGCCTGCTCCCGATGATAGGGACTCGTCTCTACCATTGCATAGCAGGAGGGACCCTCCTCCTGTGTACGCCATAGACTAATCAGCTGTGAAGCCAGCCTTCCTGTGCCAGCCCCCCACTCAACGACAGTTATTTCAGACAGCCGCCAGCCTCTTGCTCGACAGCGTTCATGAATGTCGTTCGCAATCATCTCGGACATGATAGAACCGATCTGCACACTCGTATAAAAATCCCCCTCACGACCAACCTTCAGACGATCCGCACGATAATATCCTAACTCTGGCTCATATAAGCAATTTGACATATAATTAGAAAATGGCATGAGATTGTCAGGGAAATGCGACAGTTGTTGCTTGATTCGATTCATAAGCTCGATTGAACTCATAGATTTCATCCTTTCACTCGAGATATGCGGCAATATCTGCAAAGTATCCTCATCGCTGCAGATAACCATTTTGACAGCTTGGTCATGTCTTAACTCCATCAGACATACGATGATATTGTGTTACGAAGGAACAGGGGGGGTTCTCGATGAACAAGAGTAAACGCACCTCAGCCGCCTTTATTCTTATTTGTGTCATTCTCTTTCTAGCAGCTTTGATTCCAACCGATTCATATGCTGAGCCCTTACAGCCGATTCCGTGGGACAGCAGCTTACAATCGGAAGAGCTTCAGAACTTACTGCAGCAGAGCTTGTCCATTCAAGAGCTGGATGCTGAAATATCTCGAATCTCGGCTAGGGCTGATGCGGCAGCCAAGAAACGAACCCAGCTTGATGCTGAGCTTGCTGTTCAGCAGGAACAGCTGGAAGAGAAGCAGGAGATGACCGGAAGGGCGCTGCGCAGCTACTATATGGGTGAGAAAGATCTAATTCTGAGAGCAGCGTTATCAGCTGACAGCTTGTCGGATATGTTTCGATTAATGGACTACTATATCTTTCTATTAGATAACGACAAGCGGACACTGGACGCATACAGCGACAATGTACGCAGCATCTCGAAGCTGCGAAAGGAGCAGCAACAGCTGGAACAAGAACTGACTCAGGTAAAAGAGCAGCTGTTAGATCAACGTGAGCGCCTGGTCAAACTTGAACAGGATCTCGATCATAGTGTCACGAACAGCAGCGATCCTGAGGCAATGCGCCAGTTGATTCAGGAGTTCAACGCATATTGGCAATCCGTCGGTTTGTTTGAAGTCAAGCATTATTTCAGTGCAATCGCGCAGGCGATGCAGAAGCTGCCAGAATTTATCACGAAGAACGGCAACCTCGTATCCAATGGTTTAAACTATACATTAACCATTAAGGATGAAGAACTCAATCAATTTTTGCAGTCACAGGATCCGATGTTTAAGGACTTCGCGTTCGTCTTTAAGCAAGACAGCATTGCGGCTGTCGGTAAAAGGGACGGCATTCAGGTATATGTGGAAGGACGGTATACGCTCGAATTCGAGCCTGAGCACGCGATTCGTTTCCACATCGACAAGCTGCAGTTCAACGGTTTGACGCTTTCTGAAGCGACGCGCAATCAGATGGCTGAGCAATTCGATCTCAGCTTCTATCCTCAGCAGCTCGTTAAATTTATCGAAGCGACTGAAGTAAAGCTAGAACCGGGCTTGCTCACTGTAGAGCTCCAAGTAAAGTTGTAATCACATAGAAGCTTCCATCTTCCCCTGAATAGGTGAAGGCGGAAGCTTCTATTTACGATACAGGTTCAAGCCACAGCTGATTCCACTCGTCAATAACCTGCTCTTCTGCGGCATATTCTTTAACCCACTGAAGCACACGACCTGACCATACTTTCAGCTCATTAGAACGAAGCAGCAATTCCCGCAGTCCCTCATGCCCTTTTACAAATATAGACGGCACCCGAGACGACATGAGCGGCCAAGCCTGCTCATACACCTCCCGATTAGCTGGCAGAAGTGCTACTGCATCCATCAAGTCCAATTGGATAGAGCTTTGCAGCATGTAGGAGATCCAACGTATCGCTTCACTCTCAAGCTCCGTATTAGCGGCTATGACATAGCTGCTGCTTCGCACCCACTGACTGTAAGGAGGTGTTATGGATTGCGGCTCCTCGATCACGAGTGAACTTTTCAGGTTCAACATCGCCTCAGAGTAAGGTACGACCGCAAATATAATGTCACCCTGCTCCAATCCATCCCACAGCTTGCTGCGTTCCACTTCCGCAAGCGGCTTAAATGCGGAACGGTAAGGCGACCATGCCGTAAACATCTGCTGCCACGGTATTACCTTCCTTTCCGCGTTCGGCTTCGTTACATTGGAGAACGTCTGAGGAGCTTCTATGTATTGCTCTTGCGGCAGGATGATGCCTAGACGCCACAACAGGGACAACAGCGCAAAAGGATCGTCCTCATACCAGGCGAACCATGTTTCTGGAGTCCATTGAGCCTTCTCTTCAGGTAACTCGCCTTCTTGTCCAAGCACAACTTCTTCTTTAGGCGCCGTTACTATTCCTTCTTCGTTATTCGCGCTCTTAACGTCAGAAGCACCGCCACCCAGCAGTTCCTGCCACTGAATCCAAGTTTGAGGCAAGCTGGCACGATCGCTATGCTCCTTCCATACCTTCTCGTTCCATACGAGGACATAGGGATCGATGTAAGCGGGTACTGCCCACGTAAAGCCGTTCCAGCGCGTATAGTCTGTCATCCAATCCGGTCCCGCTTCTAAGCCATTCATCGCCTGTTCATTAGGCAGAAGCCAGCCTCGAACCGCTAATGGCTTTACATCTTCACTATTCACTAACAGCACATCCGCATTTTGCTGCAGCTTAAATTGCTCTGCCAAGCTAGACTGCGTCCGTTGATTGTTGAGATTCCTCAATTCCACTTTGATTCCATAATCTTCTGTAAACATCTGAGATAGCCGTCGCATCTTCGTATATACGAGCGGAGATACGTTAACATCGACTCGAAGAGTCTTATTGTCATAGGCATGCTCCAGCTCCGGCATACGAGTCGGACCTTCAGTCTCATTAAGCACAGGTGTATTCGTAAACAATGTCGTACTCCTGAACTGTGAGATTAAGAGCAATGAGATGAGAATCATGATGACCGCAATGAGTGTATTTTTCGTACTTGGCATCAGATGCTCCTTCCGTACCGCGTATGAAGTGATAATCCTATATTACCATTGTATACCAATCTTGTCCTTCTCTTAACACAGATCTCTTCTAATCGACTTCACTGCGCTAAGATATAGACAGACGGGATTCAGTGACCTGACACATCACACTCGATACTCGATCACTTAGCACCTCATTATATGATAGCGATTACAATCGCGGTTGTACAGGTAGTTTCTTGCTCTGTAACTGGCTATTTCCCCGTTATCTCACCTTCCAAGCCGCACCGACTCTCAGTCTTGCTACTGTAAGACGGTTTTTACCTGTTATCTCGTCTCACGACCTGGATTCTCGCTCTGTAACTGGCTAATTCCCCGTTATCTTATTTACCGTAGGCACACTCATATAAATGAAAAACCTAACGAGGCTGAGTCAATATATCGAGTTTGGTGAAAATGTGAGATAAGCCATTATCCATTACCTCGTTGATTCCTGAATGTTCAAGACAGCCAACTAGAAGCCGATTCCACCCGTGCAGCAACCTCTATCAGGCGGCCACAACCAAACGAACACAGATAACGATTTCGACCTTAACAACGAACAAAAAAAGGGCCTTAACCAAGGCACCTTTGAGAAATGGAGTCCATATGATACACATATTCTCTATAGCTTCGCGACATTAATTCATTTGAAATATACTGCCCTCCAGCTACACGTTAATGAATGCTACAGCAAATCCGCCGCAAGTTGGGCCAGCTTCGAGCGTTCGCCCTTCTCTAATGTTACATGACCGCTTATAGTCTCCGACTTAAAGCGTTCAATCAAATAAGTGAGACCATTGCTCGCAGAATCCAAATACGGATGATCGATTTGCTCTGGGTCCCCCATCAGTACAATCTTGCTGCCTTCTCCAACACGAGACACGATCGTTTTGACCTCATGCTTCGATAAGTTTTGCGCCTCGTCAATGATGATAAACTGCCCCGGAATCGAACGTCCGCGAATATAAGTAAGAGCTTCCACCTGAATGCTGCCCATTCCAAGCAGAATCTTGTCAATGTCGCCCGCTTTCTTCGTATCAAACAAATACTCCAGATTGTCATAGATCGGTTGCATCCAAGGACGAAGCTTCTCTTCCTTCTCACCAGGCAAATATCCGATATCCTTCCCCATCGGCACAACCGGCCTTGCGATAAGCAGCTTTTTATACTTTCGCTCATCCTCTACCTTCATCAAGCCGGCAGCAAGAGCGAGCAGCGTCTTGCCCGTACCTGCTTTACCCGCTAAAGTAACTAATGGAATATCATCATTCAGCAGCAATTCTAGCGCCATACGCTGCTGTGCATTGCGCGCTGTAATCCCCCACACTGGATCATTGCTCAGAAATAATGGCTCAAGCTTAGCCATCTCTGCGTTTACCTTCAGCAGGGCTGATTTGCTCGTTCCCATCTCATCGCGCAGAATGACGAACTCATTGGGGTGGAACTTCATTTTCACAGCTAGATTCTTTATCTGCAAATAACGAAAAGTGTAGAACTCATCGATCACTGCGGGGTGCACATACGTAGTCACATGACCACTGTACAGCTCATCGCCAGAGCGAACCGTCAGATCGGATAAATAATCCTCCGTCAACAGTCCAAGCACATCCGCTTTCACACGTACGAGCACATCTTTGCTCACCAGTACCACTGACTTTGGATTCTCTTGCTCAGCCTGTTCAAGCATATAATTAAGTGCAACCGCTAAGATGCGGTTATCATTCGACATTTCACCAAACATTTCTTGAACCTTGACGAAGCTGCGATGATTCAACTCCACCATTAAAGTTCCACCGTCTGGTAAGGGGACGCCGCTATGCAAATGCCCTAACTCACGCAAGCCGTCTAATAACCTTGAGACTGTTCTTGAGTTGCGACCGATCTCATCCGCATTCCGCTTCTTCGAATCGATTTCCTCAAGCACAACTGCAGGAATTACGACCTCATGGTTACCAAAGGCAAACAGCGCGTTCGGATCGTGCAGAAGCACATTTGTATCCAATACAAATATTTTATTCATAGCTTCCCCTCCGCTTGAGCAGCACAGCTCATGGCACTCGATCTGCGACATATCTTGGGTGAACTAATCGCTTAACGCTAATCGTATTGAACGTCGCTCACATGTACTGTAGTGGCTATGCCGCATACTTGTTCTGTAGCTTGAAGTGATACAATTCATCATACATAAAGCCGAGAACCTTCTTATCCCTATTCATGATGAAAGGCAATTACGATCCCTTGATGAAGAGCGTGGAACGATCTGGTGAGCAACGTGCCTTATTTGAGCTGTCAGCAGAACAGAGACAAGCCTCAATAAGTACGAAAAGCCTAGCGGATCACCCGCTAGGCTTTCTTCAATGCAGCAAACACCTGTCTGTCCAGCTTGTCGGCTGCACGCTTATCATAAGTTTTCTCATATTCCGGATGCCCAGTCAGCCGCGCACCATAAAACATTGCATCGCGTACATGGTCAATGTGAATATCGAAGCAAGCAAGCTTTAACGGCACATCGCTAATCGGTTCCATCACGAGCTCACTGCGACCGTAGATCGCCGTCACCGTATTCAAGCCGAATACAGTAATAGACGTCTTCGGTTCCGCCTTCAGGTTCGCAACAAGGCGTGAGCGCATGTCAAGTGCAAATCGGATCGTATTCGAATCCTTCGCATAGACCCATGAAATGGCGCTCGTTGTAGGACCTCCCGCTTCCGCGTCAATAGTGTGCAGAAGTACAAATGTTTCTGTCTGCAGTTGAGTGAATAAAGCCTCGTTCAGAGCAGCATTGTAGTCGGACATCTTCTTACCTCCTATGACGGTTCAGCGATTCAACAGTTCAAGGACTTAATGTTATTGTATTATACCATGAGGAAAATATTGCATCCACTTGAACTAGCCTACAGTCATCAGTTTCCACTCTCGGAATTTTCGTCGGAATTCGTCGCTGTATTATCCTGCGCCGGCGATTTCAACGACTCGCCGTTCATAACCTTCTTCAGCGCCTGCTTCGCTTCTTCCAGCTTAGCCTCATCGACGTAAATATACGGACTTCTCCATTCTCCGTCAACGGAGATATAGTGAATGTCGTTCGGATTAATATCCATATACGTCATGATGGAACTGGTCATCTGATCTGGCGTCATATCGAGCTTAAAGTTGTCAGCCACTGCATCAATCATCTTCGTCACCTTTGGAACCGTACCCAGTGACTGCAAATTGCTTACCATCTCATGAAGCACAGCGTTCTGTCGAACATTGCGGTCAGCGTCTGTCGTTCCCTTCGTCATCGGACTGCAATTCGATTTGCGATAGCGAACGAAGTCCAGCGCCTGCTGGCCGTCCAGCTCCTGAAAGCCCGCTTTCAGATTGATGTTCGTACCGTCCGCAGTATCGCGGTAGCACATGTCCTGGTCAACATTTACCTCTACACCGCCGAGCGCATCAACAATATCGACGAATCCTTGGAAGTTAAGGACAGCAACATGGTCAAACTCCATGTCCAGGTATTCGCCTAACATCACTTTCATCTCATCTTCAGGCGAAGCGCTGTCCAATTTACCATGCTCCTGCAATTCAAAGAACTTAGGATAGAAATGATTCAGCTTATCTCCTTGATACCCAGGGAGCTCAAAGTATGTGTCACGCGGCAGTGAAACCAACACGGCTTCCTTCGTATCGGGATGTATGGCTCCAGCCATGATCACGTCAGTGCGTTTACCTGGCAATTCGGGTCGATAATCGATTCCTAGCAAAATGAAGGAGAAAGGTTCCTTGTTCGGTTGGAGCGCAGGAGTTACATCCTTCGTTTGATCGCCTGTAGACTGGACCGTTGATATATCATCTAATTTGTCATAGCCGTATTTCAGTATATAACCTGCATATGCGATGATTGCCAATAATACGATCAGCAGAACAGACAAGAGAACCTTCAACCATTTCGCCATCTTGCGTTTTGGTTGAAAGGTTCGCTTGCGCTGCCCATGCCGAGGTGGTAATGGTGTTTTAGAATTCATATCGGACCTCGCTTACTAGTTATATTTCGGATTCGATTCAATATCCTGCCATAATTGCTCAGCGTTAGTTCGGTCGAATCGGACTTCGGACAGTTCACCATCGGACAGATACGTTATTGTATATGTATCTTCATCGGTAAGAACGGCCTCAACGTTGGTAAGCGAATGATCTTCCTTCAAGATAGCTGCAAAAAAATCCAAAGTTTCCTTGGCGGCTCCATCTTCGGGTCGATGGCGAGCAACTACATCCATCTGCAACCAATTAAACAGCGCATCGCGAAGTTTCATCGTGTCTCCTCCCTGATCCTATACTTAGTCCTGCGCGCTATTCGCTCTTTTCTTCTTTCGCCGACCTTCGATAAAGTAGCGAATTCGAACCATGAACATAAGAGCGATAGCGACGCCAAGACTCTGTACGATCGGCAGCTTGTCGATCTGAAAAACGAGCAGCATGAAGGAGCCCAGTGCGATCATCAAGTAAATGATGATATCCTTCAAGATCGGAAGCTTTTGCGTACGAAACACTTTGTTAAAGACGAAGCTCACCATAGCAAAGATCAGCACATAACTGATCAAAGGGTGATCGGCTAACCACTGTTGCATATACATGCACTCCTTATGCAATGATGAATACACATGTGAAGAATTAGGCTAATGACTAGCCCAATTACCGCCGATTCACTCCGTTTATATGCCTGATGCCATTCTTACCGACAGTGTTGAAACGAATTCTTATTAGCAAACTGTAACAGGATGCTGAAGCGATTTACGATTCAGCAGATTTGCGTTGCTTCTCCGCACGTTCGCGTTCGCTCTTGTTCAGAACCTTCTTACGAAGACGAATCGACTCCGGCGTAATCTCACAGTATTCGTCATCGTTCAAATATTCCAGAGCTTGTTCCATCGACATCAAGCGCGGCGTCTTCATGCGCACCGTCTCATCCTTCGTCGCGGAACGAACGTTGGTAAGAGCTTTTTCCTTACATATGTTGACGACAATATCATTGTCGCGTGTATGCTCTCCCACGATCATACCTTCGTAGATCTCTGCACCCGGCTGAAGGAACAGAATACCGCGGTCTTCAACAGACATCATACCGTACAGAGTAGTCTTGCCTGTCTCTGTAGACACAAGAACGCCTTGGTGACGTCCGCCGACTTGACTGCCAGCATAAGGTCCATAATGATCGAACGCATGATTCAAGATACCGTAGCCGCGAGTCAATGTCAGGAACTGAGTGCGGTATCCGATCAAGCCGCGCGCAGGAATGATGAATTCCAGGCGAACTTGTCCGTTACCATGGTTAATCATGTTCTTCATTTCCGCTTTGCGAGCACCTAAGCTCTCCATAACAGAACCCATGCAATCCTCTGGAATATCAATGAGCAGGTTTTCCATCGGCTCCATGCGTTGACCGTCAATGACCTTAATGATAACTTCCGGCTTGGATACCTGTAGCTCGAAGCCTTCACGTCGCATATTCTCGATCAGAATCGTCAAGTGAAGCTCACCACGTCCGGATACGATGAATGCATCCGGGCTGTCTGTCTCGTCAACGCGCAAGGAAACGTCGGTTTCCAGCTCTTTGAATAGACGTTCACGAAGCTTGCGGGATGTAACCCATTTACCTTCACGGCCTGCAAATGGACTGTTGTTGACTAGGAAAGTCATCTGCAGCGTTGGCTCATCAATATGAAGAACTGGCAGTGCCTCCGGATTAGCCGGATCAGCAATTGTTTCACCGATGTTAATATCCTTAATACCGGCAATCGCAATAATGTCGCCTGCGCCAGCTTGTTCTTGCTCAATTCGCTTCAAGCCCTTGAAGCCGAACAGCTTCTCGATGCGCGCTTGCTTCTTCTTGCCTTCACGGTCGATAACCGTTACGACCTGACCTTGATTGATCGTTCCGCGGTTAATACGGCCGATCGCAATTCGCCCAAGATACTCATTATAGTCCAGTAACGTAACGAGGAATTGCAGCGCCGCTTCCGGATCTTCAGTTGGAGCGGGAATCTTCTCAATTATCGTTTCATACAGCGCCTGCATGTTGTCACCTAGATGCTCCGGATCGAGACCTGAGATTCCGTTGAGGCCAGATGCATATACTACAGGGAATTCCAACTGCTCATCATTCGCGTCAAGCTCAATGAACAGGTCGAGCACTTCATCAATAACTTCCGAAGGACGGGCATTTGGACGGTCAATCTTATTCACGACGACAATAGGTGTAAGGTTGCTTTCCAGCGCTTTGCGAAGAACGAATTTCGTTTGGGGCATACAGCCTTCGAATGCGTCAACTACGAGAAGAACGCCGTCAACCATCTTCATGATTCGTTCCACTTCTCCGCCGAAGTCAGCATGTCCAGGTGTATCTACAATGTTAATGAAATGATCTTTATACGCAATTGCCGTATTTTTTGCCAGGATTGTAATACCGCGCTCACGCTCCAGGTCGTTGGAGTCCATCGCACGCTCCTGAACAGCTTCGTTCTCACGGAATGTACCAGATTGTTGGAGCAGCTTGTCTACCAGGGTTGTTTTCCCATGGTCGACGTGGGCAATAATTGCGATATTACGAATTTTATCTCGTTGATGCATACTAGTGATCTTCCCTTTCTACTTCTAAGACTAAAAAATGGTTGGGATTAAATAATCCCCTATCTCCGCCAAAGTCCAAACCGACCTCCGAACACTAATGCCAAGCCCATCAAGATAAGCACAATTGCGATGACATATACACCGATGCCGATAAAGACCATCAACATCAGCATAATGACTCCCAAAGCGCCTAACCCCATAGCTAATAGCCAAGCGCCGCGAGGCGCGTAAGGATCAAGTTGACAGTATCCAAACAAACCGAACGATAAACCGATCAGCAGAAACGGCCACAAATAGCCAAACAAATCCCAACTGATCCAATGGCTGATCATAAACAGCACACCGTACACTAATAACGCGCCAGCAGGAACGAACGCGATAGGCGGCAGTATCCGAGCTCTAACCAGGAAGAACAGCAGGATACCGCCTAAGAATACAAACAGAGGCCACATCGTTCCG
This sequence comes from Paenibacillus sp. EB106-04-04-XG159, assembly GCF_058791835.1. Lineage (NCBI taxonomy): Bacteria > Bacillati > Bacillota > Bacilli > Caryophanales > Paenibacillaceae > Paenibacillus > Paenibacillus sp. EB106-04-04-XG159. The sequence continues at coordinate 248,025 of NZ_JBYTDY010000002.1, read as the reverse complement.
CCTAGGAATGCGAAAAACCCCCATTTTCCTAACAAAATGAACAAACCTGCTGCCAAAATAACGAGACCGATGATCGGTTCTTTTTTGGACATGACACAATCACCTCTTACATCCGTATAGCGGGCGGAATAGATGAAGGACATAGTACGACGATTATCGCGCCCATTTTATCTTTACTAGTTTATATGAAATTACATAAAAATACTACCTTCAACACAAAAAACTTCCTTGCAAGCCCGGATATCCGAACATTGGCAGGAAGCAGCCCGATTATATACAGGATCAGGACTTACGGATTCGGTTCAGGTTCATTCGGGTTGCGCTTGAGCCAGAAACCGAGCACGAGTACAACAACTGCCATCAACCATGGAAGCAAATGATCAATGGAGCTCCACAGTCGCGGCAGCCATAGAATCAGCCTGCTGTCACCGGCAATCATTTCACCTGATGTGTATCCGAGAATTGCAGCTCCGCCGTAAATAAGCAGGGGATATTTCTGCAGCCATCCGCTAATAATCGTGCTGCCCCATAAAATAATAGGTATGCTTAATGCGATGCCGATCACCAAATAAGGAAAATGTCCCTTTGAAATAGCGGCAATCGCCAATACGTTGTCCAAACTCATGACCACATCTGCAATTAGAATCGTCTTGATCGCATTGAGAAGCGATGAGTTCGTCTCTTGCCGTCCAAGGTGCGCGCCGCTGTTTCCCAGCAATTGTACAGCGATGACGAACAGCATGATGCCGCCTGCTGCCTGGAGCAAGGGAATAGCCATCAGCCACATGGCTGCTACTGTAAGTACAATACGCAATATGATTGCCCCTCCAGCGCCAATCCATACAGCTTGCTTGCGCGCCTTACCCGATAAATGCTGCGTTGACATAGCAATGACAACAGCGTTGTCTCCGCTCAAGACAACATTAATAACGAGAATTTCAAACAGTAACCATAACGATTCCACAGCTCGTCCCCCCTTATGTAACAGATTTATGTTCCATAAGGGCGAGGTATGACGAACCATTTTGTGCTAAGCGAGCAAATTATTTAGAACCAATCGTTATCATCTGTATCCGAGCTCGCCGCGGTCGGTTCGGACGAACTGGTTGAAGCTGAAGCTGCAGCTGCAGCAAAGTCCGCTCTCGCCGCATTTCGCTCTGACTCCGTATTATGCTTCGTATCAGTTGATTTCTCCGCAGCGAGAGCTGCTCGCCCGCCAGCGTACAGCGTAATCGTATCAGAGCCTGCCACCGCTGCCTCAATCATTTCATCCAATTCAAGTATAGATGCTTCGATTCGCTCGAGTACATGAATATTCGGATTCGTCGATGGTGATTTCGGCACAAATAAAGTGCAGCAATCTTCATATGGCAATATCGAAGTCTCGAACGTTCCAATGTCCTGAGCAATACGGATAATTTCTTCCTTATCCATCGTGACAAGCGGACGAAGCAGCGGAATGTCGGTTACTCGCCCGATCGCATTCATACTGCCAAGCGTCTGACTCGCCACTTGACCTAGGCTGTCCCCGGTTACAAGCGCAAGCGCCTTCTGCTTCTCCGCCAGCTTGGTAGAGATTCTTAGCATCGCTCGTCGCATCAGGGTGATGAGCACATTCTCATGTCCCGCTTGATGGAGCCGTGTCTGAATCTCGGTAAACGACACCATATGCACGCGCATACGCCCGCTGTAATTCGCCAGGATCTGAGCCAGATCCATAACCTTCTGCTGTGCTCGCTCGCTTGTGAACGGATAGCTGTGGAAGTGGATCGCCTCAACATCCAATCCTTTGCGCAGCGCTTGGTAGCCTGCTACCGGGCTGTCAATTCCGCCGGATAAGAGCAGCATCCCTTTACCATTCGATGCAAGCGGGAATCCGCCAGCAGCAGGAATAACCTCATGGTAAAGATAAGTGCTCTCTTCTCGAATCTCAACGCGAAGATTCAGCTGCGGATGCTTCACCTTGACAGTTAGTTGACTGAATTGGCGAAGAATTGGAGCGCCTACCAGATGATTCATCTCCTGCGAGGAGTGCGGGAACTTCTTCCACGCCCGACGCGCTGTAACCTTGAATGTCGTTCCCGGCTGCGGATCGTATTCCTGCACTAGCTGCATCGCCGTTTCCAGAATGGCTTCCATTTCAGACGGCGCCTGTTTAACTGGACTTACGGATACGATGCCAAACACATGCCGCAGCAGATTGATCATCTCCTGATATGGTTCCCCATTCAGCTTGACGTACAATCTGCCGTATTCGCGAATGATCTCCGCCTTCGCATAAGGCTTTAATACCGCCTGTACATGCTGGTATGCCGCTTTTTCAAAGCGGTTCCGATTCCGGCCTTTGATCGTAATCTCGCCAAAGCGAAGCAATATCATATCGTACTCGATCATAATACGGTTAACCCTGCCTTTCTACAAGCCATAACATTCCTTGTCGCCATATAATTGCCGCCTATTTCGCGGTCGCACAAACTTATAACTATTCAATAGCTGCAGTTGCTACTTAGCGAGCGGCTGCAGCTGCTGAATCACCTGCTTAAGCGATTGGCCCATTCGATCCATATCCTCTTCAGCCATCGTATGGGATAGGCTGATGCGAAGCCCGCTCGATGATCTTCGATCATCTCCCGTCATAGCCAGCAGCACTCGGCTTGGCTTATTCAGCTTGGAAGAACAAGCGGATTGAGTTGAAATAACAACTCCCAGCTTCTCCAATGCATGTACCACGACTTCCGGCTTCATTCCTGGAAACGATAGGTTGATGATATGCGGAGCGCACATTTCACCTGTCGGACTATTCACGACTAGACAAGGAATCGCCTGAATATGCTCAAGCAATCGAGACTGCATGCCAGCCAGCTTATTGGCATTAGCCACTTGGCCTTCGACTGCGAGACGTATCGATTTCGCCAGAGCAACGATGCCCGGCACATTTAGTGTACCAGGGCGCAGCCCCTGCTCTTGCGACCCGCCGTACATCAATGGCAGCATCGGTGCTTTGCCGCGTCGTACGAGCACGCCTGTACCTTTTGGGCCGCCAATCTTATGACCGGACAAGGAATATAAGTGTACGTTCCAACGCTGAAGGTCAACAGGAAGCTTGCCCAGCCCCTGCACTCCGTCCACATGAAATGTCAGTCGCGGGTGCTGCTTCACAATCTCGCCCAATTGTTCAATCGGCTGCACCGATCCAGTTTCGTTATTGACGTGCATAACACTTACCAGCACTGTCTCTGGGCGAATCGCTTGAGCTACTGCCTCAGGCTGCACTCTGCCGTCCGCATCAACCGGCATGAAGGTCACTTGAGCACCTTCACGTTCCAGCTGCTCATAACAGGCATTGACTGATGCGTGTTCCACCTGGGATACGATAGCATGAACTTTCTTCCCGGATTGCATGGCAGCTCTAACCGTGCCTAGTATCGCAAGATTGTTGCTCTCTGTCGCTCCAGATGTAAACAATATATCGTTCGGCTCGGTTTCCAGAGCCCGTCCAACCACTTCTCGCGCCCGCTTGACAAGCTGTTCCGCTTGTCCACCCATCTCATGGATTGAAGAGGGATTCGCATAGATCTGCTCCATTACCTCAGTCATCGTTCGAATGACGTCTGGATGAAGCGGAGTCGAAGCGCAGTGATCCGCATAAATAGTTGAATGATTCATAAGAGGTCCATTATCCTCCTTCCCTTACTGCCGCTCATAACAAACTGCCGTGAACGACCTTTAACTGAAAAAAAGATCAAAACAGCGGAAGCTGTTTGCCTCCATTGTTGATCCTGTTCGCCAACGTCATAACCCTTTTATTCTACACGTTTTCTTAGCAAATCGCTATCGTTTATTTCTTTATTTCAAACAAAGAAGGGGAACCGTCATGTCATACGGTACTCCCCCACTTGTTCCTTAAGTATAACCAATTATAAAACAACTGATTGATCCTATACGCTCATATGACAACGGATAGCAATCGGATCGTAAACGCCGCAACTCCTATCACAATAGCTGCTAAGCCTGCCGCCCGATCTCCTTGGACATAAACCATAGCGCCAAGTACAGCGCTGGTTGGGCCCATGATAATCGGAGCGAGAAACAGCGATCCGATGGCAAATACTACAGCAAGTATTGCTAAACCAGAAACAGGCTTTACTTGCTCTTCCTTCTCCACTTCCGCAGTACGAGGATACGTTGACGCTGGCGCTGTCAATTCATAAGCTGCTTCCATTTCATACTGACGATTAGCTTCTGGACGAGTGCGATGACGTTTATTCCGTCGACCATTAGGTGATTTGGGCTGTGACATAGATGTTAACACCCCGCGAGTTACTTTTTCGGCACAAAAGTTTGACAGCAGGTAACAGAAGATGTAGATGCTACATCTTGGTGCAGGTTTCCAAGTTCGCCAGCGAATTCTTCACGCATTATTTTGGTTGCGTGCTGGTCAATCTCAATCTGAATCGAATTGGCTTGACAGTAATTCCCTTCTCCCCAAAAGTTACAGTTTGCCACACTGCAGCGTACAGTTGGTTTATCAGACATCCGTAATCACCTCCGATATCAGGATGTCCTCAACCTGACGACTATACTCCAACCAAGTGATGGCAGAAATAAATAAGGGATGCTCCTATTCATATTTCATGAATAGTACATCCCTTGATGGTTACCTCTGACCCAGCATCTTGTGCTGAGTTAAGTATTCACTTTCATAATAAGCAAGCTCATCTCGAAGTTCCTCGTATACTTTTGTAATCTCGATGATAATGCTTCTAGCTTGCGCAACAGGCTTCTTGCGAAAACGAATCGCATCCTGTCCCGTGTATGCATAGCGGCCGTCTTCAGAATAGCACTCATTCTTAGGATAGAAGAAAGCGTTCACACAATTATGATATACATCGTATAAGCTGCGCTCTGCATGTTTCGTATCAAAGTTAGCGCGGCGGAGAACAACCCCTAATTTCTCGTCACACACTTCGGAGAATACAAGCAGATGACGCAGATCTGTTAGGAACCCTTTATAGAAGCTAACTGTCTCTTCATCCGACTGATCTCCAACCAGCTTAGTTAGCGAATAATCATTCAAGAATGATTCCAATTTCACAATTGCAAACCTTAATTTTTCTCTAGACATTTCACATAACTGCTTAACATTGACTGCTGGCATGCACGGCTCCCCCTTAAACGATTCCATTCGTTTACTCAACGGTAACGCGGTGTGGCTACATTAATAACATACATCCTATCATAAAACATGTGGAAAAAGTATACCTTGACAACCATTGTTTTCCCCCAATTATCAAGCTGTATAAAATAACTCGAGCTTCACAACATACCTATTAGAGCTTGTTATTGCAATAACGGCGTTATTATGGAGGGATACACATGCGTGGAGGAACGATCGTTGGAATTACCGTGCTCTGCATTGGAATCGTTGCAAATCCGATGTTAACCGCTTGCGGGAATACCGCAAACAAACCACCGACGAACAATACAGTCCAATCTGTCTCAGAAGAACGTAATTCAAAGCAGCATGTGCTGCAGCAGGATGTACTGACGACTCAGAAAATCTTTGCGCACGATACAGAGAACGATATGAAGTCAGCCGTCCTGGCATGGCAATATGACAATGGGAAGCAATTAGAAAAGAAACTTAAGCAATTTGTAGCGGAACATCCACACTTTGAATATGTGAAGCTGGTCAATAAAGCGAATAACCAAACCGTTTCTTCTGGGAAAATAGCTCATGATATGAACAATGAGTCTGGAAAGAAGCTTGAAGGCTATCTAAAGACAGCTCAAGCTCATTTAGATCAGCAACAGCCCTACCGTTCACCTGAAATTGTAGCAGATGGCAAGCGGCATGCGGTGCTGACTTGGCCAGACAGCCGAATCAACGGCGGTATTATCGCGATCGTTAACGGAAATATCGTTAAAAATGTCGAAGCGCACCAGCAGCGTAATCTACGGCTTGTTCCTTACCCGCGGGAAGACAAATATCGTGTAGAATCTGTGAATAGCAATACCATGAAGGACGTTAAAGTTAAGAATGGGGAAGATAACCAAGGGACGAGCCACTATCACAAGTTTGAGGTCGTCGTTCGTTTTCGTAAACCTCTAAGTGATGCTGACTTGAATAAGATCAAGAATGATATTCAGTGTACTGATGTACGCAAATCTGGATATACTTACGTCTTCAGATCGAAGTCGCTGGACTCAGCCAGACTCGAACAATACTTCAGTCAGTACGACCCGTTATATATTGAACCGCACTATCTGTATATGACAAATGACGAGAAGCGTCCGGATGGAACACCAACAAGTCTTAATGCACCTACCATTAGTCCAAAGTCTCAGACTCCACCTTCAGACACTGTTCGAGCAGCCGGTGATTCTGATCCTAATGATGTGCTCTACAAGCCGTATCAGTGGGAGCTTCCGCTGATCAAGACGAACGCAGGTTGGAATATATCGAAAGGCAATAACGATGTCATTATCGCAGTCGTCGATACAGGCGTCGACGTGAACCATAAGGATCTTAAGGGCAAGCTGCTCAAAGGCTTTAATGTAATCAATCCTGGACAGCCTCCGAATGACGATGTCGGACACGGCACACATGTTGCTGGAACTATCGGCGCTCATGTGAATAATCTCGAGGGTATCGCTGGCATGACATGGTACAGCCCCATCATGCCGATTAAAGTACTGGATAATACGGGAGCAGGATCATCCTATGCCGTCGCTGAAGGGATAATCTATGCCGCAGACCATGGCGCTAAAGTTATCAACATGAGCTTAGGCAACTACGCACAGAGCGCATTTCTGCAGGATGCAGTTCAATATGCATTTGACAAGGATGTCGTGATTGTTGCTGCTACTGGCAATGACAACACCTCACAGCCAGGTTATCCAGCGGCATACCCGCAAGTGTTCGCTGTCTCTGCGACAGATAAGGATCTATCTAAAGCATCGTATTCCAATTATGGGGACTATGTCGATGTCGTCGCTCCCGGCACGAATATTGCCAGCACATACCCGAGCAATCAGTATGCGGCGCTGTCCGGCACTTCGATGGCGAGCCCTCATGTAGCAGCATTAGCGGCGCTCATTCGCTCGGTTAACCCGTCGCTTCACAACACCGAAGTGTATGACATTATGCGCCAAAGCGTACAGGATCTTGGTACACCAGGCAAAGATATGTATTATGGATTCGGTCAGATCAATGTTGAGCAAGCTTTGAATCTTGCCAAGCAGGGAACGGAAGCGCAGTCCAATGAGAAGAGGTTCATGAGGCTCCGACCAGATTCTTTTTTCGACTTCAATCGCAAGGCTGAATAGGCTGTGTGAAATATAAAATGCATGCAAAAAAGCCCCGTCGAGATCGCTCTCGATAGGGGCTGTTATGCGTTGTTCGACCATTGCTGATGCAATGATAATGTTGCTAGCGTTGGAAAGTCTGCCATAAGCCGGGTTCTGTACTGATCGTGGTAAACGGGTGCAACCCTCCCACTACGAAGTGACAATCATCTATCTACGCGCCGCATTACTGCGGAGCTCCAGCGACCAACCCAGACGCGCCTCAGGCGAAGGTTGCCCTCAAGGGGCGTGCGTCTCATTAGGTCTTGCTCCAGATGGGGTTTACCAGGAACGAAGTCACCAGCGTTCCTCGTGGTCTCTTACACCACGGTTCCACCCTTACCTGTGCCGCAAAGCGGCCATCGGCGGTCCATTTCTGTGGCACTATCCTTCAACTTGCGTTGACTGGACGTTATCCAGCATCCTGCCTTATGGAGCCCGGACTTTCCTCTCGCGGCTCGAAGGCCGCCAGCGATTGTCTGTCAAACTTTCCTTCAACATTCGTAAGTATACTAGGTTATACGAATAAACTCAACACTCAACATTTACATAAATTGAAACACTTCGGTAGAGATGCCTGATGCATGAAAGCGAGTCTTCGTTCCTTGCTTCTCTGCAACGGCCTGCAGCCGGTCTGCAACATCGGCCTTAATCAGCTTCTCCGCGTTATGCCCAGGGTCGATAATGCACAGACCCGCAGCGAGCGCATCATGCGCCGTATGATAGTCGATATCGCCCGTAATGAGCACATCAGCGCCATGGAACAGCGCATGCTTCACATATCGCGATCCCGAGCCGCCCAGCACAGCTGCTTTATTAATGGCGCGGTGCAGCGGACCTACAACCCGCACACGGGGAACGTTGAAGCGTTCCTTGACCAGCTCCGCCATGTCTCCCAGTGTTAGAGGCTGCTCAAGCTTGCCTACGCGTCCTAAGCCGTAAGTCTGACCTTCCTTGTCAACCGGATACAAGTCGTATGCGACTTCCTCATACGGATGCGCCTTCAGCATCGCCCGAATGACTCGGCTCTTGATCGACTGCGGAACGATAGTCTCGAAGCGAACTTCTTCGACCTCCTCCATCTTACCTGTTGCGCCGATATACGGATTAGAGCCTTCCAGCGGCTTGAACGTGCCTGTGCCTTCCCCGATAAAGCTGCAATGACTGTAATCGCCGATTGCGCCTGCTCCGATATCTAGAATCGCTGTGCGAACCTGCTCCAGATGGGACATCGGAATATAAACAACCAGCTTCTGCAGGCGATCTTCATGGAGCTTCTCCAGCACTTTAATATCCTTCAGCCCGAGAGCATTCGCCATTAGATCGTTCATACCGCCCTCTGCCACGTCATAATTCGTGTGGCTGATGTACACTGCGATATCGTGTTTGATTAATCGTTCGTACAAGCGCCCAGCAGGCGTATCCGTCTGCAGATCCTTCAACGGACGGAAAATGATCGCATGATGAGCTATAATCAGCTTCGCGCCGATCCGAATCGCCTCATCTACAACCTCTTCTGTTACATCCAGAGCGATTAATACATGCTCAAGGTCTTTGCGCAATGTGCCTAACTGCAAGCCAATCCGATCGTCCGGCACAGCCAGCGACTTCGGCGCAAGCTGCTCCATCCATTGGATTATTGTTGCTCCTTTTGCCAACATCTTAAGATCCCCTCCAATGTCGCTCTATGCTTCTCGAATTGACGACGGCGTACCTCCACTTCTTCCGCTTCCGCCTTCGCCATCGTCTGAATAATCTTTTCCTGCTTCTGTAATTCGCCTTCCCACTTCCGCAGGAATACGTCATCTGGCGCTTGAGTCAAGAACGGACCCATCAGCAGTAGCCACTGCTCATCGAGTATGATGCCGCAGTCAAGATGACGCGGCTTATACATAGCAGCGTACGCTTCAGCCGCCGCAGCAGCTTCTATATGGTCTGCGACCAGCACCTCGTAGATCTTGCCGTCTTCCTCCAGAATCGTCTCATACACGAGCAGCCACTCGTGTTCTCGCAGCCATCTACGAACAAGATCTTCTCCGACATTCGGCTGCAGCACGAGTCTGGTCACGCCTGTCAGCTTCTCAGGCGCGGCGTTCAGGATCGAGACCATCAGACTGCCGCCCATTCCGGCAATCGTTATGCAATCAACCTCGCCTTGCTCTATTACGGCAAGTCCGTCACCCAATCTGACCTGAACGATCTTCTCAAGCGCATAAGTTTGAACTTGGCGCTCAGCAGCTTCATAAGGTCCTCGGTTCACTTCACCTGCTACCGCATATGTAACAAGACCTGACTTCGCCAAATACGCGGGCAGCAGCGCGTGGTCCGAGCCGATATCCGCCATCCGGCAGCCGTTAGGCACAAGATCAGCGATTTGTTGTAGTCGTCTTGATAGCTTAATTATCACTTAGCACTTCACCTACTGTTTCCGAAATAATTGCATGTCACGTTAGATGAGGAAGGCATAACGAACTCAATCCGTTTGATAAACAACATATCATGCATCATTGATCCAATAAAGATTCATGGTCCAATTATTTGCATTGCTGCTTCAAAAGCGGTAAAATGAATCGCAACAACACAATTAAAGAATCAAAATAAGGAAATTCTGATACATGCAGTAACGATTATTCACCTTATACCTCATATGCAGCTCATATAGTACAAACTGATTATCATTATACTCATTATTCCTCTTATTCCTCAGTTCATGTCTAATCCTTATGATGCTGCCACTCTATTCGGAATCTAATTGTAATTCAACTGGAATCAACTAGGATTCAGACATGCGTCAAAAGGAAGAACAGACCTTGCTGCGCGCAGAACATGCTGCACAGAAGGCCTGTCAGAAGCTTTATTTATTCAAGGAAGTCTTTCAAGCGTTTGCTGCGGCTAGGATGACGCAGCTTGCGAAGCGCCTTCGCTTCGATCTGACGAATCCGTTCGCGTGTAACGCCGAACACTTTGCCTACCTCTTCCAAGGTGCGAGTACGTCCATCGTCTAAGCCGAAGCGTAATCGAAGCACGTTCTCCTCACGTTCCGTAAGGGTATCAAGAACATCCTCAAGCTGTTCCTTAAGCAATTCGTACGCTGCCGCGTCCGCTGGAGCCAATGCTTCTTGATCCTCGATGAAATCGCCAAGATGGGAATCATCTTCTTCGCCGATCGGTGTTTCGAGAGATACTGGTTCTTGCGCAATCTTCATAATCTCCCGAACCTTCTCTACGCTAAGCTCCATCTCCGCCGCAATTTCTTCTGGTGCTGGCTCACGTCCAAGCTCCTGCAGCAACTGCCGGGATACACGAATCAATTTATTAATGGTTTCTACCATATGAACCGGAATACGAATCGTACGCGCTTGGTCTGCGATCGCGCGTGTTATCGCCTGACGAATCCACCATGTCGCATAAGTACTAAACTTAAAGCCTTTGCTATGGTCAAACTTCTCAACTGCTTTAATAAGTCCCATGTTGCCTTCTTGAATCAGATCCAAGAAGAGCATACCGCGTCCGACATAGCGCTTAGCAATGCTGACAACGAGTCGAAGGTTTGCTTCAGTCAAGCGTTTCTTCGCTTCCTCATCTTCATTCATAATCCGCTTCGCAAGTTCAATCTCCTCTTCAGCGGACAAGAGCGGCACACGCCCAATTTCCTTCAAGTACATACGAACCGGGTCATTAATCTTGATGCCAGGTGGCAGCGACAAGTCATCATCAAAACGGAAATCATCCTGCTCTTCCTGATCTCGATCTTGATTAGCTCGGCCTCCCATATCGTCTTCATTCTCGTTGACGATCTCAATTCCGTTGTCGTTCAGCTGTTCGTAGAACTCGTCCATTTGATCCGGATCTTGTTCGAAAGTCGATAATTTCTCAGTAATCTCTTTGTAGCTGAGAGTTCCTCGTTTCTTCCCAATTTCAATCAACTGATCTTTTACAAGGTCAAGAGCAGCTTCAGCTTCTAGTCCTGTATGTTGATCATTTGCCATATTCCGACTCCCTCCTCCCTAGACGATCCGTCCGCTAACGCTTCAGTTGCAGCTCTAGGGCAATAATATCTTGTGCAATCTGTGCAGCACGCAGAACATCACCGGCACGCTCAGCTTGCACCATTTCTTCTTTCTTGCATTCGATTTCGCGCTGTTTCGGTACTTTCTTGATCTGATTGATGTAATCTTCCAACAGTTCAGTATCGTAACGCAGGGGGACTTCTGCTAACGATATCGAAGCAGCAGTTTGCTCTAGTCGATCATCGTGAAGTGTCGCGAGAAACCGACTGAAGTCAGGTTCCTTCCCTTGCGCGTAATATGCATATAGATAAGCGGCAATAGCCGCATGATCATCTACATTAAATTTCTCACCTAAATGCTGCTCTACATAAACAGCCACTTGAGCGTCCTGGAACATAAGCGCTAGTAAGCTGCGTTCGGCATACACATACGCAGGTCTCAACACAGGCGGAGAAATGCTTGGTTTATCATTCCTAACATTATTCCACCAATTGTCTTGATTATCCCCCGCAGGCTGCTTTTTTTGCAGTTTCTGACGCACATCGAAGCATTCCTGCTTCAATGTCTCTAACGACAATTCAAGCTGCTGCGCGAGCTCCCTCAGGTGCATCTCCCGCTCGGCAGGAGACGAAATCGGTGCAATGATACGCATGGCCTCATCCAAGAAACGCCGCTTCCCATCATCTTCTAGCAGTATATGATTGCGTCGAAGAGTTAGTAGCTGGAATTTAACAGGTGATACAGCAGCAGCCGAAATAATGTGCTTAAACCGCTCAGCGCCGTTCAATTTAATGAAATCATCTGGATCCAGCTTGTCAGGAAGCATCGCTATTGAGACGTGCAAACCTGCTTCTTCAAGCATAGGTATCACTTTCAACGTCGAAGCTTGTCCGGCATCATCGCCGTCGTAGCATACTACGACGTGATCGGTATAACGTTTCAATTGAAGCACATGCTCTTGCGTTAGCGCGGTTCCCATCGTAGCTGCCGTATTGTGAACTTCCGCATCCCATGCTTGGATCACATCCGCGTAGCCTTCAAATAACACAATCTTGCCTGTTCGCTTAATATGCGGTCTTGCATGATGAAGATTGTAAAGCAGCTTAGACTTGTTAAACAGCATCGTCTCTGGAGAGTTCAAATACTTAGGCTGTCCATCTCCCATAACTCGTCCGCCAAAGCCGACTACCTTACCATGGCGATCCCAGATCGGAAACATAACGCGATCACGGAACCGATCCACATACCCATCCTGCTGGTGCTTGGCTGATATTAACCCGCCTTGTTCCATAAGCTGCAGCGGGAAGTCCCGCTTAGACAGCAGCTGAACGAGCGTGTCCCACTGCGGCGGCGCATATCCAATCTGAAATTGTTCAATCAGCTTGTCATGGATGCCCCGTCCCCTCAAGTAGGCAAGCGCCTCTTGGCCGTGCACTGTATTCATCAATATATATTGATACAGCTTGGCAGCCAGCTCATGCGCTTGAGTGAGTTGGTCGCGGGCAATGCTCTTCGGACTTCGTTCCAGTGTATGCGTACCGAATTGAAACGGCAAGTTTGCCTGTTCCGCTAATTGTTTGACCGCTTCTGGAAACGAATAACCTTCAATTCCCATAACAAAATGAATAACATTACCGCTTGCTTTGCAGCCGTAGCAATGATAGATCTGCTTCTCGGGCGTCACGGTGAAGGAAGGTGACTTCTCAGAATGAAATGGGCACAGCCCCTTTAAATATTTCCCTTGCTTCGTAAGATGAACATACTTGCCGACAACATCGACGATGTCGTTCGCCTTCAGCACCTCATCAATAAACACATCAGGTATTGGTCCATTTCCGTTCATAACCTTACCACCTTCATCCGAGCACGTAATACTATTTCGCTATGTTGCAACATTCTCCTGCTCCGAGCGCAAAAGTTTTGTCAGTTTATGTTGGAAATGTAATCGATCATCAAGAGACATCGCCTTCGGACCCTTAGTACGCTGGCCGGAGCGGCGAGCTTTACCAGCTAAATGGCGCTGTGTCAGCAGCTCATCCATGTTCTCGGCTGAATATTGTGAGCCGCGAGGGCTTAACACCTTTGCTCCGCGAGGCAGACATAGCGCGGCCAAACCATAATCGTTCGTCACGACTACGTCGCCTGACCGCGCTGCATTTGCAATATACATATCCGCTGCTTGAAACCCTTGATCTACGTACACGGTTTGTACTCGATCTGGCAAAGATTGCTCATCTTTGACATATGCCGCGTATGATGCGACAAACAGCACATCTGCTCCAACATCTTCTGCAACACGCAGGATCTCGTTCTTAACCGGACATGCATCGGCATCCACTACAACTCGAACGTTGTTAATAAACGATCATTCCTCTTTCATAGCGCAGCAGCTTCTTCTGCAGCGATCAATCAAATATAGAGTGTATAAACACCGTTAATATTATATACGCTGTTTTCATTTAAATTCCTGCTATCACATGAAAGGTTTTCATTCGCTTATTATCAAACCTTGTCACTTACGATCAGAAAAAGCGCGGAACGTGTCGAAGTTGACTGGCATCAACCTTTGACGGTCACATTCCGCGGCATCATCTTTCCGTTTATCTGAATAGTTAACGGCAGAAATTCTCTTCGCTTAAGCCCATACGAGCTTTGCAAAATCAGCGAATCGATTCAGATCGGCAGCAATGTGCTTCAGCATCGCTAAGCGATTGCGCTTCACGGACTCATCCTTCGCCATTACCATGACATGATCAAAGTACGCTGTAATGGGCTCCTGCAAGCTGCTCAGTGCAGCAAGCGCGGCTGTTGAATCTGCGGCAGCTTCATATTGTTTATGCGCTTCTTGCCAGCTGGCATATAATGCGCCCTCTTCCGCTTGCTCAAACAGTTTATCTTCAACTTCCGCATCTTCTGCCTTCGAAGCCAGATTACAAACACGATTGAATGCTTCAACAACTGGTTTAAATGCTTCATCACGCACTGCGCTCATCAAGGCCGCACCGCGATTAATCGTATCCGGCACGTCGTTATAGCCTGCAGCCATTACCGCGTCTACCACATCATAGCGAACTTGCTCGGACAGTACATTTTTCACGCGCAAGCCGAAAAAGTCATACAGGTCTTTACGTATGTCACTGCGATCGCGTTTCAACAATCCAGATTGTTCTAAGACGTCAAGCGCAATATCGAACATACGATTCAATGTGAGCGGAAGCTTGCGCTCCAGCAGAAGCTGTACAATACCCGTAGCTTGACGGCGCAGCGCGTAAGGGTCTTGTGAGCCTGTCGGAATGATGCCGATCGCAAAGCATCCGGACAAGGTATCAAGCTTGTCAGCCATGCTTATTAATGCGCCAACCGTCGTTTCCGGAGCTGGATCACCGGCAAAGCGCGGCTTGTAGTGCTCGTTGATCGCGCGTGCGACAGTTGGATGCTCTCCAAGCTTCAACGCATAATCTTCACCCATCATGCCTTGCAGCTCTGGGAACTCGTATACCATCTGTGTTACGAGGTCAAACTTGCAGATCGCTGCCGCACGTTTCACTTGCTCAGCTGTTTCGGAATCCGCTTGAACAGCGTCGGCAAGACGGCTGCTAATCGAAACGATCCGGCGCACCTTATCACCGAGTGTACCCAGCTCTTCTTGGAACACGATATTGTCTAACTTATTGACGCAATCTTGAATAAGGAGTTTCTGATCTTCCTCGTAGAAAAATTTGGCATCCGACAAACGCGCGCGCAATACCTTTTCATTACCCTTCGCGACGATGTCGAGACCTTTCGCATCACCGTTGCGCACCGTTACGAAGAACGGCAGCAATTGTCCTTCACCATTCAGCACAGGGAAGTAACGCTGATGCTCGCGCATCGATGTGATCAGCACATCCTGTGGAATATTCAAGAAAGACTCATCGAACGTTCCAAACAGAACCGTCGGGTACTCAACGAGGAACAGAACCTCTTCCAGAAGATCTTCTTTAACCGCAATCGTCCATTCTTTATCCGCAGCAAGCTGCTCGATCTGCTTCACGATCAGTGCCTCGCGCTCGCTTACGTCAACCAGTACATGCTGCTCGCGCAATTTCTCTACATATTGGGACGCTTCTTCTATTGTCGTTTCCGCTCCGAGGAAACGATGACCGCGAGTCACGTTGCCAGCTTTCACACCTGTAAATTCAATAGGTACGATATCCGAGCCGAATAGCGCGACAACCCAACGAATAGGGCGAACAAAGCGCATGTCGTTTGCGCCCCAGCGCATATTTTTAGGAAATGTCATCGCATGAACGATAGACTGCATTCCCTCAGCAAGCACTTCAGCTGTATCGGTACCAATGCTGCTCTTATTGGCATAAACGTACTCAACGCCGTTTAATTCCTTAAAGAAGAATTGATCAGGTTCAACGCCTTGACTGCGGGCAAAGCCGAGCGCAGCCTTCGTCCATTGTCCTTTCTCATCCAGAGCGATCTTGCGAGCAGGACCTTTAACTTCCTCATGAATGTCGGTTTGCTTCTCTGCGGCCTGCTTCACGTATACGGCAAGTCGGCGCGGAGTTCCGTATGTTGTTATGCCTTCATGTGCGATGCGAGCCGCCTCCAGCCAACGCTCCATGCGGTCTTGCAATTGCTCCATCGCTTGGCGCATGAATCGGGAAGGTACTTCTTCCAGTCCAAGTTCCAATAAAATATTCTTAGGCATCGTGTTCCTCCCCTTTCTTCATGAGCGGGAATCCGAGCTTCTCACGCTCTTCGTAATACGTCGTTGCGACTTGACGCGCCAGATTGCGGACGCGAGTAATGAAGCCTGTGCGCTCTGTGACACTGATCGCGCCGCGCGCATCCAACAGATTGAACGCGTGGGAGCATTTCAGCACATAATCATACGCAGGGAACACGAGGTGAGCTTCCATGGCGCGGTTAGCCTCTTGTTCGTATGTGTTGAACAGTTGGAACAGCATAGCTGCGTCACTGATTTCAAACGTATATTTGGAATGCTCGAATTCTGGCTGATGGAACACGTCACCATAAGTGATGCCTTCTACCCATTCCAGATCGAACACATTCTCTTTATCTTGAATGTAGGAAGCAAGACGCTCCAAGCCGTAAGTGATCTCAACAGCGACTGGATTAGCGTCAATGCCGCCGACCTGCTGGAAGTATGTGAATTGGGTAACTTCCATGCCGTCCAACCAAACTTCCCAGCCGAGTCCCCATGCTCCAAGTGTTGGCGACTCCCAGTTATCTTCTACGAACCGAATATCGTGTACGCTAGGGTCAATTCCGAGACGCTTCAAGCTATCCAGGTACAATTCTTGAATGTTATCTGGAGACGGCTTCATAATAACTTGGAATTGATGATGCTGATACAGTCGGTTCGGGTTCTCCCCATAACGGCCATCGCCTGGTCGGCGAGATGGCTCTACATAAGCAACATTCCACGGCTCTGGACCGATTGAACGGAGAAATGTCATCGGGTTCATCGTGCCGGCACCTTTCTCCACGTCATACGGCTGCACGATAATGCAGTTTTGTTCAGCCCAGAAATTTTGCAAAGTCAGTATCATTTGTTGAAAATTCATGCGCCTAATCACTCCTTCTTTCGACATATAGTGAGGCTCCAGCGCTTTGAACGAACTGTGCGTTGCACGCAAAAAACTCTCGTCCTTACGCCTGTTGCCAGACGTAGGGACGAGAGCTGTATTCTCCCGCGGTTCCACCCTACTTGATCGCGAGTCCACCTTAGAAAGCGTTAAAGCTTTCATATCAGCGGTCGCCAATCCTCTTTCAAAGTCAAGCTGCTCCGAAGCGCCCTTTCATTCATCCGTCCGTTCGGGCTCACACTATCCCCGAATCGCTAGGTTCGAACCTGGAGGAACTACTTTCTTCATCATAGCAACATTATTAATAATGATATAACCTGTATCTTAGCAAAACAGAATTTATTCGTCAAGCTCCCCGTCAGTATCAACATCATTCTGTGGTTGACGCTGCTCACGCGGATGCTGTTCAGCCGCTGCTAGATCGTATTTTTCCATCTGCTCAATAAAGTTCAATGACTTGCATCTTACTCCGACATGGGTATCCATATATCCACGCATGCATTGCCGCAATTGCAGCTTCGTTGCAGGCTTCAAGGTAATGCTCCCGAGTCGGCGCATATCTGTCTTCAAGAACATCGAGATCAGCTTCAATATCGGCATGGATGAGGTGTATTTCATATGCTCTTTAGGCAGGCATGCAGCGCAAATGGCGCCCCCAAGGCGCCAACCGAAAGCTGCGAGCCGATCCTCGCGCTCGCATATCACACACCGATTCACTACCGGGGCAACACCGACGGACTGACAGAGCTTCATCTCAAATAAATGCGTCGTTACCTGCTCATCCTTGCCATCTGCTAACGCTCGAAGATAGGCAAGAAGCTGTTCAAACATATACCCTCCAGCTTCTTCATCCTGCAGCCCTCTATCAACCAGCTCGACAGCATATGAGGCGTAAGCAGTCAAATGCAGCTGTTCACGCAAGGAGTGGAAAGACTCCATAATCTCGCAAGCGTTCAACGTTCCGATATGTCCCATACCGCGAAAATACACATATTCACCGTAAGTAAACAGTTGGGTGGCCGCAGCATGGCGGCTGCGCACCTTTTTGGCTCCTCGAACGAGCACGCCCACTTTGCCGTGGGTTTTGGTGCATAAGGTAATGATTTTGTTGCCTTCCCCATAATCCATGCTGCGAATAACGATTCCCTCTACCCGATATAACACCATTGCCCTCCCATATGGCAAGCCACTTTATCATTCCAGTGCTTGTTCAGGCGGTTCTGCTTGCTCCATCTCCATCTCATTCTGAACGTCACGGAGCTGACCTATATGCTTATATAGCAAATAAGCATCCACATCCCCTGTCTTAGCAAACACATTCCACGAGAAATCACGCATTCGTTAATCCCCCTATCCTGAAATGACTCTGACTCATCATTAGGTTGCTCCTAAAGAGCGGGATTATGAGATGCAATTATTGGTCATCCTCGGCAAATGTGCACCTTACCGCTTATTTATCACTGCGGAAGCCAAGGTCGCGCAGCACGCGATCCTGATTGCGCCAATCCTTCTTCACTTTCACCCATAGCTCCATAAACGTCTTGGAGCCGAGCAGCGTTTCGATGTCTTTGCGCGCCAGCTTGCCGATCTCCTTCAGCAGCGCGCCCTGCTTGCCGATCACGATGCCTTTCTGTGAATCGCGTTCTACGAAGATGACCGCTGAGATATACACGACACCATTGTCCTGAACTTTCATGTCTTCTATCGTAACAGCAATCGAATGTGGAATTTCCTCACGCGTCAGGTGAAGAATCTTCTCTCTAATCAGCTCCGCGACAACGAACTGCTCTGGGTGATCGGTGATCTGATCATCTGGATAATATTGCGGGCCTGCAGGCAGATATCCTGTAAGCACCTGAAGCAAACGCTCCACATTATTCCCCTGCAGCGCTGATATCGGGACGATCTCAGCAAAGTCATGCAGTTCGCTGTAGGTCTGAATCATTGCAGGCAGCTGATCCGGATGGATCTGATCAATCTTATTCATCACCAGAATGACCGGTGTGCGGATCTGCTTCAACTGTTCGATGACGTATTTATCTCCGCCGCCAAGACCTGCAGCTACATCAACGAGGAAGAGAATCGCTTCCACTTCATTCAATGTGTTCAAGGCAACTGTATTCATATAATCGCCTAGCTTAGACTGGCGTTTATGAATACCCGGCGTATCCAAAAATACGATCTGTGAATCGGCTGTAGTATATACACCATGAATCTTATTGCGCGTCGTTTGCGGTTTGTCGGACATAATAGCGATCTTCTGTCCAATAACATGGTTCATTAATGTCGACTTACCGACATTCGGGCGTCCGATAATGGCTACGAAACCGGACTTAAACGTATTATCCTTGCGATCTATCAACATACTTCTGTTACTCCTCTGTAAATGATCATTATTGGTTGTGTTTCCATTCTACCACATTCATAAAAGCTAGGCTTGTATTCTACGGAGCCTGAGCATCGCGTTAAGACGTCGAAACGGCGCCAATCCGATAAATGGATTCCGGT
The DNA here is from genome assembly GCF_058791835.1 of Paenibacillus sp. EB106-04-04-XG159. Lineage (NCBI taxonomy): Bacteria > Bacillati > Bacillota > Bacilli > Caryophanales > Paenibacillaceae > Paenibacillus > Paenibacillus sp. EB106-04-04-XG159. The sequence continues at coordinate 228,557 of NZ_JBYTDY010000002.1, read as the reverse complement.
GGCGCCGCTAATCATTACATTCAGTTGTTCATTTCCGCTTGCCGTGACGGCGAGCTGTCCAAGCTTACAACATCGAACGCTCCTGGAAGCAGATCAGCCACTTTCATGACCAATACTTCACCATTCATATTCCCCATGATCACGGGCATGTCATGAGAACATAGTTCCACGAGCACCTGTCTGCATACGCCGCATGGAGAGATCGGGCCAGATGTATCGCCCATTACTGCAATTGCCTTGAAGCTTCGAGGCTCACAGCCATCTGCTATTGCGCGAAATAATGCTGTCCGCTCTGCGCAATTTGTCGGTCCATATGCAGCATTTTCCACATTGCAGCCATAATGAATATGTCCTTCCGCATCTAGCAGCGCTGCGCCAACTTTAAAGTGCGAGTAAGGGGTGTAAGCTTTTTCGCGTGCGCGCTTCGCTTCTTCCAGCAGTTGATGATGATCCATCTGACAACCGACCTCCTAGTAAAGTATGACATCCAATTCGAATTGCTGCTTACCAACCAATTAGTCCGCGTGTCATAGCTAGAATGGGTTCAGCAAATATGACAATGCCGACTACTAACGCGAATATCGCTACGATAAGCACAGCACCGGCAGCAGTGTCTTTGGCTGCTTTCGCAAGCGGATTCCATTCCGGCATCACGAGATCAACAACCGACTCGACGGCTGTGTTCATCAACTCAGCCGCCATAACAAGCGCGATACACAGACCGAGCCACATCCAATCTGACCGCCCGATATCTACTGCTATACCAAGTAAACAGGCGAACAATGCGATGGCAAGGTGTACTCTCATGTTACGCTGTGTACGCAGTGCATATGCAATACCTTCGAATGCTGCTTGAAACGTATTCAGCCATGAACGCTTCGTTGAAAGCTTCGACGGCCCGTTCATTTATCGGGACAGTCCTATCTTGGCAAGTACCGCTTCCTGCTTATCCATCATCTCACGTTCGCTAGCGTCGTCTTGATGATCGTATCCAAGCAGGTGAAGGAATCCGTGAACGAATAAGAAGCCAATCTCCCGTTCGATAGAATGTCCGTATTCCTCGGCTTGCTGCTGGGCTTTCTCGGTTGAGATAATAATATCGCCGAGCATATCGCAGATAGAGTCCAATTCGGATTCTTCTTCCACTTCATACAGGATGTCCAGTTCCTCATCTGTCGATTCATTCAAGGCGAATGACAGTACATCTGTCGGACGATCGATGCCGCGATAATCACGGTTCAATTCATGGATACGCTCATCATCCACGAATGTCAACGCAACCTCGCCTCGCTCAATCTGTTCCATAGCAGCAGCTTCCTGCAGGATAGCCTCCAGCTTCACGATCAGATCATCACTAATCTGAAACTTGTCCTGCTCATCGTTCCACTCCAATATCATAGTCATCACAATTACTCCTCATTATGCTTGTCCGAATCCTTTGGATTCTCCGCATCCGAGCTTATATCCACCGGTGCTTGCGGCTGTTCCTTAGCTTTCAGCTGATCAGGGTATTCAATTCGCGAATGGAATATGCCCATCACGGTTTCTTTCAACGAATGAGCTACGAGATCCAGCTCACGAATCGTCAAATCGCATTCATTAAATTGATTGTCATCCAACCGATCTTTAATAATCTTCGAGATGATCGACTCAATCTGCTCTACTGTCGGATGGCGAAGCGAGCGAACAGCAGCTTCCACGGAGTCAGCAATGCCTACCACAGCAGCTTCCTTCGACTGCGCCTTCGGTCCAGGATAACGGAAATCGTCCTCCGTGAAATCCGGCTCTACGCCTTCCTCTTCTGCCTTCTTCAGAGACTTGTAATAGAAGAACTTCAGGAATGTCGTGCCGTGATGCTGCTCCGCAATATCCCGAATCGGCTTCGGCAGCTTGTAGTCCTTCAACATCTCCGCACCATCACGAGCATGCGCCACAATAATCGAAGTACTGAGCTTTGGATCAATAAAGTCATGCGGATTGTCCATATTGGTCTGATTCTCGATAAAATAGCTTGGTCGTTTCGTCTTGCCTATATCGTGATAGAAAGCCCCTACTCGGCATAGCAGGCCGTTAGCTCCGATAGCTTCGGCTGCTTGTTCAGCCAGATTGCCGACCATCACACTATGATGATAAGTGCCTGGCGTCTCCGTCAGCAGCTTTCGCAGCAGCGGATGGTTCGGATTGGACAGCTCTACCAGCTTCAAGGCCGATAGAATGCCGAAAGTGATTTCAAAGAATGGCATGAGTCCAAGAACAAGCACCGCTGTCAATAGCCCGCTTCCAAACGCCAATGCCGCAGCGAGCATGACATCACGGTTGTTCAACGGATCACCGTTCAGCATAGCCAGAACAACAACTGCAAGACTGCCAAAAATACTGATCATGATGCCTGCTTTCAAGATAGTTGAGCGCTGGCTGGCTCGATGAATAGCAAATATTGCGGCATATGAAGTTACTAGTGTGATAAAGAGAAATTCATAGCTGAACAATTCACCCTGTTCACCATTTAGGATGATGCTGGACAGAACTCCGAACACTATCGCGCTCACATAAGCAAGCGGCAAATCAATTAAGAGTGTAACCAGCATGATTCCCAGTGCGAATGGTGTGACATAGCCAAGGAATAAGTTAGTGTCTACCTGTGCAAACGATATAATGCGCAGCGCGAGCACTTGGATCACAAAGATTAGAAAGAGCATCAACAATTGCGCATTATTATACTTAAAATGTGTCGTGCTGCTTTGCCGCATAAACATAAATAACGCGACGGAGAACATCGCTGACAAAAGCAGCAGACCAAATTGCGGCCACAGATTAACTTCCGTCTTAAGAAGCTTGTTCTCTTTCAAAAGATCATATATGTCCTGAGTGATGACTTCACCTTTAGCGACAATGACCTCATTCGGTTTAATAAATACTTGCGGCGTATTCTCTCGCGCTTGAACCTTAGCGAGCTTCGTCGCTTCTTCGTCATAGAACTTATTTGGCGTTACTGCAAGCCGCACCAACTCGAGAACTACCTCTCGGGAGTTGCGATCTGTCAGCGTGCTCGTATTGACTAGTTCTGCAGCCTTAGCTCGCGGAACGTCTGCATCCGCAATCGAATCGCTCATCAGCTTGCTGACGATGTCTTTAGCGACAGGCCTCATCGCATCGATATCTTCCTTCGTCAGCCGTGCCATCTTGATGTACGTTTCCTCAGGAATTCGATACATCTGTTCTTCAATTCGTTTAGACATCTCTGTCAGCAGGCTTGAAGAATATGTACCATTGTTGCGGCTAGTCACCATAAAGGCATCCACATAGTCCGTAAACATCTGTGGTATAACGCGTCGATAAAGATCCACTTTTTCCGATAGTGAGAATTCTTTATCGAGATTCAAGTTCTCAATTCGATTGAACATATCATCCAGCATGCGTTCGTTCTTCATGTTGATGATCGGATATACGGGAGCAACGCTTTCAGCGGCTTTTTCCTGCGCTTCCAAATAAGCTTTCTTGTCAGCGATTTGCTCAGTAGCGACGATATCTTTATCGCTTTTTTGATTAACAACAATATCATATTTCTCTGGCAGCACATTCGGAGCTAAGCCGAAATAAAACAAAATGGTTAACATTACAAACAAAATGGCTCGGACGCCAATACTGTATTTCCATCCCGCCATATTAACTGGACTCGTTTTGAGTCTGCTGCCGCTTTGATGCGTTTTGAGCATAGAGAACAACCCTCTCTATCCTTGGTTTTCGCTTTCCTTCTGGTAAGCAACGATGATCTTCTGTACTAAGGAATGACGAACGACATCCTGCTCGGCAAAGTGAACCATACCGATCTCATTAATCTCTTGTAAAATGCGTTCAGCATTAACCAGCCCAGAGTTCTTGCCTCTTGGCAAGTCAATCTGTGTCACATCACCAGTAATGACCATCTTGGAGCCGAAGCCCAATCGAGTCAAAAACATCTTCATCTGCTCTGGTGTAGTGTTCTGCGCCTCATCCAATATGATAAACGCATCATCAAGCGTGCGCCCGCGCATATAAGCGAGCGGCGCAATCTCGATCAGTCCGCGCTCAAGCGCTTTAGCCGTCTGATCCTGTCCCATTACATCGTACAAAGCGTCATATAAAGGGCGAAGGTACGGATCTACCTTCTCCTGCAAATCACCTGGCAGGAAGCCTAAGTTCTCTCCTGCTTCAACTGCTGGGCGCGTCAGAATGATGCGCTTGACTTGTCCTTCCTTAAGTGCGGTTACTGCGAGAACGACCGCCAGATACGTCTTGCCTGTTCCTGCCGGGCCGATACCGAACACGATATCACGCTTCTTAATCGTGGATACATAATGACGTTGACCGATCGTTTTCACTCGTATCGGCTTGCCGCGGAATGTAAAGGCGATTTCTCCTTTAAATAAATCAAGAAGTTCCTCGGTCTTCCATTCGTCAGCCAAGTCAAGCGCATACACAATATCACGCTCGGAAAGCAAAATATTGTTTTTAATGAGCTGGAGCAGCACTTCAAACAGCTGCTTCATTCGTTCTGTTTCTTCCATTCCCCCCGCAATGACAATCTCCGCTTCGCGGGAAGTCACTTGTGCGGAAGTACGACTCTGAATCAAGCGCAGGAATCGATCCTGCGGACCGAATAGCGCCAATCCTTCGGCAGCGTTCTGTAATGCAAGCTTAATCGTCTGTTGTTGCAACAAAAACCTCAGTCTCCTTGCCTTAAGTCTATGACGTGCGGATTATGACTTGCTCCTCCGCGATGGATTGCTCCACCTCAAACAGCACTTTTAACTTCACTTTACCATTGTCCGTACTTTGATGCAAAATCTTTTCCAACTTTATATCGGCATCTTTACCATATTTCGCTTTAATATCGACACGAGCTTGCTCAAGTCCGACCCGTGCAGCATCGGCCTCACTGCGTTCTTCTGCCACAAATTGAACTTCCAAAATTTTTTCATTTATCCAACTTAAGGGTATTGACAACCATTTCCACTTCGCAGGTGATAGTTCCTCAATTATCTCGTAGTATTCATATTCAATATCACCGAAGCCCGATAGCTGCAAGCGGCGGTCACCGGTCTGAACGTATCCTCGCTCCTTCGTCTCACCCGTGTATACCTTCTGCTTGCTTATTAACGGAACGGTTATCTCATATTCATGCCATACCAGACCGCGCACAGTGCCTTTGGCGGCAACCAGCTTCAAATTCTCATCCGTTCCAACATTGCCGGAGATCAGAACAGTCCCTTTGCTTACCTTCGTATTCACACGCACCTTCGCTTTGCCCTGTTCGGCGATGATTTGGGTGACGACAGCATCAACCTTCGCAACCAAGTGACGAGGGTTATGCATATCCCTTTCTGGCGGAATGGTGGACTCCACGACGTGAATGACGATCTTCGTCCCTTGTTTGGTCACACCTACCCACGAAGTGTTGTCTAGGCGCTTCTGAACGCCCTTAGAGAGCGAGTTCATATCCTTCAATCGAAATGACCATTGGAAGGGAAAGACGCCTTCCTGACGCGCCGCAGCAAGCACCTGCTCCTCGGATATCCGATCGGTGCCTCTCACATCTATTGTCCACACGAGAGATGACAGCATGTACAATCCAAGTGCAAATAAAAATAAGCCCGCAACGAAAAATGATCGCTTGCGGATCAGCTTCATCGAGTAAGGCATTCCATGCCGTTCTTCAACATGCATACGACAGCCTGTCTCTTTTAAGAGCGGACGCAACCGCCGCGCATCTGGCAAGAGCATATAGAAACGCAGTTCACCCTCTACGCTGCGCGCTACATTCCATATCACTATATGTTTCGCAATTAAGGCATTGATTAAACGTTCTGCATTCGCGCCGCGAATCTGAATACGAATATACCCAAGCCATTTTGCTGTAATCGGTGCTTTCATTTTGGCCGCTCCTCCATTCCATATAGCTTGACCTCAGCGATCTCGCCTTCAATAAACACTTCCTCCGTCCATATGCCGCGAATGATCAAGTTGCGGCCAAGTACTTCAAGCTCACCTGCTGCAAGCGAGAGTCTCATCCGTTCCTGAGAAAAATGTACGATTCCACGATGGTTTTCTACGAACAGCTGCTGATTGCCGATCATCGTAAAACGAGGAACGTCCAGCACCATATCCTGCGGCAGCTCGAACACTTGTGCCGTCCATTGGCGCAGCTTGCGGGTAAAACGGCTCATGTGCTCAAAGCCCCCTTCCTGTACTTTACACTCTATGCACTGAAAGGGAGGAATATGAAGCAGAACGGCAGTGAAGAACGCAGGTCAAGAGGAATAGAGGACGTTTCTAAACAAAAAAACTCCTGTTCTCAGACTCGCACCAGGCGAACCGAAGAACAGGAGCTATTGTACGTTTATAAGGACTTAGCGTTTGCCATAAGGCCGTTTCGCCCGAGGGGGACCGAAAATTTCTGCCCAGACGATGCCTATTCGTGCTTCCTTGGCTGATACATCCATGGAGCCTTCCTTTGCTCCGCCGATCTCACCAGCAGAGATCTGGGCGAACGCATTATGCGCGGAGGCTTCAATATTGGTTATGTTCTTTACAGCTTGGGATAAATTCGAGCGAGATCTCGAAGCCCAATCAGGATCTCCCTCCACATGTCTGTAGGAGCGGTTATCGTCGCTGTAGTATGGCGTCTTGGATTGATCCATATGCGTCGTATAAACAGGCTGATGAACGCTCTCTAGTTGATCTGAAGGATCTTGTTCCTCCTGTATCGTTTCTTCATCTCGGTGACTGGTGTTGCTAGACGATGTACCACCGCCAAAGCTCGGCATGCCAGCCCTTTTCTTCTTCTTACCACTTAACATAGAGATGAGAAAAGAAACGATGAGGATGATGATAAATGGATTTTTGGTCAAAAAGTCAATTAATTCATCCATAGCTTATCGCCTAGCCTTCAGTTTTAGAGTCGCCACCCTTGCCGATTGAACCGCGCATTTGAGTATCCGCCTCAATATTTTTCAAGTTCATATAATCCATCACGCCAAGCTTGCCGCTGCGAAGCGCTTCTGCCATTGCTAGTGGAACTTGAGATTCGGATTCTACAACGCGAGCGCGCATCTCGATAACTTTCGCTTTCATCTCTTGCTCTTGAGCGACCGCCATTGCGCGGCGTTCTTCCGCTTTCGCCTGAGCGATGCGCTTATCCGCTTCCGCTTGTTCGGTTTGCAGGTTAGCACCGATGTTCTTGCCTACATCTACGTCCGCAATATCGATGGACAAGATCTCAAACGCTGTACCAGCATCAAGACCTTTACCTAATACCGTACGCGAAATACGGTCTGGGTTCTCCAATACATCCTTATGCATCTCGGACGAACCGACAGTCGTAACGATACCTTCACCTACACGAGCGATGATTGTCTCTTCGCCGGCACCGCCGACGAGGCGATCGATGTTAGCGCGGACCGTTACACGAGCACGTACGCGAACTTCGATACCGTTCTTCGCCATAGCGGCTACGATTGGCGTTTCAATCACTCGCGGGTTAACGCTCATCTGAACAGCTTGCAATACATCGCGGCCTGCGAGATCGATTGCTGCTGCGCGTTCAAATTCAAGATTAATGTTCGCGCGCTGCGCAGCGATCAAAGCATTAACGACACGATCGACATTACCGCCGGCCAAGTAATGGCTTTCCAACTGATTAAGATTGAGACCGAGACCAGCCTTAGTCGCTTTAATAAGCGGATTAACGATTCGGCTAGGCGTTACACGACGCAAGCGCATTGCTACCAGAGTAATAATACCGACGCGCACACCTGAAGCGATAGCGCTGATCCAGAGCATAACCGGGAAGAAGCTGAAAAATACGCTCAGCACAATAACAACAACTACCCCGATAAGCAACATTGGGATTAAGGATTCACTCATTTTTACGTTTACCTCCATTATCTCTATAATATCTATTTCCCATCCTTGCTAGAAGGAAGAAGGGACCATGTAGGGCAAGCATAAATCTATAGTGTGTATTCGCGTACAACCACCCGAACACCTTCCACTTGAATCACTTCGACGGACTTTCCTTCTTCAATGAACGTGCCGTCGGTCACGACATCAACTCTGCGGACACCGAATTTCGCGGTTCCAGCAGGACGCAGCGTTGTGAGTGCGACTCCCACTTGACCAAGCAGCGACGTTTCATTCTCATGTGAAACATAACCTGATTCAGTCGTTAATTTATCGCTTAGAATAAACTTATTCCATACGCCTCGATGCTTGAATACGCGCGCAACCACGATAACAACTACCGCAGCCGACACAACCGCAATACCGAGAGACATCAGGACATTGCTCGTATCATACGCCGCTCTAACAACGCCAGCAAGAAGTCCTACAGAACCAAGTATACCTAATATTCCGAAGCTTGGCACAAATAGTTCCAGCACCAGCATGATCAGTCCGAGAACAAACAGCACGATCGCTTCAACTCCCGCAAGACCCGCGATATAAGCACCGAAGAAGTATAATGCGAAGCTCAGTGCTCCTAATATTCCGGGAACTCCAAATCCAGGCACAATCAATTCAATCGCTATTCCTGCGATACCGATAATGAGCAGAATAGTAGTTACGATCGGATTCGTTAAGAAGGTTGCCAGCTTCTCCGATCCTTGCTTCTCAATCGTCGTTACGTCGGCCTGGTCCATCTTAAGCTGTTTCAGCAAATCGTCTAACGAAGCAGCCTCATATTCAGCGTAGCCCGCTTTCAAGGCTTGTTTCGTATTAATGGACAGCACTTCACCAGACTTCTTCGTCATGTTCAAGGATGGCAGTTTGATTTCTGACTTAACATCAACCATCGCGCGTGCAATTTCCTCATCACGACCATTCTTGCTCGCCGCGCCCTCCATCTTGCTGATCCAAGTCGCATTCAGCTTCGGGTCATCGACCAGCTCATGATTTCCATCCACAATCGCGGCCGCTCCCATCGCGCTGCTTGGCGTCATTGCGATCTCATCTGCGTTCAGCGCTAAGTAGCTGCCTGCGGATGCCGCAAGTCCATTTACATACATAACTGTGTGCAGCGGGCTATTAGAGATTAATTCCCCAATATCAAACGCGCTGTCCAAGCGACCGCCAGGTGTGTTTAATTCGATAATGACCATCTCCGGCGAGAGCGCTTCCGCCTCCTCTAACGCACGGGACAAAAACGTATACATAACGGGGTCAACCGTTCCATCAATCGGTATAACGACTACAGAAGGCTTAACTGCCTTCGATTCCGCCTTAGCTTGCGGCAGCATTCCAGAGAATATCTGCACGCTAAGCAGCAATAGTACGAGTGCTGCTAATGATCGTCGTATAAATCGCGCATTTATTTTCATCACACCATGACACCCTCCCAATTTTCACCCTTACTAGTGACAATTATAATCGTATGGAATAAATACGTATATAGGGTCTATTCGTTTCATAACTCTTCCAAGGAATAAAAAAACACCCCTTGGAATCAAGGAGTGTTTCTTATTCGTCGAATGTAAGATTCGTTTATTGCAGATTCTGCTGCACGATCGCATTGACAAGTTTGCCTTCTGCGCGCCCTTTAACCTTAGGCATGAGGGCTCCCATAACTTTGCCCATATCGGCTTTCGAAGTTGCACCGGCCTCTTGGATGGTCTCTCGTACAATTGCTATAATTTCCTCTTCGGAAAGCTGAGTGGGAAGGTATACAGACAATATGTCAATTTCATGTTTCAAGTTATCTACAAGGTCGAATCGGCTTGCATTCTCGAACTCAAGGAGGGCATCTTTCCGCTGTTTGATTTCACGACCCAGAATCTCAAGGACTTCATCGTCATTCAAAGTTCTCTTAACATCTATCTCAACATTCTTGATCGCCGAACGTACCATTCGGATGGTGGAAAGCTTGAACTTGTCTTGACTTTTCATCGCTTGCTTCATATCTTCGTTCAATCGTTGGCTAAGATCCATTGTTGCTTATCCTCCTAAAACTTTCTCTTGCGAGCAGCCTCGGACTTTTTCTTGCGCTTGACGCTTGGCTTCTCGTAGTGCTTACGCTTTTTAACTTCAGCCAATACGCCATCCTTAGCGATGGAGCGCTTAAAGCGACGAAGAGCAGCATCGATTGTCTCATTTTTGCGAACTTTCGTTTCAGACACCAGTTATCCCTCCCTCCGACCAGACCGTCCAAGAACAAAAACACGGTTCATCAAACTACATTATATGTGAAGAGGAAATGCAGTGTCAACCTAACAGAATTAAACTGTTAACATTTACATATTTTACGATCATGATTGATTTCCTCGTTCTACGTAATGATTAGGCTTTGGGGCCAATAAGCTGTCCAAGCGATTCGCCGCCGAGCAGATGATAATGAATGTGGAAAACGAGCTGACCGCTGTCCTTGCCGCAGTTATTGATTAGTCTGTATCCTGTATCAGCGATCCCCAGCTCCTTCGCAATCTGCTGCGCGGCTTGATGAATGCTGCCGATCAGGCGCAGATCGTCAACAGCTACATCGTTCATCGTTGGAATGTGCTTCTTAGGAATGATCACAATATGTACCGGCGCTTGCGGCGCGATATCATGAAACGCCACAACCTCATCGTTTTCGAACACTTTTTTAGAAGGAATCGTCCCTTCGACTATTTTGCAAAATATACAATCCATCCTACACTGCCTCCTTAAACTATAAACATACAATCTCTATGTATCCGTATCATATCGAAATTAAACGCATCCGTCCAATACTCATGAGGCTTCAAGCTGTAACCATACGATTGGACTGCGGTCAAGACCGACGCATTAAGCGGAAATGGTACAAGCCGCGATTCATGAATTGTTCGCGGCTTGTTGAATCGATGTGTTTAATACCAAGGCAGACGCGATAGTGCTATTAGAATGGCCAACGGGAACACAAGTCGATTAAATGGTCTGTGATGGCCTTGATGGCCGTGAAAACCCTGATGACCCTGATGACTGAAACCGCGATTGTAAGCATAATAAGGTGATCTACTGTAATGCATCCCGTATGGACTTCCTTGGAAGCCTCCATAATAGGAGCGATTCGAGCAGCCGCACGGCATAGTCCATGTCATATGATCGGATGGGTATCCCGACATAGTTGATCCCCAGTTGGGTACTGCCAGATGAACATTTTCATCGTCCACATCTGTAATGATCCCCATAAAGCTCATGTTGTCATTGGTCGTAAGTTGAACGAACTGGTTCATATGCTTCTTGCATAGCTCGTGCATGGAGTGCTGACCATTGTCACCGCTCGCGGACGGCTGCTTGCTTAAGGGCATTGTCGATCCGGCTTTCGAAGCCATATCGTTTGGATTAGCCGACATCATCTGGGGGGTAAGCGACGGTGATGTTGTCATCCCGCCCATATTATAATTTTCCATAGCTGCCTCCTTAAATGCGCAAAACGAATAATATAGTGCATGATATTCGCCTAATGCCTAAAGAGTTACAGAAACATTCATTGCTGCGCGGTTACAGGGGCTTAGAGCTGTTTGCACTCTGTAACGCTGAAGACCGTTTGATCGTACCGTGATCAAGGCTGGAATTTTGCGCAAAAAAAAGACACCTCGTATCCCGCATACCACGGGCAGCGCTCCATGCGCTGTGAACGTATTGATCGAACAAATCAATGATGAGCATATCCTCATCCGCTTGCGCAATCAATACGGTCACCGAGATGTCAAACATAAGATGTCGGCTGTCTGTATTATAACAGTGTGATGAAACTGTTACTGTGATGTAATTCACACCACTAAAACAATATGCTTCTGACATACATATGCCCTCAATCAAGCAGACTGCAATATCCCTGCTGCTGATAGAGGACACTTCTAAATCTGATTATGCGGATTCAATCGTAAGAATGGAACCCTTGCCAGCCTGTTCAGCAGGCTGTACAACCAGCTTGCGCGGCAATCGCGCCCGCAATTCAGGGACGTGACTAATTACACCGACAGCAAGACGGTCGGAATGAAGCTTCTCCAGCGCGGTTACAACTGTATCCAACAGCTCTGGATCAAGTGTGCCGAACCCTTCGTCAAGGAAGAAGAATTCCAATGGATACATGCCGCGCAGTTGGATCTGGGCAGATAGGGCAAGCGCAAGCGCTAAAGAAGTTAAGAAGGTCTCACCGCCTGACAACGTTGAAACAGGTCGTCTAATACCGCCATTACCGTCGTCACGAATGACGAAGCCTCCTCCGGAATCCACTTCCAATGCATAGCGCTGCTTTGTCAACTCCTTTAGACGCACAGATGCAGCTCGACTAACCTGCAGCAGCTGTTCCTCCGCTATATACTCCACGAATGTATTGCCTCTAAACACACTTTGCAGCTGCTGCAATCGGCTGTGCAGAAGCTGCTTCTCATGACGCCTTAACTCCAGCTCCATCCAGCGAGCATGCTTGCCGCGGAGCTGCTCCGCATCTCGTTCTGCTTTCACGCGTATTGTGAAGCTCGTCTCATCATCCTGTATGCAGCGAGCGCGCTCAGCAGATACTTCCTCCCAGGCTTCATTCGACACGCTGCGCTCCTGCAGCAAGCTGTCCAGCCTGCGTACCTGCGCCTGCAGCTCCGCACGGCGCTCATGGTAGCTCGCAATCGCTTCCTCCATGATGCGCCGAGCTTCCTCCGTCATGCGCGCAGCCTGCGCTTCCTCGATGTGTTGGAAGCTGCTGGCCTGCAGCTTCACATGCAATTGCTCCGCTGCCAGCGTGTGCCGCTCCATTGCGGAGGCATGCGCTTGTTGTGCCAACGCATGGGCCTGTGCCGCTTCAATAGCAGCAAGGCGCGCTGTTTCAGCAGCGAGAGCCGACTTCTCTGCTGCGGTGCGCACTGCATCCAGCTCTTGAGCAGTACGGCTGTACTGTTCTGCAAGCGGTCCATCCGGAAGCAGAGGAGCTAAACGCTTCTGAAGGTCGTTCAGCAGCCTTACAAGCCCCTTCAGATCCGCCTCGCGCTGCAGCTTAAGCTTCTCAGCCTCACGCTTCTGTTCATCTCGACGTTTGAACTGTTCTTGGGTATCCTCCACATACTTAACACCGCGCTCCAATCGCTCGCGGTATTCCTCTGCTTCGCGATCCATACGAAGCCACTGCTCACGCAGCGCTCCCATCTCCTCGGGGCGCCATTGTGGATATTGTTCACGATAATCAACCGCTAGTTGTCGGCAATTCGCTTGTTGCTCCGCTAACCGTGATACAACCTCTTCATGAGATTTCTTCTGTGCATAGCATCGGGAAGCAGCTTGCTGCATCGTCCAACCATTCTGCTCCAGCTCGCGCTCCATCAGTTCCTTCTGTGAAAGAAGCGCATCCGAATGTTCCATAAGCTGTCTCCATGCATCCTGCACATTGCTGAAGCATTGCTCCGTCTGTTGCAGAATATGCTCCGCGCGGCTGCAGAGCCGTTCCGCGCCAAGCTCAATCGTATGCTCATCTTCAGCAATCTGACGCATCTCCGTAATAACCGCATCTGTTATAGTACAAGGCTTCACCGTGCAATTGTCTGCTGTCACAGACTCCGCCGAGAGCTCTTCGGAAAGCATCTGGTTAAAGCCCTCGCTCAAACCGGAAGCAAGCTGTTCATAGGCACCCTCGATCATAAAGCTGCGCATGCGATTCTCCGCTTCCCGAAGCCGATATAACAATTCTTGCTTCGAGCGACCGCTTCTTTCACGATAAGCATGGATATCGCTTCGTACGCCGCGCAGCTCTTCACGTAGCCCTGACCATCGCTCCAGCTGAGCTTCCAGTAAATGAGCCCATTCTCCGTAACGAGCCTCCTTAGCCTTAGCCTCAGCCTCCATATGCTCGGCCTCTTCCGATCCACTCGTTCCAGCACCGTGTACGACTGAACCGCAAACCGGGCATGGCTCACCCTCGTGAAGGGTGTCTGCCAGCTCAGAAGCAAGCGCTAGCTTCGTCAACGCGCGATGCCGCTGCGACGTCCAAGACATGCTTGCTTCAACGCCTTCAGCAAGCGATTCCACGCACGCATCCAGCTTCGTCCAATCCTGTTCAGCGCCAGAAAGCTCACTTCGCCAGCTTGGTATGCTCCGCCCCCAAGCTAGCAGCGAATGCAGCGAATCGCGCAGCTCCGTTTCAGCGGCGTTCAACAGCTGTGACTGCTGGAGCTGATCAGCCTCGAGCTTATGCAGCAAGCCCTGCTGCTCCTGCAGGCGCTCGCTCGCAAGCCAAGCCGCTTGTGAGCTTTCGCGCTCAGCGAGCGGTCGCTCCACGCCCTTCAGCAGTTGCTTAAGCTCCGCCTGCCGCTGCGCGGCCTTCTCCAGCAGCTGCGTCATACGCTGCAGCTCCAGATCCGCAGCCTGCAGCGCTTGCTCCGCTTGCAATCGCTCTGCTTCGCACCGATCGGCATCGCCCTGCTGCTGCTCCGCTTCGCGCTGCCACTCCATCGCCTGCTTCAACCGCTCGAGGCGGTTCAGCAGCTCGGGCTCGCGCTGCTCCCGCGCTTGCACAGCCGCTGCAGCCGCCTCCGCTGCAGCCGCCGCGCGTGCCTCCGCCTGCTCGCGGCCTTCCGCCGCGCTGGCGAAGCGCGTCTGCGCGGCCTCACGCGCATCGACCGACGTGCGCGCCTCAAGCATCAGCGGCTGCAGCAGCTCGGCTTCAGCCGCCATGCGCAGCTGCTGCTCGCTCGCCTGCACGCTGGCCGCCTCGCTCGCGAGCACTGTCAGCTTCGCGTCCACTGCCGCGCGCTCGCTCTGCCATGCGCGCAGCTCCGCGAGCTCCTTATAGCGCGCTTCCGCCGCTTCCTTTGCCGCGCGCGCGGCTTCATGGCGCAGCCGAGCCGCTTGCAGCTCCTGCTCCGCCTGCGCAAGCGCCTCAGCGGAAGCGTCTCCGAGACCCTGCTGCTCCGCCTGGCAGGTGTTTACCTCCGCTTCCGCCTCCTTCGCTCGGCGCGTCAGCTTCGCCATGAGCTCGTCGCCGTATCGCTCAAGCGAGAACAGCCGCTGCAGCATTTGCCGCCGATCGCTCCCCTTGAGAGACAGGAATTCTGCGAATTTCCCCTGTGGCAGCACTACCGCGCGAGTAAAGTCATCCATCTTCAAGCCGATATGGTGCTCTACCAGGCGCGTGACATCGGACAGCTTGTCCGCAAGCACGCGCTCTCCTTCATCATCAATTTCAATGAAGCGGCTCACCGAGTTGCTGATATTGACATCTCCTGTGCGCTTGAAACGGCGCTCCACCCGAAACGTCCGCGACCCTTGAGCTCCGTTCAATCGAAATGTAAACGAGACCGTCAATTGGTTCTCCGCTTGGTTCATAATGCCCTGTGTGCCGTTCTGCGCTCGTTCGACCTTTCCATACAACGCCAAAGTAATCGCATCCAGAATCGTAGACTTCCCGCTCCCGGTAGGTCCGAATATCCCGAACAGTCCGGTTTCACACAGCTTATCGAAGTCAATCACCTGCTCCTCGCGATAGCTCTGCAGGCCGGACAGTGTCAATTCAATCGGTTTCATTCGTTCCCCTCCTCAGTCGCATACTCTTCTTGGCCGGCGAGTTCCAAAAACAGCTCCACGAGCGCGTCATCCGGCACAGCTCCGCCCGTCTGCCGCTCGTAGAACCGGCGGAACAGCTCCTCCACCGGAAGCTCGGAGCGTCGTTCCGCTTCGGCTGCAATCTCCTGCATATCGGGATAGATCGGGCGGATGTTAATGATGCCTGGATGAGCTCTGCGCAAATGCTGGATCTGATCCAGCGTCATCGCCTCCTGCAGATGAATGCTTACATCTATCCAGGCTTCACGGTCGCGGCCTTCATCCAGCCAGCGGCACAGTTCCTCATAGCCGCCTTTGGCTTTCCAGTTCACCAATGGCTTGCCTGAATGCAGATACAGTTCTTTCGGATCTGCCGCTTCACCCGGCGCCAAGTCCAGCAGCGTGACCGACTTCGCTTGTCCGGCCTCTGAGAAGCTGTAGGCCAGCGGCGAGCCGCTGTAGCGTACGGGAACCTCCGCCTTAACATATTGCGGGCGGTGAAGATGACCAAGCGCTACATACTGTGCGCCTAGTCCTCCAGCACCGGCCACGTTGAATGCGTTCGGGTGCACGGTATAGGCTCCTCCAACCTGAATCGGTCGTTCCGACTCGCTCTCTTTACCTCCCAGTACATAGAGATGACTCATCATGAGATTGACCGTATTCTTGTTAAATGCCTGTGCCTGCATCGCAAGCAGCTCACCGACTCGCGCACTATATGCGGAACGAATCTGTTCTTCATCATTATCCTTCGAGAGCAGCTCCTGAAGGCGGGCTTCGGATGGATATGGAAGCGCGGCGATAACCGCTTGTTCTCCTGTTCTGGCAATCCGTACCGTTACCGCCTGCTCAGAAGGCTGCCCTACAAGATAGATGCCTTGATGGCGCAGCAGCGGTCCAGAAGCTGTCAATCGATCCGGATGATCGTGATTGCCGGAAATAATGACGATCGGACGTGTTCCTCCCTTGGACAAGCGTTCGATCGTGTCATAGAACAACGCCTCAGCCGCTGCAGGCGGATTCACTGTATCGTATATGTCGCCGGCAATAAGCAGCATATCAATCCCCTCAGCATCCGCCATCAGCACAAGCTCCTCCGCAAACGCCGCCTGCTCCTCCAAGCGGCTGCGTCCCTCCAGCGTTCTTCCAAAATGCCAATCCGCCGTATGCAAGATCCGCATATAATCCCCCCTTGAACTGCTTCAAATCGATACTCCATTCAAATTCCTGGTCTTGCCATTACTTCTACTTCAATTTTCGATACAACCCGCGCATTTATCCAATCTAACTAATCAAGTCCCGCAACTTACACGTTTCCTGCCGATTCCACTTACATTCTAGGTCAACACCGTCGCCTCTCTAGAATCGAAGAAATACAGCACCTTCTTGTCCACCGTGCGGCCGATAATCCGCTCAATCGCTCGCGCGTAAAAGTCCAACTGGAACCGATAATGCTCTGCCAGAGCTCCGGTTCCACCCCGATGCTTAAGTACCTTGTCTGTCTTATAGTCCAGCAGAATCAATTCTCCGCCCGACTCAAACAAACAGTCTATGACACCCTGTACCAGTACAGTTTCATGCTCAAGTATCCCTGCTTCATCCTTCGCCGCAAATGTCGGCGTCGCCACATATCTCAACTGCTCCCCGCTATCGGACAAGGCTTGGCTCATTTCAATCGAATATGCATCAGCCGCCGTCAAACCGTAGCTAAACGGCAATTCTCTCTGAACAGAATCGGCTTGCAGAAGCTGCTGACCTACTGGGTGTATGAAGAAATTCATGATCGCTTCCACATCGATCGCCTCTGCTTGCGCCTCCGTTATAAGCTGACGCTCCAGCATAAGGACGAGAGTATCCCGTACTGTATCTACATTCAGACCTGCGTTTAGCGGCAGATGCTGCATGACCAGATGGTACGCGGTTCCCCGTTCCGCAGGTGTAAGACGCTTGTCCTCCATGAATTTAGGTCTTCTCAGATGCAGCGTATACCCATCGCGATTAGCTTCCCTTGTATCCTGGTTTAACTTCAATTTCATATCAACATCCGATTCCGAAGAGCTGACCCACGATACCGACACAGTATCATCCTGCTGATACAGACGCTTCATCTCCGTTACCGATGTCTTAGCAGGCAGCATCTCTGCGATTCGATACGGGTTGCGCCACGACAGCCGCTTATCCAACTGCTCGGCGTACTTTGCAGGCTCACCCTCATCAACAGCTTCCAGCCGCAGCAGATGCTGCAGTCTCTCTGCCTTATCGCCAAACATCTCCGATTCCTGACTGTCATCTAGACGAACGGACAGCACAGAAGCAGGCATTAAGCTTAACGTCCACTCCGCCGTTTCATCCAGCAGTGCAGAGCCGTTCCGATCCGGCAAGCCCGCATAGCGCCGCAGCGCGCCAGCAGCCGGATGCCTAATGACAGCAGGTCCGATCCAATCCAGATAGGAGCGAGCCCTCGCAATCATATAATCAGGCAGCAGAAGCTCTTCAAGATCGAGCGCCTCCCCCCAAGTATTAATTGCTTTCTCCGCATCGCTGACTGTACCGACGAGAATCATTTTCTCCTTAGGACGTGTCACAGCCACATACAGCACCCGCAATTCCTCTGCCAGCAACTCCAGCCTCATCTGTCTGCGAATCGCCAGATTCGCCAGCGTTGGATACGCCACTCTCGCTTCTTCATCTACATACCGCGGACCGAACCCCAGCTGCTTGTGCATCAGAAACGGAGCTGTCAGGTCCTGCTGGTTGAACTTCTTCGCAAGCCCCGCCACAAATACGACTGGGAACTCCAACCCCTTGCTCTTGTGTATGGTCATGATGCGTACAACATCTTCTTGTTCACCCAACGCGCGAGCGGTTCCCAGATCGCCGCCTGTTTCTCGCATTCGGTCGATAAAGCGCAGAAACCGGAACAGCCCTCTTATCGAAGAGGATTCGTATTGTCGAGCACGATCATACAATGCCCGTAGATTCGCCTGACGCTGCAAGCCTCCTGCCAAGCCGCCGACCCATTCGTAATAGCCTGTTTCCCGATAAATGCTCCAGATCAAATCAGACAGGCAGCCCTGTCTGGCCTCGTCCCGCCATCGTTCCAAGCTGTCCAGAAAGGTGCTGATCTTGGAGCGCGACTGCTCACTCAGCAGCTGATCTTCGCCTTCAAGAGAGCTTGTCACATTCGTGCCCGCAGCTGCCTCAACCAGCGCATCGTAATACGGCTTACCCTTATCAGCTAGTCGAATGACTGCCAGCTCTTCGGCCGTCAGACCCACAACAGGCGATCGCAGCACGCCCGCCAGCGGAATATCCTGATATGGATTGTCAATGACTCGCAGCAAGGACACGATGACTTCAACCTCTGTTGCCTGAAAATATCCTGTACTAAACTCCGCATACGCCGGTATACCCTCCAAACGCAGCTCCTCCACCATTAGAGGCGCCCACGCTTGCGTGGCCCGCAGCAGGATCACGATATCGCGATAAGTGGCTGGCCGCATCTGCTTCAGCTTGCCATCGAATACAAGATATGGAGCCTCTCCTTCATCGCCAAGCAATCTGCGAATGCGTGCCGCAATCGCTCTCGCCTCCAGACGGGCGGTTTCGAGCTCAACAGCATCGACCATATTAGAGCTCTCAGTCGACTCCTCCGTTTCCTCGTCTGCTTCGGCTTCATTGGATGGTTCGGAGCCCTTGCCTTTTTCAAGGAGGATGAGCTCTGTCGCCGCACTCTGTCGTACTCCTTCACGCTCAGGCAGCTCTGGATAATATTCAGCGCCGAATTGCAGCTCTGCTTCCCGGTCATATTCCAGCTCCGAGACATTCTTATTCATTAGCTGACGGAACAGCATGTTAACCGCATCCACCACCTCGATACGGCTGCGGAAGTTGCGCGCCAGATCCACCCGTATGCCTTGTTCTTTGCTCCGAGGCGAATAGGCGTAATATTTAGCTAAGAATAAACCAGGTTCAGCCAAGCGGAATCGATATATACTCTGCTTCACATCGCCTACCATGAACCGATTGCCTCTGCCTTCTCTCGCAATCAGATCAACTATCGCTTCCTGCACCATATTCGTATCCTGATATTCGTCCAGCAATATTTCCACGAACTGATCCTGGTACTGCAAGGCGGCATCCGAAGGGAGCGGATGCTCCGGACTCGATTCCGGATCTCGCAGAATACGCAAGCAATAGTGCTCTAGATCGGAGAAATCCAGTAAGCCCTTGCTTCGCTTCGCTTGCTCGAAGAGCTCGCCAAACTCGTTCACGACGCCGACCAATGTCTCCATCACAGGCGCTATCTGATGCAATTCAAGTAGAAATTGCTCCGGTGCTCGCTGGAACAGATCATCCTTGAGCTGGGCAAATTTAGCTTTCGCCTGATCGCGAAGTCGCTTCGTCTGCTCCTGCATCGACTTATCGTATTGATCTCCGCGGCATGCCGGCAGCCTGCCGAAGCCAAGCTGTTCGAACACGGCGGACATCTCATGCCAAGGCAGCACCTGAGCCTGCTCTTGAATGGCTTTCGCTGCAACCCATTCA
Source organism: Paenibacillus sp. EB106-04-04-XG159 (assembly GCF_058791835.1). Lineage (NCBI taxonomy): Bacteria > Bacillati > Bacillota > Bacilli > Caryophanales > Paenibacillaceae > Paenibacillus > Paenibacillus sp. EB106-04-04-XG159. Next base: position 208,487 of record NZ_JBYTDY010000002.1, on the reverse strand, counting down.
GATTCGATCAGCTGCCCATACGGCTCTGGCCCTCCGGGTGAGGTCGCAAGCATTGCTGCTTGCCTTAACAGTTCAGCAACTCCAGACAGCCCCAGCCTCGTATCCTGCATAATGCCTTCCGCCCATGGCGAACGCGAGAGTTCCTCCACTGTTGATACACGGAATGCAGCAGACATCTGTTCCAACCACAGCTCCGGCCATGGATGGCTTCGCGAGAAATCATACAGCCGTTGCACGAGCTTGAATGCAGCCTCGTCGTTCCGCTCGCCGCTGAACCAATCCACAAACCGACGGAACGGTTCATCCTCATTGCCGTAGCGATCCTCGAATACACCCTCCAGCACGTCCTGGCGCATCACTTCCGTCTCCGTTTCATTCGCCACGCGGAACGCCGGGTCTAAGCCGATCGTTTGAAAATGCCGCTGAATCACCTCTAAGCAGAAAGAGTGCAGCGTCGTAATCGATGCGCGGTTCAGCAGTGCGAGCTGCCGCTCGAGATGCTCTGACTCCGGATTCCGCTCAAGTGCTTGTTCCAAGGCGATGCGAATCCGCTCGCGCATCTCCGCTGCAGCCGCCTTCGTGAACGTGGCCACTAGAAGCTGGTCCACATGAATGGGCTGCTGCTCATCGCTTATTTTGCGAATGATTCGTTCAACGAGAACCGCAGTCTTACCTGAGCCTGCAGCCGCGGCAACGAGCATATTGGCTCCGCCGTCAACGACAGCCCGCCATTGATCATCCGTCCATTTGGACCCTTCGGGCTTCGATGGAAGGGCTTGCTCCTCACTGACGCCATGCGCTTGTGTGGCAATAAGCTCCGCCGCTTGTTCCCGCTCCGGCAGAGGCTCAGCTGTTAATGGATTATTGTGCTGTGTCACGTGAGTTCACTCCTTCCTGCATCTTGATCCACGCCTCATCCTTGCTAAGCCGCGGCAATTGATTGTATTGATTGCCCTCTATCAGCTCATCGAACTGGCAGACCGGCTTATAGGAGCAGAAATCACACGCCTTGCTGGTACCCATACGGTACGGTTCAATATTTACGTCACCGTTCGTAATGCGCGTACCGATCTGTTGAATGACTTGACGCGCTGTCGTCCGCAGCGTATCCCACTGCTCCTTCGTCGCAACGCTGGCGTTGCTGTAGAAGGTGCCGTCCTGCTTAACGGCAACAGGGAGAATGTCGGAGTACCCCTTTTCAAGCGGTCCGTCCATCTTGGCAACAGCCTCTCGGTCAGCCAGTACAAGTCCCTTCATCTTGAACTTCTTCAACAGCTGCTCTGCTGCCTGATCGGCAGGCATTCCGTTCGCAGCAGCTAGCAGTGGATTATGCACATGGAAATACAGCGTCCCCGCAGGCAGAGCTTCTTGACCGATCCACTCCTCCGCATTGGACAGCAGCACATCAAGATAGGTCAGCATCTGCAGCGACAAGCCGTAATACACCTCATGCAGCTTCAGATCAGTCGCGCTCGATTTATAATCGATGACGCGCAGCAGAATGCCTTGATCGCCATCTGCGCAATCCACACGGTCGATACGGCCGACAATCTCCATCGTGCAGCCGTTCTGCAGCGTGAAGCGCAGAGGCGGAAGCGGCTTGTCCGGCCCAAAATCCATCTCCAGCGCAAGCGGCTCGAATTCCCCGCGCTTCGAATGCTCGCCGATGACTACTGCAGCCCGCTCCACGATCTGTTTGAGCTTGCGAGAGATGTGCTGATAGCGCTTCGTACTGAGCAATATTTCACCCTGCAAGCGAGGAGCCAGCAGGTCGACGATTCGGTCAGCTTCTGCCCGGCATTCCGCAGGCGTCAACGCTGCCCATGTACGACCGTCATCCTTGATGTCAGTGGCGAAGCGGCTTAGAGCCGCGTGGAACAGCTGCCCGATATCAGGCGCTTCCAGACGATACATCTGGCGCTCCTTCAGCTTCAATCCATGCGACGCAAAGTGTGAGAACGGACACGCCACGAATCGTTCCATCCGAGATACGCTCGTTCGCAGATTGCGTCCATACAGCTTGCGGCTCGTCTCCGCATCTAGGCTTTGCACTTGATTGCGATATTCCAATGAGCCTATCAGCGTTCGTAAGCGATCATGCCATACGGGCTGACGCTGAAACCAATTGTATACGTCCCACCAGAGCGGATCGATCTCTCGGCCGCGCTTCCATTCACGCAATTGCGCGATCAGATGCCGAAGCGCAGCTTCTGGATGAGCTACATATTCGAGCTGCAGCTCCGTATTCATAAATTCATTCGGCTCCGCCATTATGAGCTGTTCCTGAACATGCGGGAACATCGTACGCACCATACGAATAACCTCGGACGGCAATAGAGACTTGCCTTCTTCATCCGCCAGCGCATAGCTCACCCATAGGCTCTGACTTGGAGCCGTTAAGGCGTTATAGATCAAGAAGCGCTCGTCCAGCAGCTTGCGGCGAATACCGGGAGCCATCTCGAGTCCCATATCCATAAGCGTATCGCGTTCATTCTCTGTCAATACGCCGTCCTCCAGCGGACGCGCTGGAATGACTCCATCATTAACACCTAACATATAGAGATGCTGGATCTGACCCGAACGGGAGCGATCCATCGACGCGATCAGCACCTGATCCAACGCCGCTGGAACGAGAGCAAGCTGGATACTTTCCAGTCCGGTCTCCAGCATGCCGGCGAAGCGCTCCATCGACATCGCTTCGTCTCCAACCATTTCGACCATTTGGTCTAATATGTCCAATAAAGCGCCCCATATCTGACGATGCTCGCGCGCGCGTTCTACGTGCCCGCTGAGCATAGCCTCTGCGCTCATCCGTTCCAGCTTGTCCGACACCTGCAGCGACATCCAGAACTCATATAATCCTTCGCACATGCCGCGAACATTTTCGGCTTGAGATAATGCGCGTTCCAATCCACTAATCGGCTCAACAATTCGTCGTCTGCAGTCTTCTACCCACGCAGGAGCATGCTTGCGTCCTGTGTCCTCACTCTCTGGCGCATCAGCTTCTAACGATAAAGAAGGAATGTTCGGCCACGGCTTGCCGTTCGTCCAGCGGTAACCCTCGATACCGGTCGCCAGCACGATATTTTCCAGCTTATCGAAGTCCAGTCTTGTAACTGAACCATCCTCTGGAATAATAAATTCCGTCTTGACGAAGCGGAATACAGCGTCCGCCTTCCAGAATCCAAGCAGGATGTCGAGCGCGGCTCTAGTCATTTCCACAAATGGATGATGCAGCACTCCACGCTTCTGATCCATAAAGTGCGGAATGCCCAGATCGGTGAATACGGTACGAATAATATCTCCGTAATCCGCGATGTTGCGCACCATCACAGCCGAATCACGCCATCTTGCTTCACCGCTCTCCATCCGCTTCAGCATGTCGCGTGCAGCAGCCTCAACTTCTACACGTCGATTCACGGAGGCGTGCAGAGTGATCGCGTTCTGCTGTTTCTGCTGCTCGGTAGCACCGTTCCACACTTTGCGCCGCTCATATCCTCGCTCCATATGCCCAAGCAGCGGGGAGCTCATATAACGCGGCAGCTCCTGTTCTGCTGCAGCCCCCATTTTCGTAATCTCGCGAATTGGAACTGATAACGTATCCGCCATCTCGCGCAGCTTCATAAACGTAGTTGCTGTCGGATGGAACAGATTGAGCTCATGAGGCTCATCTCCTTGCTCATAAGCGCGATCCAGTGTTAAGGCTATGCGGACTTCACGTGCATGTACCAGCAGCGCGCCGATGACCGACAGCTCCTGCGGCGTAAAGCCGTGGAAGCCATCGATCCAGATCTCTGCGTTGCGAACATACTCGGAATGAGCCATCTGCTCTGCCAGCCGCATCAGCACATCTTCGCCGTCAAGATAACGTTCCGCGAGCTCAACTTCGAACTCCTGCATGACTCCCGCAATATCATGAAGCTTCGCTGTCAGCAGCGACTGACTGCGCACGCCCTCCAGAAAGGACAACTGCTCTGCCACATCCGATGCTTGTATGCGGTAACGCTTCATTTCGTCAAACAAGCTGTTCAGCTTGTCAATGAATCCGAACTGATCCGCCGCCCCTGCAAATAATGGCAGATCCGGCTTGCGACGCTGCAATATTTTGTAGAGCAGCATCTTCTTGCCTTCCTCCGTGATTGGAGTCAATGCGGTTCCACCCGTTTCCTGCATAACACGGTAAGCCAAGCGGCGAAACCCCAACACTTGAGTCCGCAGCATGCCATCCAAGCCTTCAGAACGCACAAGCTCATGCTCGACTTGAAAGGTGCCCTGCTCAGGCATCAGCAATATAATCGGGGACCCGATAGGCGCTTCTTGCATCTGACTGCGAATGCTGTCAAGTATATGGGCTGTCTTCCCGCTTCCAGAGCGGCCTATGATAAACGTCAATCCCATGACTTCGATATCTCCTCTCACATTTCCCACGATCCAACACACTGTATATTCACATCGTATCCAGATCAATTGCTCATCAATTGATCCAGTTCGATAATTCACCAAAGTTAGCTTATCGTAAGCTCCATTATACCATGCCAAACACGAGAACACACGTTTGTAAAATGGTCACCAGTGTTGTCCTGATTTCTCTCTGTATTAATTGACATTTCTGCTGTCACTTCTCACTTTCAAGAGCATTTGTCCCTCGATCGCCTCGGTCTAAGGCTGAGACTCACTCGGCGTGGCTCATTTTGCGGTTGAGACGTTAATTTACGACGTCTCAGCTGCTTTTTTGCCTTGTTCGAGGGCTGAGACGCTATTTTTCGACGTCTCAGGCCCTCCGACTCTCTCTACGAGGCGCATTTTGCGGCTGAGACGTTAATTTACGACGTCTCAGCTGCTTTTTTGCCTCGTTTGAGAGCTGAGACGCTATTTTTCGACGTCTCAGACCCTCAGACTCTCTTTACGAGGCGCATTTTGCGGCTGAGACGTTAATTTACGACATCTCAGCTGCTTTTTCACCTCGGCTGAGGGCAAAGACGCAAAATCGTTATCTATAAATATGAGAATACGGATTGACTACTCATTGGTAAAAATAGTATTCTTGCATGCAAGATCAAACTCTGAATGGTATCAACTGTGTCTAATATTACTTTTAAAATCATTAGGAACGGAGTGATTTAGATGAAAAAGGTATTGCTGCTCGGCGATTCCATACGGCTTGGCTACCAACCTTACATTCAAGAAGGGTTGAAAGGAGAGGCACATGTATGGGGATCTGAGGATAACGGTCGCTATTCCAAATACACATTATGGGGTGTAAATCTGTGGATTAAAGAGTTCGGAACTCCTGATGTCGTTCATTGGAACAACGGTCTATGGGATTTGCATCATGAAGCGCCGATGGTCGAAGCCTTAACTTCACTGGATGAATATGTGGAAAATTTAAAGCGAATTATTAACGAGCTGGAGCGAACTGGAGCTAAGATTATATTTGCCACTACCATTCCCGTACCTCCTGATACCGTCGTCAGAAGCAATGCTGAAATAGACCGCTACAACGATGCTGCGGTTGCTTTAATGCAATCGAAAAACATCGCGATTAACGATCTGAATCAATTGGTTCGAACGGACATGGAAGCCCATATCTGTGAAGATCGCCTTCATCTGACAGAGCTAGGCTACAAACGATGCGCGGATCAAGCAATCGCCATGATCAGACCATATTTATAGAAGCTCGGAGTAGACAGAATGCAAGGCTAAGATGTTTCATACCGCCAGAGATTCATCACACGATGTCCATGTAAAATGAAGAGCAACATTCCACGACAAACCCGCGTCGTAAACTGCTGCTCTTCATATCGAGTCACTATTTGCTTCTTACTTCGAACACGGCAAACTTCAGATAATGCCCTTCGTCCACACCCGCAATCTGCGGATGATCCTTGCCTGCTGCGCGCCACTCGATCAGGCGCAGCACCTTACCCGCATCCTGTGCCGCATCCAATATAGCTTCCATGAACTTATCCGGGCGCATATGGAACGAACAGCTTGCGGTCACCAGATATCCGCCTTCGTTGACGAGCTTCATCCCGTGCAAGTTAATATCCTTGTAGCCGCGATAAGCACCTTCAACCGCGCTGCGTGTCTTAGCGAACGCAGGAGGGTCGAGGATCACGACATCCCACGTACGTCCGCCGCCAGCGGTCAACGCTCTCGAGGTATCGATCTTCTTCTTGCCTTTTCCTTCTGCGCTGCCGCCCTCGCGCAGCACTTCAGCGCGCTCCGAACGCTCATCCTGACCACGCACCTGTTGACGCAAATAGTCAAATGCATCCGCTACAACGAATTCCACGCGATCTGTGAAGCCATTCAATTCCACATTGCGCTTCGCACTTTGAATCGCATGATCAGAGATGTCGAGGCAGGTTACTTTCTTCGCACCGTACTTGCAAGCATGCAAGGTGAAGCTTCCGGTATGAGCGAAGCACTCCAGCACCGTCGCGCCATCCCACCAAGGAAAGGTTACGGTCTTGCCATTCGCGTTCACTGGCAGCTTCTCGATCACACCTGCATCCGTCTCTACGTCCTGAAGCTGAATCCCACTTCTAGCTCCCCAGCCCGTCATCAACGGCGCGATCGAAGCTCGATTCTCACGCTGATCGAAGAAATATCCCGTCTTCTGGCCTTCCTCAATATCGACTTCGATAAGAAGCTCGTTCTCTCTCACCTGAACATGACGCGGGCATTCCCCGTACAACACGCCAGTGCGCTGCTCAAGGCCTTCCCGCTCACGAATCGGCACATCGCTGCGCTCATAGATTCCCTTCGGCTGCATCACCTGTACAAGCGCCTCTACGATCGCTTCGCGATGGACATCCATGCCGAGCGTGACAATCTGCACGACCAGCACATCGTCAAATCGATCCACAACGAGGCCCGGCAAAAAGTCTGCTTCACCATAAACAAGGCGATATGCGGTAGCACCAGGAAGGAATCGATTGCGTTGCGCAAGACAGTCTTGAAATTTCTTAATAAAGAACTCCGTATTCATTTCAATATCCGGTTCATAAGAAACAACTCGTACCGTTATTTGAGATGCCGCATTGTAATAGCCAGTCGCGACATACTTTCCTTTTTCATTCTGAACATCGACAAGCGAGCCTGGCTCCGGCTCCCCGATGACACGTTCAATTTCTGATTGATATACCCATGGATGCGAACGCTCAATCCGCTTCTTGCGCGATTTGACGAGCACCACTGCAGGGCGCTGTATATTGCTTTCGATAAGTTTCCCCTCCGCTCAGACTCCTGTCTGCACTCTGCCCAGAAAGGCTTGTCATGGTTGTCCCATGGAGCGCATACATATGTAACAATATCCTACTCAGTATACCTGCGGTATATCTAAGCACTATCTCTGTTCTTGAAGATATTTGGACAAGGAGCCTGCTATGTTTAAAGAACTGCTGCTGCCCATGTTGAGCGGCTTAACCCTGTTTTTATTTGGCATGAAAACGATGGAATTCGCACTGCATCTGTGGGCCGGTCCCTACCTTCAGCGCATGCTCCATCATTCAACCCGCACTCCGATTCGCGGTATGGTATTCAGCTCGATTATGACAGCTGTTATGCAGAGCAGCACAGCGATAACCGTCATCGCCATCGGACTCGTGAATGCTGGTCTCATGACCTTTCCACGAACGCTTGGCATCATCCTCGGAACCAACGTAGGAACGACGCTCACAACCGAATTGATCGGGCTTAATATTAATCAATACGCCGTTCCATTGATGATAGCTGCCGCTGCCTTATGGATATGGGGCGTCATCGCAGACGACATCGTCCCTAATCTGATTCCGCGCATGCAGCATTGGTGGAAGCCGATGCAATATGCAGCAATCGCAATCGCCGGTTTCTCGTTCATCCTGCTCGGAATCGAGTGGATGAAGATGGTGAGCGAACCGCTGCAAGCGCGCGGACTGTTCACCTGGTTCCTAGAGCGCTCTCAAGTCAGCTTGCTGTGGGCGCTCGCGGCAGGGATGGTCATTTCCGCCGTCGTCCACAGCAGTGCCGCTATCATCGCGCTTGCGATGGGATTGGCCGCTACCGGCGCGATGCCGGTCGAAGTCGGCATTGCCATCGTCATCGGTTCCAATGTAGGCACTTGCTTCACCGCGATCATTGCCTCCATCGGAGGTTCACGCAGCGGGCAATTCGTCGCCTGGAGCCATGTTGCGCTCAATGTAGGCGGCGCATTGATCTTCTATCCCCTGCTGCCGCAGCTTCATGCGGTTTCCTCATGGATATCCAGCAATGAAGCGGCTCAGGTCGCTCATGCGCAAACGATCTTTAATATTGCGAGTTCTCTGATTGCGCTCCCGCTGTGCTATCTCCAGGTGTGGAAGCGTGTCCGCTGACGATCTGTACGCCAGAGCTTGCTCCGATTCGGTTCGCGCCCGCTTCGATCATCGCCAGCACTGTTTCACGATCACGAACTCCGCCAGAGGCTTTAACCCCGATGGAAGGAGATACACTCGCGCGCATGAGACGAATATGCTCAACCGTTGCTCCGCCTTTACCGAAGCCGGTCGAAGTCTTCACGAAGTGCGCGCCGGCTGCTTCAGACAGGCGGCAAGCTGTTACAATCTGCTCATCTGTCAGCATACCGGATTCAAAGATGACTTTAACAATTGCTTTGCCTTGCACCATGTTAACAACTGCGCGAATGTCGTCTTCCACCAGCTTGTGATCGCCAGCCATCAATGGACCAATCTGCAGTACCATATCAATCTCTTCCGCACCGTCTTCGACCGCACGCGCAGCTTCAAACGCTTTCGATTGAGTTGAATTTGCTCCCAGCGGGAAGCCGACTACAACAGCGATCTTAACGCCTGATCCTTTTAGCAGCTCTGCACATGTGCGAACCCACACCCCATTTACACATACGCTATAAAATTGATGCTCGATCGCTTCCTTGCACAATTGCTCAATCTGCGCCTGATTCGCATCCGCCTTCAACAAGGTATGGTCGATATAAGAAGCTATTGCCTTCGGTTCCATCGTTGATCATCCCTTCACATTCAATTGTAATCGTTCGAATGCTTGTCGAACGATGCTATCGTTATTATCATACCCGAATTCCCTCTGTTGTTTCCATGCTTCTTCCGGCGTGAACCAGCTTACACCGCGTATTTCTTCAACCTGCGCCTGCAGATCGCCGCCCTCAGCTTCTACCAGAAAGTAGTGAACCTCTTTATCTACTGTGCCGTATTCAGGATGTACATACTCATACCGAATGACGTCGATCGGCGCGATAATGCGGCCGCGAATGCCTGTTTCTTCTACGATCTCACGGAGCGCCGTCTCTTCCACAGTCTCTCCTGCTTCCATCTTGCCTTTTGCAAGCGACACTTTGCCGTAACGATCCTGAATCAACTGAATCTCGACAGCACCTTCTCTTTCACGGTAAACGACACCGCCTGCTGATATTTCCTTCCGATTCATTCCGAATACCTCCTATCATCGATATGTATATCGTAACCGAACAGAAAGAGGATTTCATCGAGTCTCTCACAAGACAGCTGAAATCCTCCCCTTATGATTACATATTAACAGCTTGATCCATGCTCGAATCGAGAACGCGCACAAGTACGCCGCGATTCTCATTAACGCCTGACTCGGTTATCTTCACGCGGCACAGCTTACCGACCAATGACTCATCGCCTTCAAACATGACCTGCAAATAGTTGTCGGAGTGTCCCATTACATGGCCGGCTGGCAATGTTCCTTTGGAATTGCGTTCTGGTATGACATCCAGCACTTCTCCTACAAAATGCTTCGCATAATCGAGCTGCATCTTTTCGGAAAGCTCAATCAGCTCCTGAACATGCGCATGCTTCAGATCTTCATCAACTTGATCTTCCATACGTGCTGCAGGTGTGCCTGTACGCTTTGAATATGGGAATACGTGCATTTCAGAGAATCCGACACGCTTCATATACTCATAGCTCTCGCGGAACAGCTCTTCCGTTTCACCTGGGAATCCGACGATAACATCAGTTGTAATCGCCACATCCGGCATGGCCTCACGAATACGCGCCAATTTCTCAGCAAATTCTGCAGTCGTATACTTGCGTCGCATACGCTTCAGCACTTCATCCGTACCCGCTTGCAGCGGAATATGAAAATGGCGGCACATCTTCGAAGACTTGTTCAGCACCTCGATCATGCGCTCATCAATCTGGCTTGCTTCAATCGAGCTGATACGAACGCGCTCCAGGCCTTCAATCTTATCCAGATCCCAGAGAAGATCCGTCAGATCATAATTCTCGAGATCATCCCCGTACCCGCCAGTGTGAATACCAGTCAATACGATCTCCTTGTAGCCTGCAGCGACTAATTGTCGCGCCTGCTTGAGGACGCTCTCCGGTTCACGGCTGCGGGACAAGCCGCGCGACCAAGGAATGATGCAGAAGGTGCAGAAGTTGTTGCAGCCTTCTTGAATCTTCAGGAACGCACGCGTATGCTCCGCGAAATCCGGTACATCCAGCTCTTCAAATGCGCGCGTCTTCATAATGTTGCGCACCGCATTAATCGGTTGACGTTCCGCTTGAAGCTGACCAACATATTCCATAAGCTTATCGCGATCCTGAGTGCCAATTACGAGATCGACACCTGGAATGTCCATAATCTCAGCTGGAGAAGTTTGAGCGTAGCAGCCAGTTACCGCAACGATCGCGTCAGGATTGCGGCGAACAGCACGGCGAATGATCTGTCGGCTCTTCTTATCTCCTGTATTGGTAACGGTACATGTATTGATTACATATACGTCCGCTGTTTGTTCAAAGTCGACCTGCTCATAGCCAGATTGCTTGAACAACTGCCACATGGCCTCTGTATCAACGAAGTTAACTTTACAACCTAATGTATAAAATGCTACTGATGGCATTTGTTCACACTCCCCCCATTTCTCCAGATTCGTACAGCAAACAAGCGAGTGCCAGCATGCCTGCTGTTTCAGCGCGGAGAATGCGTCGACCGAGACCGACGCATATTGCGCCCGCTGCTGTTATTTCTTCTACCTCGCGCGGTGCGAACCCGCCCTCCGGTCCAACGACGATCAGCACGCGGCTATCACGCGCTTCTGCCTTGCGTTCGGCGACGAACGGCGCCGCCACATCGCGCAGCATCGTCCCTCGCTCATCCTCATAGCAGAACAACACTAGATCGAATTGCGCAGTTTCTTGCAGCAGCTGCTTCCAGCTCATGCAAGAATCGATAACAGGTACGCGATTGCGGTGCGACTGCTCAGCCGCTTCCTTCGCGATCTTGCTCCAACGCTCAATACGCTTGGCTTCCTTCTTCGCATCGTACTGCACGACTGTTCGTTCAGAGATGAACGGAATGAAGCCAGCCGCTCCAATCTCTGTGCATTTCTGAATAATAAGCTCCATCTTATCGCCCTTCGGCAAGCTCTGGGCAATGACGATATGATACACAGGCTCTCGGTCCCATGCCTTTATTTCGACGATTCGCGCTTTGACCATCTGATCCTCAAAGGATTCCAATTCTACCAGCGCTTCGCGCGTTTCCCCATCACTGACGAGAAACTTCTCGCCCGGCTTGGCGCGCATTACATTCTTCAAATGATGGGCATCTTGTCCCGTTATCTCAATCCCATGCTCTCCGAACTGCTCGGGAGCAACAAAGTATTTTTGCATCGTAATCAACATTCCTCATCATACACGTTTTGCACTGCCATCGCTACCATTGACATCTTTTTTCCAATTATAATTATCATCCACCGACCAAGAAATAAGCAGCCTTGCTGAAATTCATGTAGATCGGTTGAATGAGACTGAACAGTGGATCAAGCGTAACACTCCGTAAAGGCGGTATAAACACAATTAACATAAAGATGAAAATAGACCATTGCTCAAACTGTGTCAGCTTAGCTCGAATGCGGCGCGGCGCCAAGTCTTCGATAATTCGGTAACCATCCAGCGGCGGAAGTGGAATTAAGTTAAACAGAAACAGCAAGATATTGTATGTGATAAAGTAACTAAAGAATATATCCAACGCTTCCATCGGTCGAGTCATGGCAGCGAAGTCAATCCAGCCAAACTTCAAACATACATGAAGCAACAGTACACCAATAAAAGCCATCACGAGATTGCTAAGTGGTCCTGCCGCCGATACGACGATACTCATCCAACGCTCGTTCTTGAAGTTCGAGCGATTCACAGGAACTGGCTTAGCCCAACCGAATCCTACGATCACGAACAAGAGCGTCCCTAATACATCCAGATGCTTCGCCGGATTCAACGTCACGCGCCCGAGCATCTTCGCTGTCGGATCGCCAAACTTCCAAGCGAAGAAGGCATGTGCGAACTCATGCACCGTAAACGAGATCATAAGAACAAGCAGCAAGAAGGGAAGCGTTTCTAATGGGACAGCCAAAAAGCGATCCAAATTATCCATAATGTCAAGCCCTCCTATTATGGTTTACGAGCAATGAATGCCACCCAATTCTCTTCGCGCAACGTCTCTTCCATGATGAAGCCATGCTCCACCAGAGCATCATGCACGAGCTGTTCTTTGTTGTTGTAGATCCCAGACGTTATATAAAATCCGCCCGATTGAAGCGCAGCGTAAACATCATCAATGAACAGAACGATAATCTCCGCTAAGATGTTAGCTACCACGATCTTTACAGGCAATTGCACACCAAGCCCAGCTTCTGCGCTGTTCTCGCTAGTGTTCAAGATATGCAATAGATCGCCTTCGTGAACGGTTATAGAATCTTTCAAATGGTTTAACTCGACATTAGTAGAAGCACTTGTTACAGCTACTGGATCGAGATCAATCGCTAATACATGGCGAGCGCCAAGAAGCATAGAGCCAATCGCGAGCACGCCTGAACCTGTACCTACATCGATAACGTCCTCTCCGCCTTGAATAACGGATTCCAACGCCTTTAAGCACAAGGACGTAGTTGGATGGGTTCCGGTTCCGAACGCCATGCCTGGATCGATCTCAATGATGCGCTCATCCTCGGATTGCGCCGTATACGATTCCCAAGTCGGCTTAATCGTCAAGCGGTCCGTAATGCGCATCGGTTTAAAGTATTGCTTCCATGCAGATGACCAATCATCCTCGTTCACCGTACGCCAGCTCAATCTGCCTTCACCTGGATCAATATCATAGGTACGAAGCTCCTCTATGCGCTCCTTGATCTCGGCTTCGATTGCTGCTAGATCGGAGCCATCGGAGAAGTAGCCTTGCATCACCGCATGACCTTCCGGGATATCATTTAGAGGCGTATCATACAATTCTCCGTATGTTGTATCGCGCTGTTTGTTCAGCGTTCCTGATTCTTCAATACTTACACCGCCGGCTCCCGCTTCTAGAAGAAAGTTAGAGATCATCTCCGTCGCTTCTTCCGTCGTATGTATCGTTAATTCATGCCAATGCACGTGTGCATCCCCCTTCATCACTATAACTTGTTCTCTGTGACGCCTCTAGACGCAGACGTACCCACATCCTTACTATTGTACACAAAAAACAAACTCCTTACAACGACAGGAGTTGGCACCTAACCACCATCCAGCCGCGCAATGAGTTTGTATCGTTTCAAGCTTATTTGCTACCACTGTCCAGCATGGTCCGTAATGATAGCCTGCGCTATCGGCAGCATTCCAGCAGGTACATCTGCATGCAGAATATAGCCGCTCGCAGAAGCCGCTGTGTCTTCCGTCATCTCTACATGTGGAATCCGCAAGGCCTGCAGCTTTCTCTCGCAAGTCCTCGCTTCGTCAACGCCCGCAAATCTCGCTTCGAAGTAACTCATTTCTGCTCCGCGCGCGCATCCGCCGACTCTGCACGTTTCAAGGCGATCAGGTCTTCCGCGTCAGCAAGCTCTGGTGAAAACTCAACATCTTCCGCTTTCCCAATAGGCAATCGCCCCGCCGCCGGCTGGCCTTTCAAACCCGCTTGTGATGGAAGGTCTTGTTTCGGTCTGTTCATTGCTGATAAATACCTCCTTCATGTATGTTCTGAGTTACTTTGTGTTGTTCTGTTCTTTTTATTCTTAACTATAGGGCTGTCCTCGATCCTCACGAATACTTCCTGCATACTCCAAGGTTTTGTCTACCAACGGAAAGGGAATACTTCTTGTATTCGCAAAAAGATGCTGGAAGGGGATCACTATGGTTTTTATCATATCGACTATCATCATACTAGGTTTCGTAATCTGGGGGTTCCTAGAGCCTCAAGGCTTAGCTGAAGCTGCAGCTATTGCGCTTGCCTTTACAGCTAATCGCTTCGGCTGGTTCTATCTCATTACTGCGTTGATCGTACTGGTCTATATGCTATTTCTCGCATTCAGCAAGTATGGGTCAATTCGGTTAGGAGATGACGATGACGATCCAGAATATTCGAATGTATCTTGGTTTGCCATGCTATTTAGTGCGGGAATGGGAATAGGGCTCGTCTTCTGGGGAGTTGCTGAACCGATAAGCCATTTTATGAATCCGCCTGAAGCTGAGCCCTTCACCGTCGAAGCGGCGCGAACAGCTATGCGCTATTCCTTTTTTCATTGGGGACTGCATCCTTGGGGCATATATTCGCTCGTTTCGCTGGCGCTCGCCTATTTTACATTCCGCAAGGGCTATAGAGGATTGATAAGCTCAACCTTCCAGCCGCTGCTCGGTGATCGTATCAACGGACCAATTGGCAAAATGATCGACATATTAGCCGTTATCGCAACAGCCTTCGGAGTAGCTACTTCACTTGGTCTTGGAGCGATGCAGATCAATGGCGGACTAACGCATGTATTCGGCATTCCGAGCAATACAGTGGTTCAGCTCTGCATTATATCCGTCGTGACTGTCCTGTTCCTGATATCCTCTATATCAGGATTGGACAAAGGGATTCGGCTCCTGTCCAACATCAATCTTATCATTGCCGTTGGATTGCTGCTCATCACGTTGCTGCTAGGCCCAACCTCGTTCATTTTTGATATGTTTACAACTACGCTCGGAACGTACCTGCAAGAAATTATACAAATGAGCCTGCGCCTGACTCCCTTTGCCGATGATCTATGGATCGCGGAGTGGACCCTATTCTATTGGGCATGGTGGATCGCATGGGCTCCATTCGTCGGTTCCTTCATTGCACGCGTGTCTCGCGGACGAACGATTAAGGAATTCATACTCGGAACACTGCTGCTGCCGAGCGGCTTCAGCTTCGTGTGGTTCGCTGTATTCGGCTCCACCGCGCTATATCTGGAGGTATTTCAGAAGGCCCCTATCGTAGAAGCTGTCAAGCGCGATCTGACATCTGCTTTATTCATTACACTAGAGCAGTTGCCTGCTGGTACGATGCTTTCGATTCTTGCGATTGCTCTGATCGTCACCTTCTTTATAACATCTGCTGATTCAGCCACCTTCGTGCTCGGCATGATGTCCTCTCAAGGCAATCCGAATCCAAGTACGGCGATTAAGCTGACATGGGGTATCTTTACATCCCTAATCGCTTCCGTACTGTTACTGAGCGGCGGCCTAGATGCCTTGCAGACCGCATCGATTATGACTGCGCTGCCGTTCGCTGTCATCCTGCTCTGCATGATTGTCTCGCTCTCCCGTGCGCTGCGGGAAGAAGATCGAGAACGACGCAAGAAGGAGAAGATACGTCGCAAGCAGTTGGAGCGATTATTGCTGGAACGCGAGGATCAACAACAGATGTGAGGCGTTGTATGAAAAAGAGGAAGTCCTACGTCATAAACATGACGGTAGAACTTCCTCTTATCTTGTTATTCGCCTCGGAAAGCACGCTTCATACGTTCAAAAAAAGATTGCTCATGAGCGCCATTCGTTGCTTCTCCGCCAAGAGCCGCATATTGACGCAGCGCTTCCTTCTGCTCTTCGTTCAGCTTGGTCGGCGTGACGATGATAACCTTAACATGCTGATCGCCATTGCCATTGCCGCGCAAATGAGGAACACCCTTGCCGCGCAAGCGGAATTGCGTACCTGTCTGCGTGCCTGCAGGAATCTTCAACTTCACTTTGTCGTGCAGCGTCGGAATCTCCAGCTCATCGCCAAGCGCGGCTTGAGCAAAGGTTAGCGGCACCTCGCAATAGATATCATCATCCTCGCGTTGGAAGAATTCGTGCGGCTTCACTCGAATTACAATATATAGATCGCCCGCAGGACCTCCACGCTGACCGCCTTCGCCTTCACCGTTCATTCGCAGCTGCGCGCCGTCGAATGCACCTGCAGGAATCTTAACATGAATCTTGCGGTTCTTCTTCACAGCACCTGAGCCATGACATGTACCGCACTTTTCACGAACAATCTTCCCTTTACCTTGACAAGTCGAACAAGCGCGTCGATTGACCATACGTCCGAATGGCGTATTTTGCTCAACCTGCTGTTGACCGCTGCCATGACAAGTTGAACACGTCTCCGGCTTCGTGCCTGGCTTCGCACCGCTGCCGAAGCAGGTATCGCACTGTTCCGTGCGCGGAATCGTGATGTCCTTCTCGACACCGAACGCCGCTTCCTTGAATTCAACCTGCATCGTATATTGCAGATCTCCTCCGCGCTGCGGAGCGTTCGGATCGCGACGGCCGCCACCGCCACCGCCGAAGAACATATCGAATATATCACCGAATCCGCCGAAGTCGCCGGAGAATCCGCCGCCTCCCATACCTTGATTCGGATCAACGTGACCGTATTGGTCATACATCGCACGCTTCTGACCGTCGCTTAGAACGTCATAAGCTTCTTTTACTTCTTTAAATTTATCTTCAGCATCCTCAGCTTTATTGACATCCGGATGATATTGGCGCGCAAGCTTACGATACGCTTTCTTGATCTCATCCTCGTTAGCGCCTTTGCCTACGCCAAGCACTTCATAATAATCGCGCTTATCTGCCACTGTTCCACCTCTCTCTCCATACCTCTATGCCAGACAAAAGGAAAGTCAAAGCCGAGTATGATCCCGGCTTTGACTATTAAGGCGACGCTTATTTCTTATCTTCGTCTACGACTTCGTAGTCCGCGTCAACCACATTGTCTTTCTTAGGCGCGCCTTCAGCTGCGCCTTGCTCTGCTTGCTGTGCTTGAGCAGCCTGCTCATACAGCTTTACGGACAGCTGCTGAACAACTTCCATCAGCTCGTCAGTTGCCGCTTTGATCTCGTCAGCATTATCGCCTTCAAGCGCTTTTTTCACTTTCTCTTTAGCTGCATTAGCCTTTTCAACTTCAGCCGCATCAGCCTTGTCTCCAAGATCCTTCAGCGTCTTCTCCGTTGTATATATCATTTGGTCGGCGCTGTTCTTCACTTCGACCATTTCTTTACGTTTGTTGTCTTCTTCCGCATGCAGCTCAGCTTCCTTCATCATGCGGTCGATTTCTTCATCCGTCAAACCGGAGGAAGAAGTGATCGTGATGTTTTGGCTCTTGCCTGTTCCTTTATCAAGAGCAGAAACTTTAACGATACCGTTCGCATCAATATCGAACGATACTTCGATTTGCGGCACACCGCGTGGAGCCGGTGGAATGTCGGACAGGATAAAGCGGCCTAGCGTCTTGTTGCCGGAAGCCATCGAACGCTCACCTTGAAGGACATGGATTTCTACGCTTGTTTGGCTATCTGCGTATGTCGAGAACACTTGTGATTTCTGAGTAGGAATCGTAGTGTTGCGTTCGATCATCTTCGTGAATACACCGCCTGCTGTCTCGATACCGAGGGAAAGAGGCGTAACATCAAGCAGAACGACGTCTTTCACGTCACCAGTCAAGACACCTGCTTGAACAGCAGCGCCAAGCGCTACAACTTCGTCAGGGTTAACGCCTTTATATGGATCTTTACCCGTCAGCTTCTTGATTGCTTCTTGAACAGCCGGGATACGAGTGGATCCGCCGACA
Source organism: Paenibacillus sp. EB106-04-04-XG159 (assembly GCF_058791835.1). NCBI lineage: Bacteria > Bacillati > Bacillota > Bacilli > Caryophanales > Paenibacillaceae > Paenibacillus > Paenibacillus sp. EB106-04-04-XG159. Next base: position 190,616 of record NZ_JBYTDY010000002.1, on the reverse strand, counting down.
AGAACGATCTTGTCGATTTCAGCTGGTGTTAAGCCAGCATCTTGCATCGCTTGACGAGTTGGTCCAAGCGTGCGTTCAACCAATTGATGAGTAAGCTCGTCGAATTTAGCACGAGTCAAGTTCATTTCCAAGTGCTGAGGTACGCCGTCTACTACTGTAATGAACGGAAGGCTGATTGTTGCCGTCAATACGCCGGACAATTCTTTCTTCGCCTTCTCTGCAGCATCCTTCAGACGTTGAACAGCTGCTTTATCCTTGCTCAGGTCAATGCCGTTCTCTTTCTTGAACTCTTGAACCAAGTATTCCATAACCACATCGTCAAAGTCGTCGCCGCCAAGACGGTTGTCGCCGCTTGTAGCTTTAACTTCGAAGAAGCCGTCGCCAAGTTCAAGAATGGATACGTCGAACGTACCGCCGCCCAAGTCATATACGAGGATCGTGTGGTCTTCACCTTTGTCAGCGCCGTAAGCCAACGCTGCCGCAGTTGGTTCGTTCACGATACGCAGCACTTCAAGACCCGCAATCTTACCAGCATCTTTAGTCGCTTGACGTTGGGAGTCGTTGAAGTAAGCAGGAACGGTAATAACCGCTTGCGTTACCGGTTGTCCCAAGTACGCTTCCGCATCGGACTTCAGCTTTTGAAGAATCATCGCGGAAATTTCTTGTGGAGAATACGACTTGCCTTCGATAGATTCCGAATGGCTAGTACCCATATGACGCTTGATAGAGCTGATCGTACGATCAGGGTTCGTGATCGCTTGACGCTTCGCTGTTTCACCGACGATGCGTTCACCGTCTTTCTTGAAGCCTACAACGGAAGGAGTTGTACGCGCACCCTCTGGGTTAGGAATAACAACCGCTTCGCCGCCTTCCATAACTGCAACGCAAGAGTTCGTTGTACCTAAGTCAATACCAATTACTTTGCTCATGAAACTAGAGCCTCCTTAATTCTTCAACATATTATATGTTAGGGATAGATTCTCAATCTGTTACGCTTGCTTGTTACATACTTACTTTAACCATGGCCGGACGCAGAACGCGGTCCTTCAACATATAACCCTTCTGCACTTCCTCTACCACGAAGCCTTCTTCATACTCATCACATTCCACCTGCATAATCGCTTGGTGGAACTCTGGGTTAAATGGCTGACCGACAGCGTTCATCGCGGTCACACCTTCTTGCTCCATTACTTGCTGGAACTGGCGATATATCATATCGACACCCTTGGCAAATGACCCTAGATCGCCTTCCGCCACGTCTGCCGCTAATGCGCGTTCAAAGTTATCCAGCACGGGTACAAGCTCGGTTACAAGCTTCGTGGATGCATACTTCGCGAGATCTTCCTTCTCCTTCATCGTGCGGCGGCGGAAATTATCAAAGTCCGCTTGAACGCGCAAATAGCGTTGGTAGTTCTCATCGGCCAATGCTTTCGCAGCATCGAGTTCGGCTCCAGCAGCATCAACATGTGCTTCACCAGCTGGTTGATCCTCTGTGATCACTTCTTCCATGATTGGAGTCTCTTCATTCACAGCTTCGTTGGTCTGGATATCTTGTTGTTCTGATTTCAAACTTCTTCACCTCCCCTAAGTGGTTAACGATCGTATTGATCTATATGAATAGATGCTTATTCACATCTTCATACATCTTCTCTCATCTTGATCACAGTGTGGATGCGAAGCACAGCCGCAGCCACTTCGCCTGCGGCGGCCAAGGCATGCAGCTTGACCTGCGCCGGATCCATGATTCCGGCATTCCGCATATCCATTAAGCCGCCGCTGTCGCAATTGATGCCGATCGAGTCGGAGCCCGACTGGATCATGGCGGAACGCGCTTCCTCGAGCTTCTCCAGCGGGTTGAAGCCGGCGTTCAGCACCATCTGCGCCATCGGCTTGCGCAGCGCCTCGGCTACCGCCGCGATGCCGAACGCCTCCATGCCGCGCACCGTATCGCGCACGCGCTCGAGCGCATACGCTACGGCGAGCTCGGCGGAGCCGCCGCCCGGCAGCACGCCGCCGCGAATGGCGGCTTGCAGCGCTGCCGCCGCGTCGCCCGCGATGCGCGCGCGCTCGCCGACGACTTCGCGCGTGCTGGCCCCAACAAGCAGGGTCACCTGCTTGTTGGAGTCGCCGCGCTGCGCGGAGCCGCTCGCGTACGGCGGCGCGTACAGCCGCACGCGCTCGAGGCGCTCGTCGTAGCGCACGCCGGCGGCGCTGCCGAGCATCTCGGCGAGCGCGGCGGGCGGCTTCGCCAGCGCCGCGCGCTTGAGCGGCCGCGCCCCTGTCATGCGCGCCACGCGCTTGACATCCTCGCGGCTTACACGCTGTACGACCATCATATCATGGTCGAGACAGAATTGTTCCGCGTCGGGATGTATGCCTCGCTCGAGCACGATCAAGCCGACGTTCAGCTCCTTCAGCACATCCAAGTGGCCGATAAAGCTCTCACGCAGCAGCATGTAGCGCTGGAAGCCCGCTTCCGTCGTTAGAATCTGCTCATCCAATTGCTCGGGCTCCAGTGCATCCTGGAGTACGAGCACACGGCAGCTTCCGCGTTCAGACAGCCACTCGCGATGCAGAGGCATCTGCTTAAGCAGCAGTCCTTCGAACCATTCGTTGCTTGCCTTCTCATGAGCCACGATAGATTCCGCAAATCGATAGCTCGGATCCAGCATACGAGCCCAACCCACCGCGCGTCCGGCTTCAAGCACAAGCTGCACGATATCAATCTGTTCTCTGCCAGCTATATGTACAACTTGACGCAGCCGAGGGTCGTCCCAGCCTTCGAGCTGTTCGGCCCGCTCCTGCAGCCTAGCTCTCGCCTCATCTACGCCCTGCATAATGCCCGCAACTACCTTAGCCGCAGGCACGCCGCGCAGCACCTGATCCAACCCGGCTTGTACAAGCGCGCCAGCTATTACAGTAGCGGTCGTCGTTCCATCGCCAATCTCCTGCTGCTGCGCCCGCGCCACTTGAATGACAAGCCGCGCGATGGGATGACTGACGTCCATCATATCCAGGATCGTCACGCCGTCATTCGTAATCACGACGTCGCCCTGCGGTCCTACCAGCATCACATCAAGACCCTTCGGCCCCAAGGTGCCTTCCACCGCGGAACAGAGCGCGCGCACCGCTTGCGCATTATTCTGGAGCGTCGCAAACCGCTCATCGCTTTCTTGCCAACTATTCACACTTTGAGACATGGCGACGCCCCTCCTTCATTAGAACTTAGCCTTTCGGCTTAACCCTTCACGCTACTTATGCCATCGCTGTAGATAAGCCGCTAACTGCGCGGATACATGATGCATCATATTCATGACCTTCGCATAGTCCATTCTTGTCGGACCCAACAGTCCGATCGTGCCGAGCGGCGTACCGTCAAACGAATAGGTCGCGGTAATCAAGCTGCAGTTTGCGATTGCTTCATGAGTATTTTCATTGCCAATGCGCACTTGCACACCTGTCGACGCTTCCCCCATCACCTTAATCAAGGTTGGCGTCTCTTCCAGAAGGTCCCATATCGTCTTAATCTTATCGACATCCTTGAATTCCGGCTGAGACAGCATGTTTGTCGTTCCGCTCAAATATATTTCACGATGATCTTCATCACCGCTCATTATATTCTCAATGAAGGCAACCATCTCTTGTGCATGTGCCACATACTTCGATAATTCCTGCCCAACCTCTGTGTAGAGCTGCGCACGCAGCTGAATGAGCGGAATACCTGTGAGCTTTGCATTCAAGATGTTGACGACCTTTTCCAGCTCACTCGCAGAAACACCCGGCGGAATGGGAACCGTCTTATTCTCCACATGGCCCGTGCTCGTCACGATAATCGCTACTGCTGTATTCTCATCGAGCGGCAGCAGCTGAAAATGGCGCAGCGACGTGTTGAACATCTCTGGTCCAAGCGCAATTGAGGTATAGTTCGTCAACTGCGCCAACACACTGGACGTATGCTGGACAACCTGCTCCATAGCTGTTATTTTTTCCGCAAACATCGATTTGAGTCGCTTCACTTCTTCAGCTGACAAATTGTCCAGGCGAACCAGATGATCTACATAGTAACGGTAACCCTTCTGAGAAGGAATGCGGCCTGCCGACGTGTGCGGCTGTTCCAAATATCCGAGCTCTTCCAAATCCGCCATCTCGTTGCGGATCGTAGCAGGACTGAAGCCTACATCTCCCCGCTTGGAGATCGTTCTCGAGCCTACAGGTTCAGCAGAGCTGATATAATCATCTATAATCGCTGTCAATATAAGTCGTTGGCGCTCCGTCAACATGTGCATCCCTCCTCTGATAAGTAACTTTCCCTATGCTAATCGCAGTGCCCATTTGTCAAAACGCTAATGTAACGATATAAACAGGCTGCGCCCTAACTGCTCATCAGCAAGCTACGGGGCAACCATCATTTCGAAGATCATTAGCACTCATCTCAAACGAGTGCTAACCAGTAATACAAAAATACCAAACGGACGAGATGATTGTCAAGTCAGTTCGGTACTTTATGCATCTCTATTTCATCGTAACGCTACCGTTTGCTGAAATTTTCGCATTTCTTTCATTTTCACGTAGCAAAGTCCTTGTCTGAATCTAGTTCTGATGCGTGCTGCCACCGATTCAATTCAAGCGATAAGAAGGGTTATACGATGTTAAACATGGCAATAGATAAATTATAAATTTCAATACAAGTACCGGATTAGGATGATGACAGCTGAACCCTATTATTGAGATCGCGTTAAGATCTATACTGGCATTTGGCGTGATGATGGTCATCACTCGATTACTTGGCAAAGCGACCATCACACAAATGACCTATCACGACTTCGTGGCTGCCATTACACTGGGCGCTATAACCGGAAACCTCGCTTTTAATATAAAAATGAGCATGTGGCAGCTGCTGCTTGCTTTAATTGTATTTAGTGGAATTGCATATGTATTAATGCGCTTAGCCATGAGCAGCAGACCTATTCGCAAATGGGTCTCTGGTCAGCCCACTATCCTTATCCAAGAAGGAAAGATTCTAGAGAACAACATGCGCAAGCTGAAGTTTACGCTAGATACGTTAAACCAAGAGCTGAGAGAGAAAAACATATTCAACATCGAGGAAGTTGAGTATGCCGTGCTGGAGCTGAACGGAAAAGTCTCAGTACTACGGAAGCAGGAATTCCTCCCTGTAACACGTAAAGATCTGAACTTGCCGAGCAATACGAAGCAGGTGTTTCCGATCGAGCTGATTATGGACGGTGTAATCATTGAAGACAATCTGCAAGCGAACCATATCGACAAAGACTGGCTGCTCAAGCAGGTCAAGAAGCAAGGCCTGTCTGTTGAAGATGTTAACTATGCGGTAAAAAGCTCAAACGGACATGTGTATTTTGATCCTTACAAGGACAAGATCTCTCATTCAGTGGATCAAGAATAAGACCGCATCTTATATGAAATAGGGCTTCCTTTCGTCATGGACATGACCTATGAGGGGAGCCCATATTCAAGAGTTCAGTACTTTAAGCACAGCTATCTCGTCACAAGCGTGACGTTTATTGCAGTATACGCAATCCTTCCACACCTTCTCTGGGAAGATCTCCTTCTCAACGACTTCAAAGCCATTCTTCTCAAAAAAGCCTACCGCATACGTTAAGGCCATTAAACGCGGAACCTTGCGCTCACGCGCTAATTCAAGTAATTCATCAATGATGAGTGTGCCGATGCCCTGACCTTTATATTCCGGCGAAATGCCTAATGAGCGAATCTCTACGAGATCCGTCCCCAGATGGCAAAGAGAGCCACAGCCGATTAATTGTCCATCCTGCTCAGCCACGATGAAATGTTCTAGCTGATCCAACAGCATCTCACGCGTTCGCGGGAGCATAATGGACTGTTCCGCATAGTTTTGTATTAATTCAAATAAAGACTCAATATCATCCTCAGTCGCTTTTCTGCATCTGGTCTGCATCATTCTGCCCCCCGCCCCAGCTGTTATGGTTTAAATTGGTACAATATAATATGAATGAATATACATCAGACCGTATAGTTTTGCAATAGACAAATAGAAAAATGTTCTTGTCGCCATCCACGGCTTGCGAGTATCGTGCTTTAACAAGAGAAAGAGCCGATACGCTATATTCAGCGCTTCGGCTCCTCTAGGGGTTGTCGTACAAGATGAAGTTGTGTGTATTACTTAACCTGCTCCGATTCAGGGCTTGAAGATAAAGCTCCGATGAAGCTGCCAAACACATTGTTGCCAAACAGAATGCCCCGTTCAGTTAGACGATAGCCATCTGCGGTTTCCTCAATCAGCTTATCGTCAAGCAGCTTGTTCAGCTGCACAGCAAACAGCTCTTCCGGCTTCTTGCCGTCGAACTGTCGTATGAAGCCTTCACGGCTGACCCCCTGCTGCATACGCAAGCCCAGCATCATGAAGTCTTCCATAGCTTCAGCTTCATCCACCTGAGAGGCGTCTATTCTCGGCAATCCTTCACTGCATGCATTAATGTAAGGATTCACACCTTTTACGTTAATATGACGATGGCGCTGAACATAGCCATGCGCCCCCGCACCGAGGCCATAATAATCCTCATTGCGCCAGTACGTCTTATTATGACGGCTTTCGAAGCCCGGCTTAGCAAAGTTGCTGATCTCGTATTGCACGTAGCCGGCAGCCTTCATTCGCTCCATAATGAGCAGATACATATCCAGCTCTTCATCCTCGCTCGGCAGCGGCAGCTCGTTGCGATGATACATCGTGTGGAACAGCGTATTCTCTTCCACCTTCAAGCTGTATATCGAATAATGAGGCAGATCAAGCTCCAGCGCTTTATCGAGGCTATGCTCCATCATCGCCAGCGTCTGTTTAGGCAAACCGAACATGAGGTCAATGGACATGTTGCTGAAGCCTACCTGCCGCGCATTATCAATGCTGCGATAAACATCATCCGTATTGTGAATACGACCTATGCCCTGAAGGAGATCGTTATTGAATGATTGCACCCCGAAGCTGATTCGGTTGACGCCTCCGTCACGCATCACTCGCAGCTTCTCTGCATCTGTCGTCCCCGGATTAGCTTCCATGCTGAATTCAATCGTTTCGCTCCAGTCAGGGAAATGCTTGCGGACGGTTTCGAGAAAGTATGCCATCTCATCCGGCTTCAACACGGTCGGTGTACCGCCGCCTACGAAGATGGTGTCAATTGTTCCTGGAGGATGCAGCTTCACCGTATCCGCCATTTCCTGATTCAGCGCATGCAAATAATCCATAACTGGCTGTCCCTTCAACACATAGGAGTTGAAGTCGCAGTAGAAGCATTTATTGGTGCAGAACGGAATATGAATATATACCGCGCGCGGTGCTCGCTGTAACGTCACGCTTATCCCTCCTTCTTCTGAGATGAACTGTGATGGAAGTTGATGAAAGTCATTCTCACTCATACAAGCAGGAAATGGGGGCATCAGCCCCCATTCACATTAGCTTATTTGGTATCGTCTATCTTCAAGACAGCCATGAAGGCTTCTTGCGGAATCTCTACGCTTCCGACCTGCTTCATGCGCTTCTTACCTTCCTTTTGCTTCTCGAGCAGCTTCCGTTTACGCGAGATGTCACCGCCGTAACACTTGGCAAGAACGTTCTTGCGCATGGCTTTAACCGTTTCGCGGGAGATAACCTTTGTCCCGATCGAAGCTTGTATCGGCACCTCAAACATCTGACGAGGAATAAGCTCGCGAAGCTTCTCGCAGATCGCTCTGCCGCGATAGAAGGCACGGTCGCGATGCACGATAACGGACAGCGCATCTACCTGTTCGCCGTTCAGCAGGATATCCATCTTCACGAGGTTGGAACGGCGGTAGCCGCTCAGCTCGTAGTCGAAAGAGGCATAGCCCTTCGTGCTCGATTTCAGTTGGTCGAAGAAGTCATAGACAATCTCGGACAATGGAACCTGATACGTAATCGTAACGCGAGTCGTATCCAGATACTGCATATCTACAAACTCGCCCCGTTTATTCTGACACAGCTCCATGATCGCGCCTACGAAGTCATTTGGCACGATGATTGAAGCTTTAACGAATGGCTCTTCCACATATTCAAGCTTACCCTGTTCCGGATAGTTGGACGGATTATCGATCTGAATCGTTTCCCCATTCGTCAAGGTGACGCGATAAATAACGCTTGGCGCCGTTGTGATCAACGGAATGTTGAATTCACGCTCAATGCGCTCCTGGATGATCTCCATGTGAAGCAGACCCAAGAATCCGCAGCGGAAGCCGAAGCCAAGCGCTGTCGATGTTTCTGGTTCAAACGTAAGAGAAGCGTCGTTCAACTGCAACTTCTCTAGCGCCTCACGCAGGTCATTATAGTCCGATGTCTCGATCGGATACAGACCGCAGAATACCATCGGGTTGATCTTACGATAACCCGGCAGCGGTTCAAGTGTCGGATTCTTCGCATCTGTAACCGTATCACCGACACGTGTATCGCCAACATTTTTAATACCTGCTACGATAAAGCCGACATCCCCGACATTCAATTGGTCGACCATTGTCATGCGAGGCATAAATGCTCCGACTTCAATAACCTCAAACGTCTTGTTCGTGCCCATCATCTTAATCTTGCTGCCGGCGCGAATCGATCCATCCACAACGCGTACGTATACGATTACACCCTTGTAAGGATCGTAATGAGAATCGAAGATAAGCGCTTTGAGAGGTTGATCCGGAGTCCCAGTAGGCGAAGGCACCTTCTGTACGACTTGCTCCAGTATTTCATGTATTCCTATTCCAGCCTTAGCCGAAGCAAGCACTGCATCAGACGTATCCAAGCCGATAACATCCTCAACTTCCTGCTTGACTCGATCCGGATCTGCGCTCGGCAGGTCGATCTTGTTGATAACCGGGATAATCTCAAGATTGTTATCCAATGCCAGATAAACGTTCGCCAAGGTTTGCGCTTCAATCCCTTGGGCAGCATCCACTACGAGCAAGGCTCCTTCGCACGCAGCCAAGCTTCGAGATACCTCATACGTGAAATCGACGTGCCCCGGTGTATCAATCAGGTTCAAGATATACTCTTCACCGTCATCCGCCTTATAGTTCAAGCGAACGGCTTGAAGCTTAATGGTAATACCTCTCTCACGTTCCAGGTCCATCGTGTCAAGCACTTGAGCTTGCATTTCTCGATTAGACAGCGCACCAGTATACTCCAATATACGATCGGCTAACGTTGATTTACCATGGTCAATATGTGCAATGATGCAAAAGTTGCGAATCTTCTTCTGTCGCGACAGCAGTTCTGTCATTCGTAATTCATACCCCCACTACTGAGCCAATATTCAATTTATCTATTATACCGAAAATAGCTCCCGCCAGCAATGGCAAGGACACACCACTGCATAATTCTAATGATGTGCCCCGTGAATATGTATTAAAATAGCCCGCTAAACAAACCAACAACCGCTTTCATTCCCGCTTCCGACAGCTGCGAAAGCATACCAGCCGCCTTGTCTGCCAATTGATTAACCGGGGCATCTTCGACTGGCTGCAGGCCAAGCGTAATCGGAGGTTCGACTGTATGCTCCTGCTGCGGAACAGTGTCATCGTCAGCCGGCACGTAACGCACCTGTTGACGGTCAACATCAATCCAGATTTCTTCCGGACGCGTACGGTCTGCTGTACCCTGCTTCTGATCATTCAATTCCTTCGCTGCATTCACCGAATCCACACGATTATCTATTCGTTTGCCGGCAGCATCCGCATCCATCGGACCGTATACGCGCTCAATACCTGACTGAGTCCACTCTATCCCCACAAATACACCAACCATCAGAATGATAACGAACGCCATCATTTTCGGAGCTAGTCGCTTCATCGTATCACAACCTCCTCGCCGCCTCTGCAGCAGCATATGATCAAGCTATCCACGCGTTTTCGATGTTTGCCTCTGAACAGAGCCGCTTTCCACGTTCGACAAGTCCTGTTCCTGCTTAGGCTGGTTTACTGGCTGCACGCCCTGCTTCTCATGCACCAGATCCGCAATCAGCTCGGATAGAACCTCTGCGGTTCGATAGCTTTCTTCTAAGGTATTGTCGACCCCGCCAATCTCAACAACTACGCTGTTTGGCGATAATGATTGGTTGTACTCTCCATTGCCTGTAGAAGCATTCTTGCCATATATCCCTCTGGAAATGCCCGGATATCGCTTTTCTAGCTCATTATGGAGAGATGCCGCGAACTTTTCATTCTGCTTCCAGTTCGGATTAAGCTGTCCGATGATAAAGAACACCTTTGCATAATCCTTGCCATTTATCGTGACCGTTGAATTCTTCCGTCTGGCAGCGTCGCGATGAATGTCAAAGAAGAATTGAAGGTCATCATTTTTGTTCATCGCCTCTTTTACGCTCTCACCAGAATACTTATAAGAGAAGTTCCATGAATAGCCCTTAACGGAGGATGCATAATCCTTATCGGAATGTACCGCTCCGATCCCGCGCTTTTCGAGCTGCTCCTGCAAATGTTTGCCCACCTTCGTAATGTTGTCCTTGGCATCATTCGGATTAGTAGACTTCTTATCTATTTCTGGATTCCAAGACTCGCGATTGTGAGAATGATAGATATATACGACCTTATTCAACTTGTTGTCACTTGGGGAAGCATCATTGGGCTGTCTGCCCGAATTCGGGTCAACCAGTTCAAACCCTTCGTTAACCGGAGTCAGATCTTTCGAATCCGGAACGCCGCCATGATCTCGGTCTTCATCTCCCGGAAGCGGTGTAAAGTCAGCAGGGCCTGAAGAATTCAGATTACCGCTTCCTGAGCGCAGCAGCACCGAAGAATCGGATGCCGCGCCTGGAAGCTCACCCGCGAGCATCGTTTTCGGATCCGACGGATTCACATTCGTCACTAGGCGGAACAGCATGTTTGCCACATCGCGCTTAGTTATCGAGATTTCTTCGCCGTCTTCGACTTTCATCGTCGGTAATTCTAACGCCAGCAGCTGTACAAACCACTGCGCCGACAGATGCGAGGCTAGCCCTTTCATTGCAGACGCTGGTGAAGTCTGCAGCTGCTGCCCTACGATTCCGCCGATGCTAATCACGATAATGAAAATAGCCGTAGTCACCGTCATCCACAGGAAGGTTCGGCCGGCTGTTAATAGCTTTGCCCATTTATGCTTCCATCTGGCAATATTAATAGTGCGAAAAGTAGATTTCATCGAATCGTCCCCCTTACCTGATGTTGAGCGCTTCAGGAATAGAATCTATCACATCACACTTTCATAAGCATGCTGTTACTAGAATCTATGAGGACAATGGAAATGATAGAACCAATTTTGTATATGAAAGATCATCTTCATGTACAAATCTTAAAGACAAGGTACTCTGCTCATCGACAAAAAAGGGCCGTTCCAATGGTCATGAATCACACATCAGTCCGCCCCTTATCGTTAATGCGTATATGCCGATACATTGCTCGTATCGACTGCTTCATGCAGCGCAGCGTTCAAGCCGCTGGCGATAATATTCGCTATATCTTCAACGAATTCATCAACTTCCTTCGGTGTCACGATCAGATCATGACCTAGCGGCTCCAACACTTCTTTAACGAGCTGAAGTCGTTCGTTCTCCCCGATCTCATCGAGCATACCTAATATATCGCGTGTCTTATCCGTTTCTTGTTTAAAATGGTTGCTCATCATCTCAATCGCATTGTTCACAATCGTAGAAGCGTAGCACACCGTCGGTACACCGATCGCGATACATGGTATTCCTAAAATTTCACGAGTAAGTCCTTGCCGCTTATTGCCGATGCCAGATCCAGGATGGATCCCGATGTCAGCGATCTGAATCGTCGTATTCACTCGTTCGAGCGCCTTGGATGCGAGCGCGTCAATCGCGATGATGGCATTAGGCTTTGTTTTCTCCGCGATACTCTGTACGATCTCGCTAGATTCGATGCCTGTTATACCTAACACGCCTGGCGCTACTGCACTTACCTCACGATAACCGGGACTTACCTGCTCCGGCATGAGCTCAAAATAGTGCCTTGTCACCATGATATTCTCTACTACTAGCGGTCCCAGCGCATCCGGTGTTACATTCCAATTGCCTAATCCGACGATAAGTATTTTATCTGACGGTTTAATACCAATATCCATCAAGAAGGCTTCAAGCACCTGAGCAAGCTTTGTTGCGACACGATCCTGCAAATCAGAATCCTTGCGACGCAAGCCTGGCACTTCCAACGTTACATATCTGCCGGGCTGGCGGCCGATCGCTCTTGAGCCTGCCTCATTCTGCACATGAATGCTAGTAAGCTTAATTCCATCCTTCTCCTCCGTATGCTCTGCAACACCCGGAATCGCAGTCTGCATATCAGGCTCAGCAAGCTCGCGAGCCTCGAGCGCCAAGTCGGTACGTACGGAGTAATGCTGAAGATCGGCTGTCATCCTTATTCCTCCCGTATTTCCATTATTCACACTTTCCTATTGTGCACTCGGAATTCTATAGTTATGCGACTATATGATGTATTGCTTTTTACTAGCTGTCATGATAAACTACTTTAAGTTGTGAATCATTTCAATCGGACCCGTCTGTGAAATTGATTCTCTAGTCGCATTACGATGCAACGGAGGTGAAAGCAATGCCAAACATTAAATCCGCTATTAAACGCGTAAAGACTAACGACAAGCGTCGTATGCTTAACGCTTCTCAAAAATCAGCACTTCGCACAGCTGTTAAAGCCGCTGACGCAGCTTTGGCTAACAATGAAGTAGCAACAGCTCCTGCAGCTGTAGCGCTCGCTTCTAAAAAATTGGACAAAGCCGTAACTAAAGGCTTGATTCATAAGAATGCAGCTGCTCGTAAGAAATCTCGCTTGGTAACGAAATTGAACGCTTTGCTTGCGCAAGCGTAAGCAAGCCTTTCATACTTAGCTTGAATCGAAGCAACCCGAAGATATACGCCATGGCGTCTACCTTCGGGTTGTTTTTTGTTCATTGCGCGGCGACCCTGCCGCAATCCGCATTATAAACAGCTCCAAGCCGAGCGTCTTCTCTACCCTGCCTGTCTTCATCTCATAATCCAGCTCTGCCGCTTCTGCCAGCCATTGGGCTAATGAGCCGGCATCATGTCCCCTGCCCTGTTCTGCCGCTACCTTCACCGCGTACGGATGAAGTCCCAGTTGGGAGGCCGTCTGCTGTTGGCTGAAGCTCTGACCTGTCAGCTCCTTAACCTGCAGCATAATACGCAGCTGTCGGATGATCAGCGCGATAATCTTAATCGGCTCCTCCTTCTGCTTCAAGAGATCATGCAATGTGCCGATTGCTCGATCCGCGCGCTGTTGAATCACATCCTCCACTAACTGAAACACGTTCTGCTCCGTATTTTTAGCTATAAGCTGGTTCACGGTCTCAACGTCGATAACACCGCCATTGCCGACATATAGGCTCAACTTCTCCAGCTCCGCTGATAAGGTCTGAAGCTGCGTTCCCGCACTATTCAGCAGCGCTTCAATAGCCGCATGGTCAATTTGGGAGTTCAAGCTTTCCGCCTGCTTCTTAACCCATTGGATCAGCTCGTCTGCACTGAACGGCTGGAATGACAGCACTGCGTCCGCCGCTTTGACAGCTTTCACGACCTTCTTGCGTTCATCCAGCTTGTCTGCCTGTACTAGAAAGACGAGAACGCTCGTCTCATTAGGAGACTCCATGTAAGAGAGCAGTCGATCCACGCGATGCTCCAGCTTGCCCTCTTTGCCAGAGGCAAAGATCGTCTGATCCTTAACGAGGATCAGCTTGCGCTCGACTAGAAACGGCAGCAGGTTCGCTTCCTCCACTACAACATCGATCGTCGATTCGGAGGTGTCCATTTTCATAATGGCCAAGTCACGATGTTCCTCCGGTAGAATCGTCTTAATCAAATATTGCACGAACTCATTCATGCGATACTTTTCCGTGCCGTACAACACATATATAGGGCGTACATCGCCTTGCTTAATCGCTTTCGCTGCTGATTTCATATCCACACGAATTCCTCTCCTTCCGTCCATCATCATAACAAAGATCAATACAAAAACAAAGGGACTGCGCGACATTCATCACACAATCCCTTTGTACCCAACATCTATGATAAACGTCAGCGACAACGGCCTAGGTCCGCTGCGCCAGCGATTACACGACATTCGGTAACGATATCTTAAATTTCATCCTACTTAATTATACGTATCGGAGCTCAAAAGTGTGCATCCACAACGAGCCTTTTTATTGCAGTATCGATTCGGTATCATCCATACAGATCTTACTTGGAAGAAGCCACTGTCTGATCTGCAGTCTGTGCTAAACCCTTGTCACTAACTCCAAAGGTCGTTTCTACCCTGTTGCCATCTTTATCCGTTGTCACAACCACAACGAATGTACTGTCTTCAGACCATATCAGCTCAATCGGCTGATATGTCCACGGTATACTTTGAATAGCGGCAATCTTATTGCCATTAACCGAGTTCAAAGTAAGAACATGATCCTTCCAGATCACCTCAAAGGCATGATCCGGTGAAAACGCAGCTACATGATTCATAAACGTTATCCCTTTAGGGACTAATCCTGTTTCCTGCTCACCCTTAGTCTTGACATCCGTTGTTCCCTGACCGTTTAGCGAATTTTCGGGATCATCGGCTTGCTCCTCCACTTTAACCGCGTCCTTCTTTTTTTGTTGCTCCTTATGAGCTACGGCTTCAGGTTCATTAGTAGTCTTAGCTGACGGCGATTCATCGCTCGTCTTGTTGTTTCCAGGAGCTGGCGTTTGAACCTCATTCTCGTTCTCTTGATTAGGAGCGATGGACTTCTTGACCTCTGGTTCAGAGCCGCCAGTGGACTGACCCACATCCGCTTCAACAGTTGCAGCAACTGGAGTCTCGTCGGCAGCTACCTGCGGTTCCACCGCTTTCTCTTGCTTCGCCGAATTCGTATCCAGCTTCTCAGCTTGATTAGATTGTGTATCCATCATTCGACTGTCCTGCACCGATTGTTTGTTCTCTGACTTTAATTCTCGGAAATCAGCGCTCTCTTGCACTTGCGCTCCTTCGTAATTAACCATAAACAGACCGAATACAAGGCCTGCCGCGACGACCGCGCTTGCGGTACGCCAATTAATTCGATCGAACCAACGATTGCGAACAACTGGCCGTACATCCTCTTGAACTGGGAACTGTTCAACATTCGAATGTGTGCTGTTATTCGGCTTCAGTTCAGTTACATCTGCTCTTGCATCCTGCTTAGCGCTTCCATCTGCCGATGAGTTCAGCGCGTTCAAACGATCAATCTCATCCAATTGTGGTAATATGGCATCAACTAAGCTTACCTTAGGCATTACTTTTGGAAGCTGCTCTAAACCCTCATTCAGCAACTTGAGTCGTTCAAACATTGCGGTGCATGCGGAGCAAGAATGTAAATGTTCTGTCAGCAGGCTTTGTTCCGATTGGTCCAGGTCGTGATCCATCTGTCTTTGTATCAGTTCCATCACCTCTGAACAGTTCATCCTCGCACACCACCTTTCTCATAATCATGTAGCAGCGTTTGCAATTGTTGACGCGCGCGGAATAAGTATGATTTAACTGTGTTCAGCGGCAAATTAAGACTCTCCGCAATCTCGTTGTAAGAAAAATCCTGCAAGTAGCGCAATACCACAACTGCGCGATGATGCTCAGGCAGTTGTCCAATCGCTTCATGGATATCTTGCGCCGCATAAGCATTAAATACTTCTTTCTCTACACTTTCATTGCCATGAAACACGAGATTGTGCTCATCAATTGAAACGGTTGGTTTGGCTCGGCGGAATTTATCAATAGCGATATTGGTGACAATCCGCTGAACCCACGTCTTGAATTGAGCTTTCTCCTCGTACGAATTAATCTTCGTATAAATTCGAATCAATGCTTCTTGGGACGCGTCCATAGCATCTTGCTCATTGTGCAGCAAATAGAACGCTGTACGATACACATACGGTTCTATTTCTCGCAAAAGGGTGATGAGCGCTTCGCGATCACCGGATTGAGCGGCTCTGATGAGCTCTGACTCTATCACTAAGATCCCCCTCTCTTGCATATCCATTAACGAGTCAAACCCGAAAATGGTTGCAGCTATTTTATTTTTTTCGCGATATTTCTCGTTTGTTATGTAGGTTGAAGCCATTAATAGGTAATGTAAATAACCAATAAAGCTATTATAGTTCCGTTTGTTTCCATATTATCAAAAAAGGAGCGAACGCTGGACAGCGCCCACCCCCCTATCTTATCAGACGTTATGAACAATGTCTTTGTCTCATTGTCAACACAAGAAAGTATTTTGCTAACTTTTTCTATATAAATGCTGTCTACCCCTCACAGTGCAATCCTAACATGATTCCGAGCCGTCTTCAAATCTACCTCTCCGTTCTACTCAGATGTCCCCCTGCAACCCTTACTTTTGTCCTATTGGACATAACTTTGAATTGTATCTCTCCATCGAGATCTGTACGATAAATCAGACTTCCTGCCTGCTCCAATCGTCTCAGTACATCAGGACTTGGATGACCGTAACGGTTGCCGCGGCCAGCTGATATCGTGCTCACAACAGGTCTCCACCTCTCCACCCATTCCAGCTGGATCGAGGCCTTGCTGCCATGATGCGCTACCTTAAGCATATGGATTTGCTTAGGTAGCATCGCCATGTTCAGCTTCGCTTGATCGAGTTGAAGAATAGCTCTTTCCTCAGGTATTCCAATATCCCCTGTAAACAGCATAGTAATCGGCTCTGAATGAGACATAGCTTGGCTGGACGACTGGTTCTGCCCTTGATTCTGCTCAATGGTCAGCAGGAGCACGAGCGAGGCGTCATTCTGACTGTTTAGCTCAGGCAGGCTCGTTGATGCTAAGCTGTTGGTATCCGCTGATGCCGACTGCATCGGGAATAAGACGTCCAATCGGATCCGCTCGTCCAACTGCCAGTTATCACCTTTCTTCCAGCTCACGATCGGGATTTGCTTATTCAACGCAATCTGATACAGCTCCTCAAGCACGGCCGAGTCTTTCCAAGTACCATTCATCACGAGCCGATCTACAGGAATGTATCGCAATACAGCTCTCAACCCTCCAGCGTGATCGTTATCCCCGTGCGTCACAATTACGGCGTCCAGATGCCGTACGCCGCGCTGTTTGAGCAGCGGTACAAGCCTGTTTTCACCTACATCATAAGGTTGACGTCTCTGCTTCCATTCATCTCCCGGCTTGGCGAACGATATCGTTCCTCCGCCATCAATCAGCAGATTGCGTCCACTGGCAGTACGAATAAGCGTGCTGTCCCCTTGCCCGACATCAATGATGGAAACGATCGTGTTCGCAGGTTGGCCATAGTTGTATCCCACCAGAAGCAAGCACGCGAACAAGCTTAGCAGCCCGCTGATTCTCAAGCCCCATCGCCGCTTGCTCCCTAACGGCACTAGCATGAAGTCATCAAGCGGAGCTGTATCATCATTCTTCGCAGCGGCTGTCTTGAGTCGCGTTTCCTCCTCCCATCTAAGCCTTACTAGAAGCAGCATACCTAGAGTGAAGTAATAGGCCAGAATCCACCAGAGCGGTACTTTAGGCCATATTACCGTCGTCCCCTCAATCTGGGCCAGCCAATCAATTATCGAGAAGGTCCATTCATTGCACTGAGACGTGAGCCACGCTAGAGGCTTGGCAAGATCGATTGATACAATTGTTAACGGCAATATCAAGCTGGCAAGCGGCAGAACGATGAAGCTGATAAAGGGGACCAGGGCAAAGTTAGTTATTAGCGATAAGCTGGATATCTGGTTAAAATAGTAGATTGTTAGCGGAAATGACACGAGCTGTGCTGTCACCGTTACGGCTAGCGAAGATCGAAGCCACACTGGCCATTTGTTAGGCAATAGACGAACAACAGGCGGAACACCGATGATAAGCCCTGCAGTTACTGCAAATGAGAGCTGAAAGCTGACATCAAGCGCATAATAAGGCTCCCACCATAGCATGAGCAGCAGTGCTGCTGACAGCAGATGCAGCCCATCCTTCAGCCAGCCCTGCCGAAGGCCGATTAGACCGAGCATCGCCATCACTCCAGCGCGAATGACAGATGGCGAAGCTCCTGTGAACAGAACGTAGACCGGAACCAGACAGATCACGATCGTCAAGCCGGTCTCTCGAGTTAGCCGAAACAGCCGCAGCAGCAGCAAACAAGAGGCTGTGAACACTCCTACATGAAGTCCAGAGATCGCTAAGACATGAGTAAGCCCTAATTGAGCAAAGGATTGCTCAATTTCCGGGTCCAGCCCGCTTCTTAAACCCAGCACCAGCCCTTCCAAATAAGAGCTCTCATGAGGCGGAAATAGTTTATGATACACTTCTGCCGCCTTAATCCGCAGCTGCTCTAATTGGTTCATTATCCCGCTTGGCAACTCACTTATCCGCCACTGATCTTCTTCGCTAACCAAGGATAATGACTTCGCGCCTTTAGCCTGCAGCAGCCAGTATATATGCTTAGTCTTTAAAAATTGACGATAATTAAAGGCACCGAAGTTCGTCGCCTCTGCCGGCTGCACAAGTTCTCCCGCAATCTGGACACGGCTCCCTTTCTGCCAAGCGGGCAGCAATTCCAGTTCACGCTCCGCCGACAGCCTTAATTGGACGAACACCAACTCAGATTCTTTGAGTGATACAGGGACTTTGTTATCTGCGTCCCAAGAGTACACTTCCATCTGGAACTGTACACGATCTCCGTCTCGCTCCGGCGTCGTATGAATCTTGCCGATTGCTGTTCCTTGAAGCAGAGGGTCTCCTTCACCCGATTGCTCAGTCACAGCCTGCCCCATTGTGTTAACGCCTGCTGGCAAATGTGTAACCTGCTGACTGTCATAGAGAGTGAAGCTGAATAATGCCGCTGCCATGAGCAAGAAGTACACCACCGCCAGCCGCACTGTGATTAGACCACGCTTCAGCAGAAGAGGCGTGAATGCGAATATGCCCAGCATCATGAGGAGCGCATGCTCCACTTGCATGCTCACAGCAAGATATATCCCAATCACCCAGCAGCAAGCGGCTGCTACAATCGGTCTCTGTTTCAACACGACTATCACTCTCCTTTCTCCATTTAAATGCACATAACCAAAAAGAACCCTTCAGACCGCACACGATAAACGTGCAACAGTCCGAAAGGTTCTTCCCTCCGTAACCTATATTAGTAATGACAAGGTAAGAGATTAGTTAATTGTCTCCATCATGGTTTCAGCAGGCGGCTGATAGTGTTCGAGTTGTCGGAATACGATGCCTTTCTGAGCCATCATGTCGCTCACTTTATCTTTATCCTTCGGATAAAGGCGATGGAATACAATCTCGGATACACCGCTGTTCGCCAACATATTAGCGCATGTCCAGCATGGCTGATCCGTCACATATACAATCGAGCCTTCACGGTCCGCCCGATCGGTAAACAGCAGCAGGTTCTGTTCCGCGTGAATGGTTCGGATACAGCGCTGCTTCTTGACCATCTCTTCTCTGCCGTCCGGATGAACGACCAACTCAAGCTGCTCAGCGATCATGCAGCCTGCTTCACTGCAATCAGGCACTCCCATCGGAGCTCCATTGTAAGCTGTACCAAGCAGTTTCTTGCCCTGCACAAGCACGGCTCCAACATGCCGACGCGAACATTGCGAACGAGTTGAAACCATATAAGCGATATCCATAAAGTATGTGTCCCAATCTTTACGAATCGTATCTGTCATCTACCATTGCTCCTATCATCTTCGCTCCTAGGCTCTGCAGCAAGCGGTGAAGCTTATTATTTCTATTGTAAACAGGCGCATGCAAGCGTGCAACCTATTGTATAACATCAAGCCTCGATTTGAATGTATGGTTTTAGCTTGTCCAGCACCTTCGGTCCAATGCCTTTGACTTCCAACAAGTCTTCCAGCTTCTTATAAGCTCCATTCTTCTCGCGATACTCAATTATTGCTTTTGCTTTCGACGGCCCTATTCCGGGCAGCTGAGTCAGCTGTTCAGCGGTAGCTTCGTTAATATTCATCTTGGACACATCGCTGCTGTCAGGACTAGCTTCCGGCTTAACTGCTGCCCCATCAGCCGCTTTTGTCTCCGTATTCGGTTCTACGATCGCGTCAGTCTTCTTATCTGATTTACTCTCTGATGTCGTATCAGCGTATGCAGGAACTGTTTTAATATTGGCTTCTATCGATGATATATTGGAGCCCTGAGCGTTCATACTATTTTCAGTTAACGTGCTATCTTTATTGTTTTGTACGGACGTCTCAGAGGAGAAGATCTTCTCGCCTTCCTTAAGCTCAAGCAACGTTTGAACTTCTTGACTCACATCCTGCCAAGCGCTTTCGCTCTGCTCCTGCGGCAGAAGCCATACGACTGCAATTAATCCTGCTCCAATTAATGCGCTTACTGCAACGAATAGCCATGAGTGGAATGAGCTCGATCCATACCGATTTCGTTTCATCCTATCCCTCCAACATCATATTTTCACTTCAAGTCATGCTTTATAGGAAACACGCATATTGGCCAACCTTTTCACCATATAGTTGGTTAATGATCTGAGCGTGAGCTTGACACACTATTTTAATATTTTCATAAGATACGCTATAAAGCTTTAATACAGTATTTCAACAAAGGAGGGAGACCCATGAAGGTAGGATTTGTCGGAACTGGGAGCATGGGTACGATCTTGATCGAATCCTTCATTCGATCTGGGGCGCTTCTGCCCGATCAGATTGCCATCACCAATAGGACAATCAGCAAAGCACACAATCTTGCTGCTCGCTACCCAGGATTACAGGTAAGTGCCACTGTATCGGAAGTGGCATCTGCTTGCGATATCTTGTTCATATGCGTAAAGCCATTAGAATTTAAGCGCGTCATAGACGAGCTTATTCCCGTCGATCGCCCTGAAATGATTACCGTATCGATTACAAGCCCCGTGTTGATTGAGCATCTGGAAAATAGTCTAAAGAGCAAGATTGCAAAAGTTATTCCCAGCATCACGAACTACGTGTGCAGCGGAGCATCAATATGTATGTATGGCAGTCGAATAGAGGATAATGACCGTCTCATGCTCGAACAGTTGTTAAAGCCTATCAGTAGGCCGATTCATATTGCGGAAAAATACACACGTATGACAAGTGATTTATCGAGCTGCGGCCCGGCGTTTATCGCTTTCTTTATGCAGAAATGGGTAGATGCTGCGGTAGAAATGATCGGCATCGATCGAGAAGAAGCCTCGCGGCTTGGAAGTGAAATGCTATTGGGGACAGGCAAGCTGCTGACAGAAGGCAGCATGTCGCTGGAACAGCTGCAACAGCGCGTAGCCGTCCCCGGCGGAATTACCGCCGAGGCGCTGCGCTTGCTGGATAATAAGCTGGATGGTGTATTCCATCAGCTCATTCAGGTAACTCATGCTAAATATGAAGAGGACCTTGAGAAAGTTAATTCCCTATTCTACGGTCCATTGCAATCTACGAGCGCTAACCCACCACAATGTTGATGAGACGACCTTTGACAGCAATGACTTTGCGGACGGTTTTGCCGTTAATAGCGGCTTGAACGTTCGCTTGGCTCATTGCTTTTTCTTGCATAGCAGCTTCATTGTCATCAGCTGCAACCATGATGCGTTCAACGATCTTGCCGTTTACTTGCACGACAATCTCGATTTCAGCGTCAACTGTCAATTTCTCATCATATGTCGGCCAAGCGGCGTAAGTAATCGTCTCTTGATGGCCCAGACGCTCCCACAGCTCTTCAGTGATATGCGGAGCAAGAGGAGACAGCAGTTGTACGAAGTTCTCCATCGCTTGACGAGGGAGTGTGTCTTTCTTATATGCTTCATTCACGAAGATCATCAGCTGGCTGATCGCGGTATTGAATCGCATACCTTCCAGATCTTCAGTAACCTTTTTCACTGTCTTATGCCATGTACGTATGAAGTCTTCATCGCCGCCATCGTCTACGATCTTGGCTGAAACAGTTTGATCGTCCGAAATGAACAATCTCCATACACGGCTCAGGAAGCGGTGCATGCCTTCTACGCCGTTTGTGTTCCAAGGCTTAACTGCTTCAAGCGGTCCCATGAACATCTCGTACATACGCAGCGTATCTGCGCCATATGTGTACACAATGTCATCCGGATTAATAACGTTGCCGCGCGACTTCGACATCTTCTCATTGTTCGTACCCAAGATCATGCCTTGGTTGACGAGCTTTTGGAATGGTTCCTTCGTCGACACTACTCCGATATCATACAGCACCTTGTGCCAGAAACGTGCGTACAGCAGGTGAAGCACAGCATGCTCTACTCCACCAATATACAAGTCGACCGGCAGCCACTTCTCCTGCAGCTCTTTGGAGCAGATCTCCTCGTTGTTAGTTGGATCGATATAACGCAGGTAGTACCAGCTGCTTCCCGCCCATTGCGGCATTGTGTTCGTCTCACGGCGCGCCTTCATGCCTGTTTCCGGATCAACGGTTTCAACCCACTCCTTCACATTGGCAAGCGGGGATTCGCCTGTTCCGGATGGACGGATCTGATCGACATCCGGAAGCATAAGCGGCAGCTCGGATTCAGGTACTGTCTTCATCGTTCCATCTTCCAGATGCAGAATCGGAATCGGCTCGCCCCAATAGCGTTGACGACTGAACAGCCAGTCACGCAGACGGTAAGTAACCTTGCCTTGGCCGACACCCTTCTCTTGGAGCCATTCAATCATGCGCGCGATGGCAGCCTCGTTGTTCATACCGTTCAGGAAGTCGGAGTTTACATGCTCTCCATCGCCATCATAAGCTTCTTCGTTCACATTGCCGCCGGATACGACTTCAATGATCGGCAGCTCAAACTGCTTCGCGAATTCCCAGTCGCGTTGGTCATGACCTGGCACCGCCATAATCGCGCCTGTACCGTAGCCAGCAAGCACATAATCCGCAATCCAGATCGGTGTCTTCACGCCATTTACCGGATTGATCGCATATGCGCCTGTGAACACGCCTGACTTGTCTTTTGCCAAGTCAGTACGCTCCAGATCGCTCTTGCGAGCCGCTTGCTCTCGGTAAGCCTTAACCGCATCAAGCTGCTCCGCAGACGTGATTTTCTCCACCAGCTGATGCTCAGGAGCAAGTACGCAATAGGTTGCGCCGAAGAGCGTGTCTGGACGAGTTGTGAAGACGACGAGTTCCTCCGCATCGCTGTGTCCTTCGATCGCGAAGCGCACTTCTGCGCCCGTTGACTTGCCGACCCAGTGGCGCTGCATATCCTTAATGCTTTCTGGCCAATCCAGCTCATCCAGATCTTCCAGCAGACGCTCAGCATATTCCGTAATCTTCAGCACCCATTGGCGCATCGGCTTGCGAATAACCGGATGGTTGCCGCGTTCTGACAAGCCGTCGATAACTTCCTCATTAGCAAGCACGGTTCCAAGCGCCGGGCACCAGTTCACCGGTACTTCGTCAACATACGCCAAGCCCTTATTGAACAACTGGATAAAGATCCACTGCGTCCATTTGTAATATTCCGGGTCAGTCGTACTGATCTCGCGGTCCCAATCGTAAGAGAAGCCGAGCGACTTGATCTGACGACGGAAGGTGTCGATGTTAGCAATCGTAAATTCGCGCGGGTGCTTGCCTGTATCTATCGCATACTGCTCCGCTGGAAGACCGAACGCGTCCCATCCCATTGGATGCAGCACGTTATAACCGCGCATGCGCTTGTATCTGGACACGATATCCGTCGCTGTGTAACCCTCTGGATGACCGACATGAAGTCCTGCTCCAGACGGGTAAGGGAACATATCAAGCGCGTAGAACTTTGGCGCGCCTTCCTGTTCTGTCGTCTTGAACGTCTTATGCTCATCCCAGTACTTCTGCCATTTTGGCTCAATGGTGAGCGGTTGATATCCAACTGGTTGTTTCTCTTCAGTACTCATGTGAAACTCCTCCATTACACTTCTATAATCAGCTTATTGCTCAGTACATACAGCTTGCATGTGAGCTCGTTCGACACCCCGTAACGGGGTAAAACCCTGTTAACTCGCGCGAGACTGCTTCGGTGCGACTGTTCTGGGGCGCGTAAGACGGGTTTTACCCGTTACAGCTCTCCTGCGAGCTCGTTTGACACCCCGTAACGGGGTAAAACCCTGTTAACTCGCGCGGGGCTGCTCCGGTGCGACTGTTCTGGGGCGCCTAAGACGGGTTTTACCCGTTACAGCTCTCATCTGAGCTCGTTTGACACCTCGTAACGGGGTAAAACCCTGTTAACTCGCGCGTGACTGCTTCGATGCGACTGTTCTGGGGCGCCTAAGACGGGTTTAACCCGTTACGGCTCTCATGCGAGCTCGTTCGACACCCCGTAACGGGGTAAAACCCTGTTAACTCGCTCGGAGCTGCTTCGGTGCGACTGTTCTGGGACGCGTAAGACGGGTTTTACCCGTTACGGCTCTCATGCGAGCTCGATCAACACCCCGTAACGGGGTAAAACCCTGTTAACTCGCGCGGGGCTGCTTCGGTGCGACTGTTCTGGGTCGCGTAAGACGGGTTTTACCCGTTACAGCTACCCGCTGGCTCATCAGACATTCTGTAACGGGGGAATTCCCCTGTACAGAACTCGAGCCTCGCCGCAGGACTGCATAAATGCAAAAAAGCCCCTCATCCTTAGCGAATACGCTAGGGACGAGAGACTTGGTTTCTCGCGGTACCACCCTAGTTAGCGACTGACATGCCTTGTCAAGCGCTCCCTCAAGACCCTTAACGCGGGCTAAACGGCACGGTCTACTTCAAATTCAACCGCGCGACTCAGAGGGGAGTTCACCTGCATTCATCACCGACTCACACCTGCCGTCGGCTCTCTGGGGATGAGCTGCAATGCTACTGATCCTCTTCAACGTCTACCTAGAATATAGAAAATGCTACTATAACAGTCCAAGACTGTGAGAATTACATCCATCATATGAAAAAACAAGCGCATTGTCAATGGATGTAACAACATGTCTGATCTTTACTTGCGCGCTGCGATAAACAGCCTTCCCGTCGTATCAACCGGTGGCTCCAACTGGAACTCGCCGTACAGATCCACATCGCGGAAGCCAGCAGCCTTCAGCTCCTGCACGACCCATTCTGGAGAGTACACACGCTGCGTGTGTATTTCGTCGATCCGGTCATACCGCCCGCTCTCCTCATCCTCGACGAATATCGCCAATTGATGCTCAATCTGCTTGCGTTTCTCATCATATTCACTGTACCAGATATAAGCGATGTCTCCTTCATCCAGCGTAAATGGCTGCTCAGCCGCATATTGCTCAAACTGCCGTTCAAGATGCATGTCGAGCAAGAACAATCCGTCTGGCCGCAGCTGATTGTACGTGCGTTGAATAACCGCTCTGACGTCCTCTGGTTCTGTTAAATAGTTAATGGAATCGCAAAATGAAATGACAGAATCGACCGGCTCCGGCGTTTCCCATTCCCGCATATCCTGGCAGACCCACTGCACAGATCCGCGCATGCGACCCGCACGCATCTCCTTCTCGCGTGCGATCGAGAGCATCGTCTCGGACAAATCAATCCCGATCATGCTGAACCCTCGCTCTGCAAGCGGCAGTGCTACACTTCCCGTGCCGCAGCCAAGATCGACTACCGTACGAGGTTGAAGCCCATAACGCTCCCATGCTGCTAAGGCAAATGCGGTCCAAGCTTCATAAGGCATTTCCGCCATCAACCGATCATATACGAGTGCAAATCGGCCATATGCTTCCATCACTGTCCGCCCCCTCGTTATCGCTGCGGACGACGCTTGTCCGATCCTGGACGAGAGTCAGGGCGCTCGCCTCGGCGCTCTTGATCGCCCTTGAATCCAGATGGGCGATCCGATGCCTGGCGCGGCTTCGCTTGCGTGCCCCCGCTCCACGGTTGGCTGTAGGTCTTGACATCCTGATTGCCGCTGCGGTTGTGGCCGCCTTCATGCGGACGCGGCTTCCCGCTGCCGCGCTTTGATGCGCCTTGCCCTTGCGACGGGCGCGCAGGCGCATGCCCAGCCTTAGGCGCAGCAGATGAAGACGCAGCCGCTGGCTTGCGCCACTCGGACGGCAAGCTGCCAAGCGTCTGTGCCGCGACGGCAGGATCAACGGTCGCGCCGAGCTCAGTCAGCTTCGTCCAGCTGCCCTCCTGCGTGCAGTAGCCCGCCTTCATCAGGCGACCCATCGCGCGCTTGAACGCCGACTTCGACATCTCGAAGCGCTGCTTCACGATGTCGGCAGGCGTCTCGTCCGAATACGGCATCGCCCCATTCGGACGCTCCTTCAGGAAGCCGAACAGCTTCACGGCATCCTGATCCATGCCCACTTCCTTGCGCTCAGCCAGCGTCACGTTGACGCGTCCATCCTCGCGAACATGCGAGATGCGGACGCGGACCCGCGCGCCGACACGCAGTGCCGTCGGACGCTCCGACTCATGGAGCAGTCCGATCGCGCCGAAGCCGAGCGGGCCGCCTTCGACGACGAAGAACGTGCCCTTGCGCAGCGCGCGATAAACGACCGCTTCATGCCAAGTGTTCAGCCAGCTCTGCGGCGCGTGGAACACCAGCTTCTCCAGATCTTCTTCGCCAGCCATCTTGGCGACCAGTCGCCCTACCTTATCGTGAATAAGCTTCACGTAGATGCTGTCGCCAAGCTGTGGGCGCAAGGGCTTGAACTCAGGCATCTCGCTCATAGGAAGCAGCAGCTGGCGTCCGATACCCATTTCCAAGAACATGCCGTAACGAGGATGAACATCAGCCACTTTCAACGCTGCTACCTCATTCAAGGTGATAAGCGGCTTCTTCATCGTTGAAGCAAGACGATCCTCAGTATCGAAGAACAGGAATACGTCGATCTCCTCATCAATCTCGATAGGCCGCGTCAGCTCTGTATAGTGCAGGATCACGTCCTGCTCCTCATCCGTCATAAAATATCCGTAAGGTGACACTTCACGTGCCACTCTCAGCCGTTGTATCGTACCCGCTTCTAATGTCATGCCAACGTCACGACTTTCGCGTCAGACCACAGCTTCTCAAGATTGTAATACTCTCGCTCTTCACGATGGAATACGTGAACGATCACGTCACCTAGATCAAGCAGCACCCAGCGGCCTGAATTCAGTCCTTCGGTACCGCGAATAGGAGTGCCTGTTTCATGTACACGCTTGCGAATTTCGTTCGCTATCGCTTGTACTTGTGTATCGGAATTACCGTGACAGATCACGAAATAGTCCGCGATCAACGATATCCCTTGCAGATCCAGCGCAACGAGGTCCATTGCTTTTTTCTCTTCTGCCGCATCAACGCAAATTTCAAGTAATTGTTTAGGTGATATTGCCATTATTCAGCCTCCCAAGCTTCTTCATCTATCGTCCGGTCAGTAACCGAGTTTGCCGGAACAGAACATTATGATACTAGTGTTGTCCCTTCGACCGCTCTTCAATCAAGCTGTTGCGGGCCATGATCGTGAGCGGGAAGATACGTTTATGTTTCAATAACAGGAAAGAGATCGTGGAATCAAAGCCCGCAATCAGGCTTTCTTCCAGATTATGTTTAGCTAGCTCGCGAATATGATCGACTCCGGGAAAGTCGCGGCCAGGCTCGATATAATCCGCCAAGCACACGATCTTATCCAGCTTCGTCATTCTTTCGCGCCCGGATGTATGATAACGAATAGCGTCCAGAATCTCCATGTCAGTGACGCCATATTCCTTCTCTGCGATATATGCGCCCACAGGCGCGTGCCACAGCGACTTGTCATGTTCAAGCAGCTCGCTAGGAAGCCCCTGCTCTCGGATAATTCGCTCCATCTTGTCTGTGGACCAATACTTCACAACATCGTGCAGGAGCGCCGCTAGATCCGCCTTAACTGGATCTGCCCCGAATCGGTCAGCCAGCTCCACTGCTGACTTCATCACGCCTTCCGTGTGACGCCAACGCTTCTCTGGCATCTGCGAACGAACAGCTAGCATTAATTGCTCACGGCTAAGATTCATACAATCCCCACCTTTGCGAATATTGTAATACCGCTTCCGGAACTAGATAGCGTATGGAAAGTCCCTGTTCAATTCGCTCCCGTATATCCGTAGAGGAGATATCAATCTGCGGCATCGGTGCAGGAACGACGCGCGATCGCCACGTTTCAGGAAGCTCATCAATCTTCCAAGTCGCGCCCGGACGCTGAACGCCGATGAACCGAATACGTTCCATCAGCTCTTCAATTCCGTTCCAGTTGGGCAAATAATGCACCATGTCCCCGCCGATTATCCAGAACCATTCGGTATCCGGGTACTCGGACTGCAGCCATTTTACCGTTTCCAAGGTGTAAGAGACGCCTCCGTGTTCCATTTCCCAAGTGCACAAATGAAAGGAATCATTCTCCAGTATAGCCAAGCGAACCATCTCGACACGCTGTTCCGCTGTTACTGCAGATTTCTTCTCCTTATGAGGCGGCACGTGAGTGGGCATAAACCACACCTCATCCAGATGTATCGCTTGCTTGGCCGACTCAGCCGCAATGAGATGACCTACATGAATAGGATCAAACGTTCCGCCCAGCACACCGATCCGTTTCATCGGCACTGTCATGCCGTTGTCCTCCTCTTTCGCGACTAATTAGGCAGTACAATTTCCTTATGGTCACGGGACTCTTTGTACAAGACGATCGTCTTGCCGATGACTTGCACCAAGTCGGAACCGGAGCCCTTAGCAAGCTCCTCCGCGATCTCATTGCGGTCATCATCGCAATTGTTCAGTATAGATATCTTGATCAGCTCGCGAGTCTCAATCGCTTCCTCAATATGTCGGATCAACTGATCATTGACTCCGCCCTTGCCGACCTGAAAGATCGGAGTAAGATGATGCGCTAGTGAGCGCAGATGACGTTTTTGTTTGCCTGTTAACATGTTATTCTTCCTTCCCTGCTCCATAGTTGTCCTAGGGAGCCACTCGTTCTACAAGTATTGTTTTATGATTCTGACATAGCCTTCAGTACAGCGTCACGCATAACACTGACAGGTGCGGATATTCCTGTCCACAGCTCAAAGGCGATAACACCTTGATATATAAACATTCCCAATCCGCTGTGAGTCACAGCGCCCAAAGTACGGGCTTCTGCCAACAGATTCGTTTCGAGCGGATTATATATGATATCGCTGACGATCATATGCGGCTTCAGATAGGATGCCTGTATCGGCATCTCATCCGGATAAGGATGCATTCCGAGCGATGTGGTATTAATGACGATGTCCACATGCGCGTCGCCTGTTTGCGGCAGACGATCCACAAGGCCTACGGCTTCAATGGACCCCAGCGGCTTCAAGTCCTGTGCAATCCGTTCTGCCCGTTCTATAGTCCGATTAGCAATATATATATGCTTGACGCCTTCACGCAGCAAGCCAAATGCTAATCCTCTCGCAGCGCCGCCGGCACCGATAATAAGCACGGTCGCTCCTGTCAGCTGCACCGCGGTTTCCTCTTTTAATGACCGCACATAACCGGACCCGTCCGTATTATACCCGATAAGCTTGCCTTTGTCGTTCACAATCGTGTTGACTGCACCGATCATACGGGCGCTCTCATCAATCTCATCGAGACATTCCATCACATGTTCCTTATGCGGAATCGTCACATTGATCCCTCGTATGCCGAATGCGCGCATTCCAGCTATCGCATTCGTCAACTGTTCCGGTTCTACGTGAAATGCCGTATAGACTCCATTCCATCCACATGCCGCAAATGCCGCATTATGCATGAGCGGCGATTTGGAGTGGCCCACCGGGGCTCCGATAACCGCAAATACGGCTGTATCGCTCGTCACTACGGGCGTATTTGCTGTCAGCTTATTATGCATCCATATCGCTTCCCCTTGATTGGATTAGATTAATGAAGGGCGCAGCAGCACCTTAACGCCTTTAGGCGCATGAACTTTCAACAACGCCCCAGCAGTGCCGTTGCAAGTAACCCAGCCCAAGCCTGAAATGAACACATCCATCTTCTCTCCGCGCGGTACGCGCAGCTCGTGCTTCGTCCAGGCCGGAATGCTGTCCAATTGTTCACGTGTCGGTGGCGCAAGCATCTCGCCAGCATGCTCCTCATACAGCTCATCCGCACGATCAAGCTTCGTACGATGAATATTGATGCCGTTTGAAATGTAGCAAGTAAACGACTGCCGTTCTCCCTCAACGAAGTCGAATCGAGCTAATGCGCCGAAGAACAGGGTCTGCTCCGCGTTCAATTGATACACCATCGGCTTCAATGGCTTGTCCGGCAGCAGCGCTCCCAAGACCTCACGATCCACCAGCTCTGTTAAACGGCTGCTGTATACAATTCCCGGCGTATCAATGATGTAGTGACCATCATCCAACGGGATGTGCACCAGATCAAGTGTCGTCCCCGGATAACGAGACGTAGTCAATTCCCGTTCCAGATCACTGAAATCGCGAATCAATCGGTTAATGAGTGTAGACTTGCCCACATTTGTTGCGCCAACTACATATACATCGCGATTGCCGCGGTAGTGGTCGACTTCCTCGACCAGGCGGTCAAATCCGAGGTTGCGCTTGGCGCTAACCAGCACGATATCTACGATGCGGATACCGTGTTCCTTCGCACGGCGCTGCACCCAGTTCATGATGCGGTTCCAGTTCATCGCTTTTGGCAGCAGATCCACCTTGTTCACGACGAGCAGCACTGGATTGCTGCCCACGAACCGCTGCAAGCTAGAGATGATGCTTCCGTCGAAGTCGAACAAATCGACGATATGAATGACCAACGCGTCCTCTTGTCCGATCTTTCCGAGCAGGCGAAGGAAATCGTCCTGATCCAGCGCTACTGAACTCGCATCATTATAGTTCTTAATTCGGAAGCAGCGCTGACAGATGACCGGGTCACGTTCGAGCGCGCTATCCGGCACGTATCCGAGCTTACTTGGACTTTCAGTTTGAACCTTTACTCCGCAGCCGCTGCAATTCTTAATGGCTTCCATGTTGTTATGTCCTCCTCTGGTAAAACAGATCTTGCTCTCATACTTACTCCTGCCGCATATACGAATATATGTAGATACCGTTATCTTGGGCAGCTTCATTCGACCTGCTCCCTAACGATGAACCGCTTATGCTCGGCACAAGCATGCATGAATGAACTTATTTCCACTTTCCTTGCTTGCGCAAACGCGCGGTAACGAAACGTTCCAGGCGACGATTAATACGTGTAGTCCATCCTTCGTCCTGCAGCGCAATCGGCTGTACGAGTATCGTATACATCTTCATCCGATTTCCGCCTAATACATCGGTCATCAATTGGTCCCCGATAACAGCCGTTTCCTCCGGCTTCAAGCCCATAATTTCCATCGCTTTCTGAAATGGCTTCTGGGACGGCTTGCGAGCAGCGAAGACAAATTGAATATCAAGCGGCGAAGCGAATGTAGATACGCGAATAAGATTATTATTCGATACGATGACCAGCTTAAAGCCTTCACGCTTCACTTCCTCGATCCATGCTTCAAGCTGCGGGGTTGCCAGCGGGTCCTTCGCTCCGACCAACGTATTATCTAGATCCGTAATGATACCTTTTACTCCTTTAGCTTTCAACTCTGCTAAGTTGATATCATATACCGTACTCACCCGTAGTCGCGGAATAAATCCTTTAAACAAAACGTTCACCTCGTTTTCATACGAAAAACTATACCATATCACCTTGTTGTATGCACGTTTTTGAACATGCTTGATAATTATACAGATTTGTCTGCATTACAAGCATTCTAAATGATCATTTGCAATGCGTTCGCAAATTATTGGCATCACGAGCGGTATCACATCTTTAAAAATCAATTAAGCCTCGGAATATTCCGAGGCTTTTAATCTTATTGTTCTTGGTTTGGATTGTTCCCATTCAATAAACCATTTAAGCTTTAGTCCCTTCGCGGACATCATTTTATCATAACATACCAGCATATCCAACAATCCCTCTAGTAAAGGGATTAACGTAAGCAACTCTTTCATTAAATCCATACATCGGATTTGAAAGCGGAAAAGTAACTTTATATACCACATTTCCGTTTAAGAAAAGTGATCGTTGATTGATTTTTTGAGAGAAATTCGAGTTTATTATACTCGGGACGTCCTTTAAGTTAACTTTTTCAACTTTAAAATAGCGCCAAGCGCGGTCCCCGAGCGCTTCTTGTTCCTCTTTCGGCAATGAACGAAATACAGCCTGTTGAATCGCATCATTGCTGATATATGCCGTACTCAACTGTATATAGAAAAATCCGATCAAGAGAAGGACTGCAGCTCCCACCAGCCACAGTCTCCAATGTTTATTCTTACCATTGTCGGTTTGGAGTAGCAGTTGCGTACTACTGTGAATAATCATCTATGCTCCCCCCTTCATCTGCCTGTCGCAGAATTATTAAACTCCTCAACTGCTAATTTTCCATACCTCTCATGCACAATTGTAAAGACTTTCTTTATTCATTGATTTACGTGCAAAAAGGCCGTATTCGTCGTTATTCTTGCGAAAACGAATACGGCACTCGCTTGATATAAGGTTTTCACACTTCTAATTACTTCATTCCTCGCTTGAAATTACTTATCATGACCTTCAATTGACCGCAATCCTGTTCAGACATCATCTCCGCACCATACTTTGCCCGTTCAAACTGCCGAACAATTGAACTTGCTTCATTCCGTCTATTGGAATCGTCATGATACCAGCGTTCAATCGCTTCGCGTACTGTCTCGTCAGGTGCGCGCTGCAACCCGCGCCAACGGCAATAGCTTAACCAGAGCTCCGTCTCAACGATCATGCGCTGATTCGGCGACAAGCTTCTGCTAAACAAGCGGATCCAACGAAGGGAAAAGCCTACAGCCTGCCATCGCTTAATGAGATAAGCAAGCACCAACAGCACTGCTAACGCCAGCACGATCTGCGCTGCTGTTCCTACCCACGATGGCAAGGAAAACGACTTCTCTTCGTTCTGAGGAGTCTCTGTATTATCTTTACTAAGCTTCTGCGGATCCTTAGTAGCATTAAGTTCTGCCTCTGGTTCCAAACGAGGCATGGTGAAGCCCGGTGTCGGTTCAAATGCCACCCAGCCATAATCTCCTAAATATACCTCAACCCACGAATGCGCATCCGCATTGGTTACCCGGAAGACACCCCCTGCGTTCGGATCAGCCATCCGTTCGGTTAATTCCTGAGGCATAACGCCATCCACTATATCATCCCTGCTGCCTGGCGCATAGCCTTTTACCCAGCGAGTTGGGACTCCAATGCTGCGCAGCATGACCGCCATTGCAGAAGAATAATAATCACAGTAACCCTCCTGAATCTCGAATAGGAAGGAGTCAACGAAATCAGGGCTCTCTCTCTTCGAAATATCCGGCTTATTCGTATACCTAAATTGAGTGCGCAGATAGGTTTCGATAAACAATGCGCGATCATAATCGTTCGTCGCATTCTCGGTCAGTTGCTCGGCAAGCTCTTTGACTCGATCAGGCAGAACATTAGGCAGCTGCAAGTATTGCAGCATTACCTCTGACTCATCTGAAAACTTACGCGTTTGAGTAGCTTCTCTCATCTGATCCGGAGTAGCTTCAATTACGTTGGAGATAATGGTATAGGTTTTCGGGTACTTCTTCGCCCCTATAGCCATATACTTTAGCTCGCCGTCTCTCGCGTTCCACAACACAGCCCCTTCATTCGTTTCATCCAATTGCTCATAAGAGCTTATAGACGCCATTCCGAATAATACTGGGTACACCTTGTCATCTAGCATGGTAAAGCTCTGCTTCACCACTCGAGTAGGTATGTCAGGAGCGCGTAAATATCCATCCTTAACCTGTGTGGCAGACTGCGCTTTCTCTGTCATGCTGAATTTATTATTGTCAACCCAACCATCGCCTAAATAGGTCACCTTCGATTCGCCGCGCCAATATCCCCGATAATCGGAATGCACCGTCATAACCGGCATAAAGTTCATCTCGAAACCGCCGCCAAGATCATGATCATTCATACTGTATCCCGATAAGCTTCCCGTTCCGCCAGGTCCTTGCCCATTCTTTCCAGAACCTGCACCTGCTTTCCCAGATTCAATCCATGACGTATATGGATCTGTCAGCAAAGGTTCCAGGCCGGGAACACTGACCCCTGTCGTAATGATCAGCGAAACGAGTACGATCGCGCTAATGATCATCTGAAGCGCATACCGCTTCGAGCGCTTCCACTTGGTGGGATATTGAAGCCCGACATTCCTGAAATGGAGTGCAATCAGCCAGAGCAGAGATGCTGCCATAATCCATGCCACCTGAACCCATAAGATCGCGGGCGTGAAGGAATCTAGAATACCGAACATGATCAATTGAATGATCATCAGCAGCAGAATATGCCCGCCTGTATTGACCGCTCTCATAAATATTTCATAAGTGAGCCAGATGAGTCCAACCAGCCATATATAAGGATGATAAAGTGACATGCGTTCAAGCCAAGTGACATGCTCTGCATCAGGAGCAATCCAAAGTCCCAGGTCAGTAAGCTCTCGGAATACAGACCAAAATACGAGCGCAACGCCGATCGGTATTCGAATGTGCGGAACGGCTGGCATCAGTAATCCGAGAAATAACATGCCAACGAGCATCCGATCGGTCATGCTGATGGTTTCTTCATACCAATAGGGAACTAATGCATCCACCCATTGTGACAACAAGACGAACAAGCAGATCCATATCAAGCGTTCTTCCCAAAATACTCCTTTGAAGCGAAAAGAGAATCGCTTCTCTCTCATCAGGCCGTTCCCTCCAATCTTGCGGGGAGCTCGTGCAGATCCGATATTTTCACATATTGATAGCGATATTTCATAAGCACAGCAGACGTCTCAGCCACACTTTCCTGAGCAGCGGCAGTATACTGATCTACATGCAGATAAGTTCCGTGCCAATTGCGTTTGGCCAGCGCGGATATTGAGATGAGCTGGCTCCGCTGCACACGTCCTGATATCCATACGACAACGCCGCCTCTCCTTAGCTCTGGATGATTAGACCACTTGTCGATCCAGATCGGTTCTGTCCGCTTATCGCTCAGATCCCGCTCCCGCTGCACGGAAGCTAGCCATTGGCGGTAAGGCAGCGATTCATAACGAACCGCATCATCTGTCCATATCTTCGGTTCTTCGCCCATGCCGATCACGACAGTTCGCCGCTGCTGCGCGCGTGCATAGGCAGCAAGCGAAGCAACTGCTGACACGGCCAACTCGAATTGATCTGCTAGATCATACGCAAATACAGATTGATCGAGTACAAGCACCAATTGCGGAAGCCCTTCCGGCTCAAATTGCTTCGATTTCATCATTCCGGTCTTCGCCGTCGCGTTCCAATGAACTCGCGAGAGCTTATCACCGTACGCATATTCGCGAATCCCATTAAGATGGGTGGATTCTCTGCGATCCCTCGTTAGTGCGTGATCTAGATGGGATAAGCCGTTCCAAGCCCTGCTCTGTCTCCAGCTTGAGATAGGCACTGTTTGCGGCAGCACATATATGGATTGCGTCGCTTGAAATACGCC
Source organism: Paenibacillus sp. EB106-04-04-XG159 (assembly GCF_058791835.1). Classification (NCBI taxonomy): domain Bacteria; kingdom Bacillati; phylum Bacillota; class Bacilli; order Caryophanales; family Paenibacillaceae; genus Paenibacillus; species Paenibacillus sp. EB106-04-04-XG159. Next base: position 155,017 of record NZ_JBYTDY010000002.1, on the reverse strand, counting down.
TCTATGTTCGAACAAGCCGAATAGATCCTTGGTTCGGCAGATCGTATTCGTGAACTGATAACAGCCGCGTGGAAGCGGCGCTGTATGATACTGCACCTCGGCTTGGCGATGGGCGTCTATCGTGACGATGGATTCATATTGCCCAACCAGCTTGCCGAAACGGTATAGTTCATCGTTGACAATGATATAAGGCAATGGAAGCCAGCCAGGTATGTGAATACTTAACTGAACGGGAATGTTGCTGTCCGCCACGAAATGCTTGTGGCCATCTCCGCCCACTATACGTTGACCGTTGACACGTCGAATTCCTCCGACGGAACCGGCAATCCAATAAACTCCGAGCACGGTTGCCATCACCAATAGCATGAATGATGTCTTTCCACCCTGAAACAAAAAGTAAAAAATGAGTGCGACATAGATCAAAACAGCGACAATCCACATCTTAATCATGGACTGTCTACGCGGCTGCGACTGGCTGCTCCCTGTCATCTTTACATCTCCAGCCGCACGGGCACAGCGATCTTCTTCAATACTTGCTGCAGAATCGTGTAAGCTGATGAACCGTCGATCTTAGCATCAATGCCCAGCACCATTCGATGAGCGAGCACATAAGGCACAAGCCGTTTCACATCGTCAGGCGTTACGTAGCTCCGGCCTTGCAGCCATGCATACGCCCTGGAAGCCTGCATCAGCGCAATGGAAGCTCGCGGACTTGCTCCAAGCAGCACCTGCGGATGCTCCCGCGTCTCACGGATAATATCAACCATATAGGAAACGATCGCTTCATCCATATGGACAAGCTTAATATCACGCTGAACTTCCTCAATCGTCGATATGTCGGCAACTTGATCAACTCGTTCAGAAGGAAGTCCCTCAGCATGTCTAGCAAGAATGCTCCGCTCGGTTTGTTCATCGGGATATCCGATGCGCAGCTTGATCATGAAACGGTCTAGCTGGGCTTCCGGCAGAGCATATGTACCTTCAAATTCGATCGGGTTCTGTGTGGCAAATAGGATAAATGGAGTCGGCAGATCGAAAGTTTCTCCGTCAATGGTGACGTGGTGTTCTTCCATTGCTTCTAACAATGCGGATTGTGTCTTCGTGGTGGCTCGGTTAATCTCATCGACTAGCAGGAAATTGGTCATCATGGGACCGGGGCGAAATACGAATTGTTGATCTTTCGGGTGATAAATAAACATGCCGGTTATATCAGTCGGCAGCAAGTCCGGATTGCACTGGACACGGCGAAACTGTCCATTCATCGACCTGGCAAGCGACTTAATCATCTGTGTCTTGCCTGTGCCTGGCACATCTTCGATCAGTACGTGCCCGCCCGCCAGCATCGCGGTAAGCAGCAGCTCAATCTCGGCTTCCTTTCCTAATATGCAACGCTCCATTGTGGAACGCAATTGTTGAATGACATCGAATAAATGATTAGTTGATGACATGAATGCAGCCTCCTCGCGAATAACTAGGATAGTCGTATTCCTGGGATAACGGTTACATGTTCTCATCTTACACCATATTCTGCCAGTCGTACATGCAGTAAAATAATAAAATGATTCATATACTCCAACGAAATATTCGCTGCACAGCAAAAAATCCTCGCATTCCGTTACGGAAGCGAGGATAAGCAAGCTGAACTTAACCTTTAGGACGACACAGTAAAGCCGCAAAGAAGGAAAACACGATAGCAGCTGATATTCCCGCGCTCGTCGTCTTGAATATTCCCGTTACAGCTCCGATCCAGCCATCCTTCTGCAGATCGGTAATCGCTCCGTGTACCAGGGAATTGCCGAAGCTTGTGATCGGGACAGTCGCTCCTGCCCCAGCAAAATTGACTAACGGCTCATACCATCCGAAGCCGTCGATGATTGCCCCTGCTACAACTAGCGCCGCCATCGTATGGGCGGGGGTTAGTTTGGCTACATCGAACATGAGCTGACCAATTACACAGATCAAACCGCCTACTACAAATGCCCAAAAATAGATCATAGTTATGCTTCCTCCATTTCCAACGATACCGCATGGGCTATGCATGGAATCGATTCGCCCTGCTGATAAGACAACGGTGACAAGAGCGCTCCAGTTGCGGCAATCAAGACTCGCTTCAGCTCGCCTTTCTTCATTCTCTTCAGGATATGTCCATACGTCACTACCGCTGAGCAAGCGCACCCGCTTCCCCCGGCTTGCACACCTTGCTTCTTAAGATCATAGACCATCAGGCCACAGTCGCTGAAGACGGTGCCGTTGAGAGATAATCCATTCTCCTTAAATAAATCCTTTGCAATAGCATGTCCAACCGTAGCCAAGTCCCCTGTCACGATCAAGTCATAATCTGCAGGCGTGCGATCTAGATCCGCGAGATGCGTTTGAATCGTATCCACCGCAGCTGGCGCCATCGCTGCTCCCATGTTGAAAGGATCTTTAATCCCCATATCGACGATCTTACCGATAGTCGCTGCATATATCTTTGGTCCAGGACCATTCTTCGCCACGATCGCCGCTCCAGCACCTGTAACCGTGTACTGTGCTGTCGGAGGTTTCTGCGAGCCGTATTCCGTGGGATAACGGAACTGCTTCTCAGCCGTACAGTTATGACTGCACGCACCGGCAAGCGCATAATCCGCGTTGCCGGAGTCCACTAGAAGCGCCGACAGAGCCAGCGTCTCCATCGATGTCGAACATGCTCCGAACACGCCGATATAGGGAACACCAAGCGCACGGGCAGCGAAGGAGCTGCTGATGATTTGATTAAGCAGATCGCCGCCGACATAATACTGAATCTGATCTTCCTTCAGCTTCGCATGCAGCACGGCAAGCTCGACGGCTTGCTCCATCAGTCTGCGTTCTGCCTTCTCCCAGCTCGGTTGCTGCATGTACATATCTTCATGTATATAATCAAATGTACTCCCAAGCGGCCCTTCCCCTTCATCAGGTCCGACCACCGTTGCGGTGCTGAGAATGACCGGCTTGTTCTTGAACAGCCAGGTCTGTCGTCCAATGTGCATGTCGCTGCCTCCTTATCGCTTCATCATCCGTGTTTGATATTGATGCCGAAGATCAGGTATACCAATGCAACTATAAATGCGGCAACTGTACCATACACGATAACGGATCCAGCCAGCTTAAACATGTTGCCGCCAACCCCCAGCACCATGCCCTCGCTTCGGTGTTCAAGCGCTGCGGAAGACATCGAGTTGGCAAAGCCCGTAACTGGAACTGCGCTTCCTGCTCCAGCCCATTGCGCGAGCTTGTCATAAACACCGAAGCTTGTCAGTATAACCGAAATAAGTATGAGCAGAACAACAGTTGGACTGCTCGCCTGTTCCTTGGTCATATTGAAAAATTTCATGAACATATCTTGGAATGCTTGCCCGATGAGGCAGATGATACCGCCCACGAGAAATGCACGAATGCAGTTCTGGAAGATGGCACGGGCTGGTTCACGCTTTTGAGCCATCTGCTTGTATTTCTGCTCGGATAAATTCGTCTTTCCCGTCTTCCAAGCGGGTTTCTGGGGTTTGCCTGATGACGTCATAGATACTCCTCCTGCTTCAATATAACGTACATCCAATCGTACGAAGGATAATGTGTCAGTTACATTATTTGTTGGGAGAAGCTTGTTTATAAGTAGGTTATTTTTGGGGATAGCAGCAGTTAGAAATATAGCGGTATCACCACTGACAGCTGAAACTCGCGGCCTTGGAGGCTGAGACGTAATTTTTCTGCGTCTCAGCCCCTAAGCGGGGCTTTTTTTAGCCTGAGACGTATTTTTTCGACGTCTCGGGCTGGTTCCGCCGCTCGGTGAGACCGCCTTGGAGGCTGAGACGTAATTTTTCTGCGTCTCAGCCCCTAAGCGGGGCTTTTTTTAGCCTGAGACGTATTTTTT
>NZ_JBYTDY010000002.1:129118-151025 GCF_058791835.1 Paenibacillus sp. EB106-04-04-XG159 | reverse complement strand
CGACGTCTCGGGCTGGTTCCGCCGCTCAGTGAGGCCGCCTTGGAGGCTGAGACGTAATTTTTCTGCGTCTCAGCCTCTGAGCGGGGCTTTTTTCGCCCTGAGACGTAATTTTTCGACGTCTCGGGCTGGTTCCAACGATCGGCGGGGCCGCTTTGGAGGCTGAGACGTCCATTTTTTACGTCTCAGCCCCTCAGCGGGGCTTTTTTTAGCCTGAAACGTATTTTTTCGACGTCTCGGGCTGGTTCCGCCGCTCGGTGAGGCCGCCTTGGAGGCTGAGACGTCAATTTTCTGCGTCTCAGCCTCTGAGCAGGGCTTTTTTCGCCCTGAGACGTAATTTTTCGACGTCTCGGGTCCGTTCCACCGCTCGGTGGGGCCGCCTTGGAGGCTGAGACGTAATTTTCCTGCGTCCCAGCCCCTGAACGGGGCGATTTTCGGTCTGAGACGTCCATTTTCGACGTCTCGGGCTCGTATGACGTCAAACAAAAAGAGACTGCCTCAGTCAGATATACGATCTGAACGGCAGTCCCTGCACTTCAAGCATTATGATTTGAAAAATCGGATTCGACCAAATCGCTCTGGCACATGAAATTGGATCGCTCCTGTTGGTGACCAAGCGGTGAAGCTGCGTGTTCCTTCCGCATCTTGATCAATACGGAACATATTGATTCGCCACTCCTCTCCAGGCTGTGGAGAAGCATTCAGATCCGAGAACGGAAGTACCGCTGTGTACTCAATATGTACAGATCCGCGCTGTGACTGCTTATCCGGCTCCATGTAACGAACCTGAGTCGTGATACCTTCTGCGTTCCATTCCGGATGGAACCCTAGCGGCTGATCCTTCTCGTGTGTAATCATCGAATCGAAGATAACATTATGCGGGCTGATGTTGAACTCATAATACCGCTGTTCTTCAGAAGAAGGCGCTATAAACCACTCTACAACGTCCGCATCAAACAAGGCGTCATCGCGCTTCGTGAACGGACTGACAATGATATCATCCTCACAGCGAAATTGCAGATGAAGTGCATAATCCGACCAGCATATGCGAACATTGGTCGGCAACGCTGGCACTTCTCCAGTTGCAACGTCTGTCAGCTGCACACTCGGAAGCTTGTCCCAGGTGCTGGAATTCGGCTGATCCTCTACATAATGAACTAAATATATAGGCACTGGGGCGGTATGGCTGCATACCGTTTGTTCGGGGGTCTCTGTACTATGTTGCGCTTGCATGGTGCGATCATCTCCGTTTAATTATGCTATGACATGGTGCCATGATGTAAGCTTACAGGCAGAAAAGTGACTTGTAAACCCAATCGCAATACTTATCAGAGCTAACCCAGCCATATTCAATGATAAATCCCAATCATAATAAACGTCTTTGCAAAATGAAAAACAGCAGTTCTAGATGTAACATCAAGGACTGCTGCTCGATAGTCAAGTTCCATATGAAAGCAACTGATCAGGTAGAGGATTCCTTCGGAGGTTGAGTTCCCGCTACAACTAATTCTCCACCCTGTGTGATCTCAGCAAAGAACACATCTTCGATTCCCTTATATCCCTGCTTCTTCAACTCATTGACGAGCCACAGCTGTTCTTTGCCCTTGCGGTGCAGAGCATCGAGTTGTAACTCGCCATCCATGATGACAGGGTAGGCTAATTGATTCGCATTCATGTCATTTTTAAATACGCTGATGTTGCCGTTTGATTCTATAATCGCAAATTTCACTTGATTAACCGAGAATATATCCTTCTGTCGAAGCAAGCTTAGCATTTCATCCAGATCCATGTTATTTTTACGCAGCTGCTCCTTATCAACCCTACCATCATGGATAAAATATGAGGGCGTTCCATCAAGAATATCTCGTGAACTACGCTTCTTAAGAGCGATCTTGTCCATTAGTACGATAAAGGACGTCCAGAGCGTGATGGTGAAAATGATATGCAGAATATTAACTTCATCTACATAAAGTCCATTGCCCACCAGCTCAGATAATACGATAGCTGAAATAAAGTCATATGGTGACAGCTGTTTTATCTCTCTTCCGCCTATTACTTTCGCTGAGATGAACAACGCCGTAAACCCGACTGCTAATTTAATGGCAATATGCAAAAACATTTCCATTCCAACGCACATCCTTATACAACATTTTCGAGGACCGTATGTTAGTATTTGTCATACGCCAATCAAAAATGCACATGTCATAGAATGAAATCCAATTGTTGCATTTCCGATTTCGTGCGTAAAATAGAAACGACCGCATTCCCGAAATGACTCGAGAAGCGGTCGTCAACACGAACCTGTATATTATTATTCAGACTTCCTTACTACACCTTAATGTTCCGCTTCTTCAGCCTGTTATTCGTTACAATTCGCAATAGCGTATAGATAACCGCAAAGGTTGGAATGCCTAGCAGCATACCCATCAATCCAAACAAGCTGCCTCCTATCATAAGCGATAAGAGAACCCAAAGTCCGTTCATACCGATTGAATTGCCTACAACCCGAGGATAAATAAAGTTCCCCTCCAGCTGTTGAAGCACAATGATAAATATGACAAACCAGAACGCTTTCGGCGGATCAACCATCAAAATAATAAATGCACTTGGGATTGTCCCAATATAAGCACCGAATATAGGGACAATACTCGTTACCGCAACAATAACACTGACAAGAAGCGCATATGGCATCGAGAAGATCGTCATCCCAATAAAGCATAATCCGCCGAGTATCATGGCTTCTGTCAGCTGCCCAGCAATAAATCCGCTGAACGCTCTATTCGTTATAGAGCATACTTCAACCGTCTTTTCAGCTCGTTTTGGAGAAACAAATGCATATAAAAGCTTTTTGGATATCGAAGATAACTTCTCTTTGTTAATGAGAAGGTATGCGGACAGTACAGCCCCCATAACAACGTCTACAAAGCTGGCCGTAAAATTCTTTGTAAATGTTAAAATATACGGCACATAATCTGTAATTAATCCCCCGAACTTCTGAACGACCTCGCTCCAATTCAGCGCGATCTTTTCCCAAATGTCACTCTCAAGATTAAACTTGACCGCGAGATCCGTAACAAACACTTTCAAGGATGCCATATAGCCATGAAGATTGCTTGTTAACATGGATAAGCTTTCCATGAACTGAGGAACGATGAACCACGCTAGAATCGTAAAAAATACGATAAGCGTCGAATACGTCAAAAGTATGGCGATAGGCCTCTTCAGCTTCCTCCATAATGGCTTATTATACTTGTTGATTGGCGCGAATACTCTTTCCTCAAACACCTTCAATAATATATTGAGCACATAAGCTATCGCAAAACCTAATACGACCGGATTCAACAAGTAATATAGATCGACTAGAAAGGCAAGAATCGACTTGATGTTGGTTAGTATTAAGTACAGCAATACGGTGTAAGTCGCAATCAGCAAATATTTCTTAATATCTGATGAAAATTTCTGGTTATCCATTCGATGCTAACCCCTAACTAGTAATTGATTGCTGGTGTCCATTCTATAGAATATCACATTTATTTTAAATACGATAAAAAACTGTATTGTTGTAATAAATTACCGAAGCATCCCGTGACTTAATGGCGTGGAGCCCACAGCATGATCGATACCCCAATCACACATATAATCCCGCCGATCCAATCGTACATGTCCGGTGTTTTCTTATCAATCAACCACCCCCAGAGCAGTGCCAGCACAATGAACACACCGCCATACGCAGCGTATACACGACCAAATGAAGGAAATTTCTGTAGAGTTGGGATAATTCCGTACGCTATTAACACAAGACTTCCAATAAGACCATACCACCAAGGCTTCGACTCACGGAGCCACAGCCAAACAAAATATCCGCCGCCTATTTCCGCAAGTCCAGCGACGATGAATAGTACAATCGCAGCAAACAGTGGCTGCACCCCCAATACTTTAATGTAGTGCTGGAATAATCACTCCATCGATATATCAACCGATAGGCAGTATAAAGAAAAGTATCGAGTTTAGCAGTTGCCGGACACTAATTTCCCTTTATAAAATACGGCTCTATTTCCCGCCCTTCGCGCTACCGCTTCGGCAGCACAGCTCGCGTCGACTAGCACCATATTGGCTTCCATCCCGACAGCAGGCCAAACTCGTATTCCCGCTTCATTTAATGGAATAGTACCTCCTGTTATGAATCCAAGCGCTTCCTCTAATCTGCGTTCATCACTCCAGCCATAGCACTCGGCTAACCTTCCTGCCTTCTCGAGATTATCACCCGTGCCGAATGGAGACCAATGATCCGTAATGCTGTCTTGACCGAGATGCACTTTCACTCCGTTGCGATGGAGCAGCGGAATAGGCATCACAAGCTTGCCGATCGGCACAGTCGAGGCGATGGATATCTTCTGTGCAGCGAGCATGTCCGCCACTTCCTCAGCAATTTGCTCCGGAACGCCTGCCAAGCCAAAGGCATGACTAATCGTAACCCGTCCCTGCCATCCAGCCTCTTCTGTAAGCTGAGCTAGGCGCTTCATCGTGAACACACCTAATGAATCGCGATCATGCAGGTGGAGATCGATATTGACGTCAGCTTCTACTGCAAGTTCCATCATCGCCTGCAATGAGGCCTCGATATTGCCATCGACTGTCGCGGGATCGACACCCCCGACAAGCGAAGTCCATAGCGCATCGCTTCCCTCACTAGGCTGACGGAGTCTGAACGAAGCAGCCCGTGCTGTGGAAACGCAACGATCTCCCAAGATAACTTACCTCGATATGATTCCAACGCCTGCAAGGTTGCTTCAAGATTGCCGAGTCCAGCATACGGGTCAATGTTGCAATGGGTACGCACATGCGTAGCGCCATTTCGCTGAATGAGCTCAAGCAGCTTCTCCGCTCTTTCTCTCGCGACTGGCAATTGCTTCGGCAGCAGCTCTTCTTCTTCCTTCAGACGGGAGAAGATACCGCCTGCTGCTGGACGAACTGCTTTCCACGGTCCGCCATAGTACGTTTTATCCAAGTGGATATGCATTTCTCTGAATGAAGGCAGCAGAAGTCGACCTTGTCCATCAATAATGGGAAGCTCTGTTCGCAATGGACCGCTCATAGGCGCGATCTCCACTATTCTGCCTTCTTCTACGTGTATTCTATTAAGTTCCGTCTTAGTGCCTAAGATAACGCCATCTTCGTACTCATATCCGCTCTCTAGGCGGACATTGTCTAACCAAAAACTCGAATTCACCTTATATCCTCCTCTATACATCATCAACGCATTCACTCAAAACTATAATAATCTATTTGCACTCCTATTTTGACAAATAAAAACGTCTTTTTCTACATGAAACAGCCTCATCGTATTTTTTCTTCATTTTACACAAAAAAGCAGCCAGCATTAATGCTGACTGCTTCTAGTTCAATCGCGCGCAACCGTAAGCTGCGCCTTCCCGCATTTATTTTGTAATGGTTTTAAATGATACGGTCTGTTCTCTAATGCCCTTCTCCGCTGCAAACCGTTCAATACTCGATGCACCAAAGAATCCATCGATTCCTTCTGTTCTTTCAATGACATACGCCGCATCTTCCGGTTCTGCAATCGGACCACCGTGACAAATGACCATAATTTCTGGATTGACTTCTTTCCCTGCTCTAATAATCGCTTCGATTCTCTCGACACAATCATCAAGCGTCAGAGCCGTCTTTGCTCCAATCGTCCCTTTAGTCGTCAGTCCCATATGAGCTACGAGAATATCGGCGCCAGCTGCCGCCATTGCTCTCGCTTGCTCAGGATCAAATACATAAGGCGTTGTAAGCATGTCCAGCTCATGGGCAATTCGGATCATTTCGACTTCGAGATCATAACCCATACCTGTTTCTTCTAAGTTCTGTCTGAATACACCATCGATCAATCCAACGGTTGGGAAGTTCTGAACGCCGCTGAACCCTTGCTCCTTCAGTTGCTTGAGATATACCTCCATCACGCGGAAAGGATCTGTTCCGCAGACACCTGCTAATACGGGTGTATCTTTCACAACTGGCAATACTTCCGCGCCCATTTCGACGACAATCTGGTTGGCATCTCCATAAGACAATAATCCTGCGAGGGATCCTCGTCCTGCCATTCTATATCGTCCCGAATTGTATACGATCAGCATATCCGCGCCGCCCGCTTCACTGCTCTTGGCCGTGATCCCTGTGCCCGCGCCTACACCTAGCAGAATCTTTCCATTTTTCACTTCTTCTCTAAACTGTGCCATAATTTCTGATCTTGTCTTTTTATTCATATATAACGCCTCCATCTGCTATTCAGTCGTCTTACTTCTGCATTAAATCGATCAGTTTCTGTGCTGCTGCCTCCGCAAATTCGGTATCATTGATGGCACAATCCATTTCGATGAGCTCAACGACATTTCGATTAATCCCATGTCTCAACGTATCAAATAACATCTGATCTTCCTCTGGACCATAGAAGGCTTGACCCTCAACATCGATGCCAGAGATGCCTTTGAGAGGTAACATTAATGCCGTTTTCTCCTCGGCCATGTTTAATTTCTCGACCAGCTTTTTGCCTACGGCTTCATTTTCTTCAACCGTGGTTCTCATGAGGGTTACGGTCGGATTGTGCTTATAGAACTTATGCCCGGCGAATTTCTCCGGAATCGTATCGTATGGCCCAAAGTTGCACATATCTAACGCCCCAACAGATACGACCTGTGGGATGCGATGTCTGCCTGCCGCCTCTAACCGATGAGGTCCTGCATTCAGAACACCGCCTATAATTTCGTCAACCCATTCGGTTGTGGTAAGATCTAAGACACCTTCAATAAATCCAGCTTCAATCAGCGCTTCCATGGATTGTCCGCCTACACCTGTCGCATGGAACACAAGCACTTCATATCCTCTTGCTTCAAGGTAATTTCTTGCGGCCGTTACACATGGCGTTGTGACCCCGAACATCGTTGCCGCAACCAATGGCTTCTTCTCGATCACTTGTTTATTCTCGAATTGGACCATCCCTGCGATTGCAAATGCTGCATTCGTAAAGATCTTGGTTGAAATGGAGTTTAGCCCTGCAACATCGACGACGGATGGCATCATGACAATGTCGCTCGTCCCAACATAGGGCGCCGTATTCCCTGAGGCGACGGTCGATACCATCACTTTGGGTACACCAATCGGCAATGCCCGCATACCAGGCGTCACAAGTGAAGTTCCTCCAGTTCCTCCAAAGGAAATAATTCCATCAAATTTACCTTGCTTGTATAGTTCAGGTACGAGTTTTTCCATACCTTTCGATAATACTTCTGTTGCTAATGCTCTGTCTTTCTTCGCCGCAAGCTCGCTCATCTCGACACCCGCTGCCAGCGCTATTTCATGGTTCGATACATCAGGCGTAAAGGCAGGCTCGAACACACCGGTGTGGATCGTAAATGTATGGAGTCCCAAGCTTTCAATCAAATGTTTGATATACAGGTATTCCTCACCCTTGGTGTCAAATGTTCCTGCAATAGCAATTGTCTTCATTGGTTTAACCTCGCTCTCCATAAAAAAAGTATGATTAACTATAAATTAATCATACTGCGGCAGCTCATTTGTGAAAACGCTTTTATGTCTTATGTTTTTGTGTTTATGTTAGATTTATATTGTTTAGGGGTGCACCCCTTATACTTCTTAAACATTTTGCTAAATTGGGCATAGTCTTGGTAACCGACTAATGGCGCTAGCTCCGATAACTGAATGCTTTCTCGGTCTAAGATTTCGGCTGCTTTATCGATCCGGTATTGCACGATATACTTCTGGAAGCTGCAGCCTACACTCTTCGTAAACAGACTGCTTAAATAACTTCTGGATACATGAGCCACCTTGGCTAAATCGATAAAAGAAATCTCGTTCATATAATTTTGAGCCACGTATTCTTTCACAAATTCAACATAATCATAGTGTTTGGTAATGCCGTCTAACATTTTGACCAGTAAATCGTCTTCATCAAGCTTCCCCGTTACTTTAAAGGCTTTCGTTATATTGGTAATAGACTTCTCTGATGGAATTCGCTCAAAAGCAGATCCCCCGATATACCCCATTAAGTTGTCATTATTGCTATACATATATTGAACATCAATCGGTGTTTTCACAGGACCGCCGTACACGAGCTTGATAACATCCGGCTTTAAGGCATTGCATGCACGAAATATACTGTCCGCTTTGACCTTGGCAGCTTCCAGGGAGAATACTTTCTTAGCGCCCAATAATCCTCCTTCTGTTAGGCCTAAATGTGCACAAATGACATCCGCCCCAGCTTCGACCATCTGCGCGGCTTGGTTCTCATCAAATACAAAGGCTACCGTGAACAACTGCTGCTCATGCGCGATTCTGATCGCTTCGACCTCGAGCCGAAACAGATTTCCATCTTCTTGAAGCGCTTCACCAAATAGACCGTCGATTAGCCCCACGGTGGGGTAGTTATTAATCCCGGCAAAGCCCTTTTCTTTGATTTCACGGATGTATGCTTCCATATTCTTGGTAGGATCGGTGGCATTCAGCCCAAAAATAATCGGAATATCCTTGACCAAGGGGATAATTTCCCGAGATGCAAAGTCCATAACCATGTCATTGCTGTTGCAAAAGGGCAAAAAACCAGCGAGTGAACTTCTCCCCATTTGACGAAATCGACCTGAGTTCAACATCAGAATGAAATCAGCCCCGCCCTGATTAGCATACTTCGCTGTTATTCCTGCACCTGTGGCGACGCCAATAATATGGTTACCCATCTTGATCTGTGATTTGATATGTTCTAGGATTTTTTCTCTTTTCATACACACGAATCCCCTTATCCTGTTCGCCATTCATGATTGCCATACAACTAACATTGATCGATATATACAATTTATAACGAACCAGGATGGCAACGCAAACGAAACAAGCCACCTCCAATCAGGAAGCAGCTTGCAGCTTAGAGCCCATTATACTTCTATCGACATGACTTATCTGAAAATAGGAAATGGGATTTACTACTTATGTGCGGCGCGCCATTCATCAAGCTGCTTCTGCACCTCAACACGCACCTCTTCTATGCCTGCCTGTCTGAGCTCCTGGTTGAACTTAGGCAGCTCCGTGTCAACGTCCACGCTGCCTGTCATAAGGCTGGGATAATATTTCTCCCAGACCATCTGTATGTTCTGCACCTGGATAGGCATTTGCGATAAGTCTGGCGTAAAGCCCAGTATACTCGATTGAACGACACCTTCGTTGAACTTGCGGTACTCTTCCCATTTGTTCAAGGGATCTGGGTAATCTCCACCCATCGTATTCAATATGAACCAGTTGCCCTGAGTGAACGTTACCCCCGAATAGTTTGGCGGTGCGTCTGGGATAAGTTCGCCGTCTTTGTCCTTTGGAGGTATGGGCACCACCTGACCGTTGTGATCCAGCGTGTAGTGTACGCCTTCAATCCCGTAGTTGAACAGGTTACGAACCTCTGGGTCTGTATTCAGCAGATTGAGAAACTTCACACATTCCTCAGGGTACTTGGTATCTGCATTGACAGCCATGATGCCTCCTCGTACGGACTCCGTTGTAGCCAACATAGGGGTTACAGGATTGGCCACCACCTTGTAGCCGCGATCCTTGCTCCAGCTGCTTTCCGAGAGAGGGCCTCCCCCCGAGGCTTTCCAGAACACGCGCTCACCCTTCTTTAGCGCCTGCTTCTCCCGCAAGGCGGCATCCTCGTTAATGTAGCCCTTCTGATAGTAGCGCCGCAAAGTGTCCAGCACGTGCCGCGCTTCTTCGGTTTCGAAGATATTTACCACCGGGGAGTCGGGCTCCAGAGAGCGTACCATAAGCGGAAGCTTCGGATTCATGACATACTCGTAGCCATCCAATAAGAAAAAGTTATGGGAGTCCTTGTCCAGCTCCATGGGCAGATAAGTGGGCGACTGTTGCTTGATCATTTGAAACAGAGGTTCAAGGGAATCCAACGTGTTGTACTTTGAGATATCGATGTTGTACTTTTTCACAAGCTCATCTGGGTACATCCAATGCTCTTGTACAGCTAGCTCCTTGTTCGTCGGTACACCGTATATACCGCCGTCATCCATACGCACACCCTGCCAAAAAATAGGATCAATACTGTCGTACATTTCCTTGCCCACAGTGGCGAGATAGTCATCAAGCCGCAGCCACGCGCCGCGCTGAACATAAGTTGCGTACTCTGGAGAATAGGCGATGTCAAAGGGAGTACCCGCTGACACCATGGTGTTCAGTCGGTCCTCATACTCCTGCCAGCCCACCTTTATGTAAGTGACAGTGACGCCGATCTTTTTGGCTGTAATCTCGTTGATTTTGTCATTTACCATCTTAAGATCCTTGTCTGGCTCCCCAATCGTGTAATATATCAGATTAACCGTATCTTTAGGTAATTGGGCGTGCTCGTCATTGGCGGTCGACGGAGAACAGCCCGCTAAAGCCGGTACCAGCATCACGATGAGCATTAAGGTCTTGGCGATACGACCAAGGGTATGATGTTGTCGCATATAAGATCTCCTTTTCACCGTTGCTTAGCGCTATTCCTTTTTCCTTAGATCAGAGGGCGACTTGTCAAAATAACTGTGAAAATGAGTGTAAAAATAGTTCAGATTGGGATACCCCACTGAGAGAGCGATACTTGCAATTTTTTCGTCAGTCGATAGTATGCGTTCCCGTGCACGCAGCATGCGGTAAGCCATTAGATATTCCGAAAATTTCATCTGTGTCTCTTTAAGGAAAAGCTGCCCAAGGTAGGTTCCGTTCATGCGGAAGCGCTCCGCAACCATTTTCAAAGTAATGTTCTGAGCATACTCTACTTTGACCATCAGCAGGATGCGATTGGTCAGCTTGGACAGATCCTCGTAACGCACACCCAGCACTGGATCCTTGTTCATGTCGTCATGGTCCGTACCCTCTAGCGTGCCGTGCAGATCTTCTATAATGATCTTTTCAACTGCATTTTGCAGCTTAGAGCGCTCCACGGGCTTAAGCAGGTAGTCCTTGGCACCGCAGCGAATGGCCTCTTGGGCGTACTTAAAATCATTGAATCCGCTCATAATGATATACTTTGCGGGAAGACCTAACTCATTGAGCCTGCGAATAGCATCGTAGCCGCGATCCTTGCCGATACATACATCGAATATAGCTATATCCGGATAGAACTCCACAGCCTTTGAAATAGCGTCCTCATAGGTTTCACTGGTCTCGATGTGGCCAAAGCCGTACCTTTCCCAATCCAGGGTTCGTTTGATTCCCTCAAGAATCTGGGGCTCGTCATCCACAATCAGAAGTTTATACATATCAAACTGCCTCCTTTGGAATGATCACAGAAATCTTAACCCCTGCTTCCTCGTTATTTTCAATCTTCATAGAGAAGCCTTCTCCGTAGAAAAAATGCAGCCGAGTGTACACATTGCGCAGACCTATGCTCTTAACAGGAGCATCATCGCTTCTGGACAGGGTACGCCGAATCTCGTCCAAGCGCTCCTCGGTGATCCATCTGCCATTGTCCACAAATTCCAGCACATAGTGCTCATCTGCTTCCCAGCCATTAACCACTAACAAGTTGAACTCATTGTCACGGTTAAAGCCGTGCACAAAAAAGTTCTCCGCGAGGGGCTGCATCCAGAATTTGACGGTCGACAAAGATAAAAGCTCCTTGTCCACATTGAACTGATAATAAAACCGCTCCGGATATTTAAACTCCATAATTTTCAGGTATTTTTCAAGCAAAGCTTGCTCTTTACCTATGGAAATGATATTTTCATTTTTCACAATTTCACGATACAGAGAACCCATTGTGGCAATGGCATCAGCTGTATCAACGTCATGGTTCACCAGAGCCATCGAGCGGACAGCCTCAAGCGTATTGTACAGAAAATGAGGATTGATTTGATGCTGAAGCGCTTTCATTTCTGTCTCTTGCTGCTTAAGCTTTAATAAATATTCGGTTCGGATATGCTTATCAAGCTGCAGTACCATGTCATCCAATTCCCGAGCGATCATGCCATATTCGTTGCGTCGATAGCGGGCTGGAGTATCCGTTGTAAAATTGGCGCTTTTCACGCGTTTAATCGTATCGATGATCCGTTGAAGGAAGCTCGCATCATCATGCAGGTTGTAAACAATGTACAGCAGAACGCTGATCATTGACGTCAATACGATAAGAAATACGATGAGAAGTACATTCGCTTTATCACGTATCAACGAAGCTAAGTCCACGAGGACGACGAACTGATAATTAAACTTGCTGGAGGGATAGGTCTCGAAAAATACGCGATCAAACCCGCCCTTTGAAATAAAGCCATGACTGCGTCCGTCTGCCACCGCTAGACGTGCCAGTTCCTCCGTGTTGCGATCTTCGGTGACGAAATACAGCTCACCGGTAGAACTCACGGCTGCCGCATTGTATAAAGGGTTATTCTGCACGGGCTTAAAAACCCGGTCACTGCTGACCAAGAAACGGAACTCACCGATCTGGCGAGAGATCTGGTTCGGATCCGACAATTTCTTGCGGTATACGAATCCTTTATGGATCGACTCGCGGAAGATTGCATCCGTGTTAGGAATCTGAAATAGGAAACTGGAATTTCCATTGCTGTCAAAGCGAACCACATTGCCACGCTGCTCGGTATGCAGACTAATCTGCGTGATGTCTCCCTGCCCCCCGCTATTCAAGAACGATTTAATATCGTCAGGAAAGGATACTAGCGGCTGGCTATAACGACTATCTTGAAGCCTGCCAGAGAGGTACCCTTCTGCACTATTGCCCAGAAAGCAGCGAACATCCGCCATCAATCCTCTATTGGAATAGACTCGCTGCATGTAAGCCTCGATGCGATCAGCATCATACTGCAGGGTATTTTCAACCTGGACAAAGCCGCTTTCGGCCTCGTTTCGAGCGTTATCCACCCACTGATACAGAAGTACCGCGCAAGTCAGTACTCCAATCGCCAGACCAATAAATATCACAAATAGCGTGTATGCAATAAACTTGTTGCGATAAATCTTAATCTGAAAGAACGAACACATGTGACGCCCCCTTGAAAGTAGGCTCTTGTGGTTATGCATCTAACTCCACCTTATAATGTACTCGTGTAAAAATCAATTGCCTATTCATGGAAGAAAACTAGCTTCTGAACAAGAAAACCCGAACGGCAGATGACTCTACCGTTCGAGTTCTCAAGTTGTACATTCGTATTTTACAATTACTTGAAGTAAGCGTCAATCTGCTCTTGAGCAGCCTTCATGATCGTGTCCATGCCAGCAGCTTTCATTTCAGCAACGATCTTCGGTACCATTACCTCTGGATCAGAAGCGCCAGACATGAGTTCATAACGGTATTTGTCCCATACAGCCTTAGTATTTGCTACCTCAGTAGAAAGGTCTTTAATGTTTAAAGCAAATCCCAAAACGGATGAAGCGGTTGCTTGCTCGTTCAGCTTGCGAACCTGTTCCCACTGATCTACAGGAGCACCCTTAGTTACAGCCAAGTCGAAGAATGTGCCCTGAGTATAAGCAGCCAATGGCCATGTATCCGATACACGCTCGATGACCTTTTCACCGTCAACATTTTTGTAGTCCACACCATTCTCACCGAAAGCCAGCATATTGCGCAGCTTAGGATCTGTGTTAACCAATTGCAGATACTTCAATGCTTCCTTCTTATACTTGGAATTCGAAGAGATCGCATTCATAGAACCTTGAATGGTGCTGGTAGTGTAAAGAGGGCCAAAGTTCTGCACCATGTCATACTTTTCAACACCCTCTGTAATCTGCCAGTTTGCTTCTGCACCTGGGAATGCTTGAGCACTGAAGAATGGACGAGCTTTGTCCGGCTCTCCCTTGGTAGGAGCGTCAGGGTTAATGATGCCATCCTTGTACCATTGATGCATGAGCTTCAGGTTTTCCATAACGTCAGGCTGCTCTAGCACTGAAACGACCTTGCGAGATGGATCGTCGACCTTCACGCCGATTGGTTGGATACCAAGCGTCAGATCGTCATAGGGATTCAGCATTCCGCTAAATCCATCGCTTTGGTGCAATGGCAGCGGATAGAAGCTCTTGCCTTCCCCAGCCTTCATGTCATGGAAAGGCTTGTCAAGATCCTTCATAGTCTTGATGCTGTTGAGATCAATACCGTATTTCTGTACATATTTGTCATCGAACATCCAGTACTGTGTTACAGCCGAGTCCTTGTAGGTAGGAACGGAATAGATCTTACCGTCAATCTTGGTACCATCCCAAACTGTTTCAGGTATAAGCTTGTACAATTCAGGAGCTTCACTTTGTACGAGGTCGGTAAGGTCCGCAAATGCACCCATCGCAACCTGTTGGCTGTACTTAGTGTTGTTCGTAAACATGATGTCGAATGGCTCACCCGTGTTCACGACAGTGTTGATCTTAGTGTCCCATTCACCCCAGCTAGCTACCTTGATGTCGATCTTCACACCAATCTTTTCAGCTGTGTACTCGTTCATTGCTGCAATAGCTTTGTCGAAGTTGGCAGGAACTTGGCCACCGATCGTCCACCACACTAGTGTAGGGATTTCACCAGAATCGGCAGTCTTGTTTGATTCCGTCTTGGAATCGGAAGCTTTGTCCCCTTCATTGGACTTCGAGCTTCCGCATGCCGTAAGAGAGGACATCAAGAGCATTGCAATACAGAGTGTGGATAAAAACTTCATGGATCTTCTCACTATTATTTCCCCCTTTTGAAGTTGTTCCACCGTATGCCTTCACGGTGATGTTATGATAAACCCAGTAAACTAGGTTTATTCCAGGTTAACCTTTTACAGCGCCTACTGTTAATCCAGAAATAAAGTACTTCTGGAAGAATGGATATGCAAAGGCCACAGGCAGGACAATGATAATGGCTATTGCCATACGAGCGGTTTCCTTCGGCATGGTGGCAATTAATTCTGCAGCGCTGACACCCATGGTAGAAGCGTTCTTTGCAAGCGCATCGACATTACTCATCAAGCTGTTCAGCAAGGCCTGCAGAGAGAACAGGTTCTGATCGCTGATGTACAGCATGGACTGGAACCAATCGTTCCAGTAACTAAAACATAGAAACAGTCCAATGGTTGCTATTACCGGCAGCGAAATAGGCAGCACGATCTTAAAGAAAATACGCAGCTGGCTAGCGCCGTCAATCTCTGCAGATTCAATCAGACCATCCGGGATGGTGCTTTTGAAGAAAGTTTTGCAAATAATGACGTTAAAGGATGAGACAGCCAAAGGCAGAATGAGTGCCCAAACGGTATCTTTAAGACCCAGCAGATTCGCGTTGATAAAATAGCTCGCGACCATACCGCCGTTGAATACCATTGGGATGAATACGATCCATGTCAGTAATCCCTTTAGCTTGTAATTCGGCCGTGAGATTACATAGCCCATTGAAGTGGTGAGCAATATGCCCAACACGGTGCCAACCACCGTAACGAATAAGGATACACCCAACGCTCGTAGGATCATTGTTCCCTGCTGAGCAATAAATCTGTAGGCCTCAAGGGAAAAATCAGACGGTATTACTTGATACCCTATCTGGCGAATGGAATCCTCAGTAGATAAAGAAATTGAAAGTATAACCACTACCGGCACTACGCAAACTAGCGCCAGCAGGATAAAAACAAAGTTGAAAAGCAGGTTGACCCCTTTGCCAATACGGTTGTATTTCTCAAGGCCGGTCTGATGTTGAACTGTCGTTGCTGTTGTTGCCATGGTTACGCCTCCTCTACATCATCGCGCTGTCCGGATCTATTTTACGAACGATCCAGTTAGCGGTTAGAATGGTTACACAACCCAACACGGATTGTACAAAAGCAGCAGCGGAAGCCATACCTACTGTAGCGGTCTTGAGCTGTTTATACACTAACACGTCAATCGTGGTAGTTACATTATAGAGAGAATTGGAATCCTTCGGAACCTGATAGAACAAGCCGAAATCCGTGTAGAAGATACGTCCTACGGCCAAGATGAACATCATCACGATGACCAGCTTCATCAAAGGCAGTGTAATATACTTCGTCTGCTGCCAAATGGAAGCGCCGTCAATTACGGCCGCCTCATAGTACGTGTTATCGATACCAGTGATGGTCGCTAGATATACCACCATACCATAGCCCAAGCTCTTCCAAACATTAATGAAGATCAGGAAGTATGGCCAGTATTTCGGCTCCATATACCAGTTTACTGGATCACTGCCCATCCCTACGAGAAATTGGTTGACGATACCCTTGTCGAAGCTTAAGAATGCCCAAGCCACTGCGGATACCACCACATAGGACAGGAAGTAAGGCAGGAACATCATGGTCTGATAAACTTTGCCCGCTCTGCGGTTGTGCAGCATACCGATCATCAGCGCTAAAACAACAGGTATTACTATATTCAGGATAATGAATATTAAATTGTACCCAAGCGTATTCCTTATGATGATCCAAGCATCATTAGATTTAAACAGGAATTCAAAGTTTTTTAAACCGGCCCACGGACTGTTAATTACATTGCTTATAAATCCCCCGGATATTTTGAAATCCTTAAATGCGATAATGATACCGAACATTGGCAAGAAACAAAACAATATATACCACACGGTGGTCGGCAACGCCAAGAGCGTCAGTTCAGTATCATGCTTATGCCAACGCGTTCTTAGGTGCTTTCGTCCAGTCTTTGTCTTCATGTCGGTCACCCCTTCCGTTTGTTTAATTGTTTTGACAAGTTAATTGTAAAAGAAAACGTTTACTTTGTTCCAGACAACAAACGTTATTCCACAGTCAACAAACGTTAGGTTTTATAAAAAAATATGGAGTAGGATAAGGAACAAGTTGCCAGATCCAATGATAACAGATAAAAACTGGACAAAAAAAACGGACTGTTAGGTCCGTTTTTTCTTTATATTAGTAACTCTATTAAATTTATTTCTGAACGAAAAACTCTCCTGTCAGCGGAGCGTCGTCCGAGTTAGGTCCGACCATCACCTCGAATTTACCCGGTTCCACAACCCATTCATGGTTTCGAGTAAGTGTTCGGAGTTGTCTGTATCCCAGTGTCAGTGTGATGCGCTGTGTTTCGCCTGGTTCAAGGTGAATTCGCTTAAATCCTGCAAGCTCCTTGCATGGTCTGACCGTGCTGCTGAATTCATCCTTGATATAAAGCTGAGCAACTTCCTCACCTGCGACATTTCCCGTATTAGTTACGTTAAACGATACATCCACTGTTGAATCTGGAGCAATTTCCTTGGCGGAAATGTCAAGATCTGAATACGCAAATGTTGTGTAGCTCATACCAAACCCAAATGGGTACAATGGGAGCCAGTCCATTTCAACATATTTATGTCCATAGAACGGTCTGCGATTATAGAATACAGGCAACTGGCCTACCGATCTCGGGAAAGACATCGGAATGCGACCTGCAGGATTGAAATCTCCGAAAATAACTTCTGCAATGGCATTTCCGCCCTGCTCGCCAACAAACCATGCCTCGATAATCGCATGCAGATGCTCTGCCTCCCAAGTGATCGACATCGGACGTCCGTTTTGGAGGACAAGAACAACAGGCGTTCCTGTTTCATAAATTTTCTTGACGAGTTCAAGTTGTCTTCCCGGAAGATTAAGATCCGCTCTGTCCAGGTTTTCTCCACAGGTCTGCTCGTTGTCACCCACTGCAACAATTGCAACATCCGCCTCTAGTGCCGCTTTAACCGCTGCGTCCATATCGTTGTTGCCAAGGCTGTAACCGAGGATTACCCTTACTCCCCGTGAATCATTGAGATACTCAACCTTAACCTCGTACTCTTCGCCTTCGACAAATTTGAACGCAACCATCTGATTGGCGTCATGTTCTCCCCAACCGTCAACAATCATCTTGCCATCTACCCACAAACGCATGCTGTCCATGCTGCTGAGTCCAATGTAACCATCCACTGTAGCATCCGGCTTAATTTTGCCTGTCCAGCGAACGGTGAAGTTATCTGCGTTTACGCCGTCAGCAGGCTTTGTGTAAATCCAGTTGAAGTTGATCTGTCTGTCATTTCGCACGCAAGCAGGTTCTCCCTCAAAGGAAAGAGAATTGTAGTACTCACCCAAAAGCCCTTCGTTGCCGGCATCGTCCTTGAGCCATTTGTCCGGTAAAGGCATAAGGTCGGACTCCAGAATCTCGCATCCTTTGGCATAGATAACTTCGGTCTTGTCTGAAACGATGTTTTTGATGCCCTGCAACAGCGTAACAGCATGCTCAGGCACAACAGGGCTGCTGTAATCGCCGTAACGGGGAACATCCGCGCTTGGTCCGATCACGGCAATCTTGCCAATGTCTTTTTTAAGAGGAAGCGTATTTTTGCTGTTTTTCAACAGGGTGATCGACTTTCTTGCAATTTCGAGAGCCGTCTGCACGTGCTCCTCACAGTGGACAACTTTCTTAGAAAGCTCGGCATCCGTATATGGATTTTCAAAGAGTCCTACTGCAAATTTAACGGTAAGGACACGTCCTGCTGCTGTGTCTACAACCTTCTCGTCCACTTCGCCTGATCTTACAAGGTCAATAATGCTGTCCTGGTATATATCATGTGGGAAGTCATAAAGCTGCATATCAACGCCGGCTTCAAGGCCCATTTTGATAGCTTCCCGTTTGCTTTCGGCAACATAGTGACAGGTATGCAGCATAGAGACAGCAGTCATGTCCGCTCTTACGAAGCCTTTCATACCCCACTTGTCGCGGAGTACACCGGTAAGCAGCGAATGGTCGCCTGCCACAGGAACGCCGTCAATGGAATTATAGGAACACATGGTATTCATGGCACCCGCTTGGAAAGCAGCCTCAAATACAGGCAGACAGAAAAATGCATTGTCGAATTGTCCCATCATAGCCGGAGCACAATTGTGTCCTCCTCTAGGAGCACCGTATCCTGTAAAGTGTTTTGGTTCCGACACCACGGCATCGGGTCTTGTGAGGTCATCCGTTTGAAGCCCTTTTACCATGCTCTCCGCAAACAGAGATCCCAGATAAGGATCCTCTCCGTATCCTTCTTCCACTCGTCCCCAACGGATTTCTCTGGCAAGGTCGAGAACAGGTGCCCACACCTCATGTATACCAAAGCTGCGCGCCTCGGAAGCGATTATTCTCGCTTGTTTATATCCGAGTTCAGGCTCAAATGTTGATGCGAGTGCAACCTGCTGAGGGAGCACTGTACAGCCTCTCCATCCAAAACCGTGAAGTCCCTCTTCGCTGAAGAGTACCGGAATCCCCAATCTTGAATTTTGGATGATATACTCTTGAATTTTATTGGCTGTCTCTGCTTTGGAATTTCGGTTTTGAATGCAACCGATTCCAATTCCAGCAGATATCTTCTCCATTTTTTCATAGTTAAGCGCATCCGCATTTAAGCCTTCTACTGAATCGGAAATTTCATTTCCCGAATATATATCAAGCTGTCTTACCTTTTCTTCAAGTGACATTCTCGATATAAGGTCCGCAACTCTTTCTTCAATAGGCAAGCTTGCATTCATATAAGGGTATTGTTGTAAGTCTTTTCTCGTGTTCATAGTTGTCTCCTTTTAGCTTTCTGAATGCTTTACACTTTCATTTGTTGCTAAAAAATCTTCCTAATGGACATATTGCCCTCCCCTTACTCACCGATCTGCTTGCGGAAGCACTCGCTGAAGTAATTGCATGACAGACCGTCATGCTTGGCTACGTCGTTAAGCGTAAGAGGTGCTCAGCAAAAAACTTCAGCAGCCGTTCCTCACGAAATTAAAGCGCATCCAATTCATCCAACAGCTTGGCATCCTTCTGAGCCAATTACTCTTCAAAAGAACTCCGCAGTTCGGCAAAAGCCTCCGGCCCAAACAAAGACTTCTTGTACAGGAGGTACCCATTCATATGGTAACCTCAACCTCGGATGCCGTCAATATCGCATTGCTCATCCTTTCATTCCATTAGCAAAATGTTTTTTACCAACAAAAAAACAGGCGCCTGTGTATTCCAGCGCGCCTGCTTATCCCTCACCGTTTCGCTTTATAGAACTCATGGTAAAGCTTCATTAACGCTCGCTTCTCGATCCGAGAAACGTACGAACGGCTGATGCCAAGCTCCTTCGCGATCTCCCGCTGCGTACGCTCGTCGCCTCCGCCGTCAAGACCGAAGCGCCCGCGGATAACCTCCTGCTCACGCTCATCGAGGATATCGAGATTGCGATATATCTTGCTCTTCTCGATCTTAAGCTGCACCTTCTCCACGACATCGTCTCCGTCGGTGCCGAGGATATCGATCAAAGTAATTTCATTTCCTTCTTTGTCGGTTCCTATCGGATCATGCAGAGAAACGTCCTTTTTCGTCTTCTTCAAGCTTCGGAGATGCATCAGAATTTCATTTTCTATACAGCGTGCCGCGAATGTAGCCAGCTTCGTCCCTTTATTCGGCTGGAAGCTCTCGATCGCTTTAATGAGCCCGATCGTACCGATCGAGATTAAGTCCTCCAGATCCTCTCCGGTGTTATCGAATTTCTTAACGATATGCGCTACTAAGCGCAGATTATGTTCAATCAATACATTGCGCGAAACATCATTCCCTTCTGACATGAGCTGCAGGTGCTTAGCTTCCTCTTCCTCCTGCAACGGCTGCGGAAAGGCATTATTCTTCACATAAGATACGAGTAACGACAACTGCTTAATAAACAGCGCGAGAGCAGCGAACAATCCCATGAACATAGCACCCCCAGGTTGAATTACCGAAGGGGAACACCCTCCCCGGCACACAAGATGATTAGTTTTACATTGTATGTGGGCGGGGGCCTAGATGTGCATGTACGTGATAAATTGGTTTGGTTAGGTCAGATTAAAGTTGCAGATGAAAACCATTTAATCATGATGAACACATTCAACTTCTCGCTGTATTGTCTTACGATTCTTTACCTTCACATCAATCGGAAAAATAAACCACCATCTCCACTTTTATTGTGGTGATGATGGTTGAGTTATTATATGCTCCTCAATAGTTTGAACCCACTCAGGTAACTGTGCAGCCTGGTACCGCAGCGCTCCTTGCTCTGCTTGCAACACAATTACTTTTGCCGCTGCCGTTATTCCCAGCAAAATCGTACATCATTGCAGAAGGCTTACGCATGCGGCACACTTGGATCAATTAGCGGAACGATTTCACCATTAGCATAACTCTCCTGCTTAAGGAGCGACTGAAGATCACATCGAAAAGGCTTACGAATATGCATTTCAATCCACGCTCCTGCGTAAGGAGCGACCGACTGCGCTTGGTTCCGAGGGTATCACGGGTACAGATTTCAATCCACGCTCCTGGGTAAGGAGCGACTAATCGGGAAAGAGTTGGAGGTGCGTTAACATGACTATTTCAATCCACGCTCATGCGTAAGGAGCGACGGACCCGCTCATCTTGGAGGCATTTTTGCTTATTATATTTCAATCCACGCTCCTGCGTAAGGAGCGACCAAACAGAGATATGGCACGAGAAAACGAAAGCATATTTCAATCCACGCTCCTGCGTAAGGAGCGACCAAATTGCGCTGAAAGCGATAGGTAACGGATGGAAATTTCAATCCACGCTCCTGCGTAAGGAACGACTAAAAGAGATCGAACAGCCGAGGACATTTGAAGTTATTTCAATCCACGCTCCTGCGTAAGGAGCGACTTTTGAGATCTTCAACTTCATCCTGCGTGCTCTTCGATTTCAATCCACGCTCCTGCGTAAGGAGCGACCGTATATGATGACGGTTTTGGAGAAAGCCTTGGCATTTCAATCCACGCTCCTGCGTAAAGAGCGACTGAGCTAATCTAAGGAGGGCACAACGATGCCAGTAATTTCAATCCACGCTCCTGCGTAAAGAGCGACTGAGCTAATCTAAGGAGGGCACAACGATGCCAGTAATTTCAATCCC